>DASYVN010000170.1:0-6756 GCA_035937095.1 Candidatus Limnocylindria bacterium
GTGGGTGGCACGTCGCGGTAGTCACGGCCCACGGCCATCTTCACGTGGTGCTCGCTCGCCATGAGGTCATTCGTCGGGTCGAAGCCGCGCCAGCCGTGCGTCGGGGTGAACGCCTCCACCCAGGCATGCGACGCACCGGCACCGCGCTTCGGCGCGGCGCGATCGCTGCCCGCGAGAATGTACCCGCTGACGTACCGCGCCGGGATGCCGACCGTGCGGCAGAGCCCGATGAGCACGTGCGCGAAATCCTGACAGACGCCGGTGCGGTGCGCGAGGACGTCCGGGACCGTCGTCGCGACGGTCGTCACGTCGCTCCGATAGTCGAACCGCTCGAACACGACATGCATGAGCTTCTGCACAATCTCGAACGGCGCTTCCCCGGCCCCCGCGATCGGCGCCGCGGTGGTGTCGAGCTCCGCGACCCGCGGCACGAGCGGCGATGGGCCGAGGTAGTCGGCCGCGTGGCCCGGTGCGAGCGCCGTCGGCCGCGCGCGGGGTGGCTGGAACGGATCGGCGAGGGTCGTCTCGATCTCGCCCCGCATGACCACGTCGATGGTCCGGTGCGGCTTCGCGACGGTGATGAGGTGCGCGACGTTCCCGAAGCCGTCGGCGTACCGCCGGATCGCGGCACTCGGCGAGACCTTCAGCTCGAATGCGCCCCATCGCTGGTGCTCGTCGGTGCGCGGGCCGAGCCGCGCGTCCATCACGCTCTCGACAACGTCGGCGCTGTACTCCAGCGATGTGCGGTGCTCCACGAAGATCTTCATTGCTGTTGCTGCTGCGCGGCCATGAGCACCGAGGCGCGCGCGACGCCGACGAGCCGGCCTGGGGCGGGCTGGTCGCGCAGGTACGTGGCCGAGAGCTCGTCCGAGGCTTGGGCGATGAGCTCCTGGATGTTCGTGAGGAACGCTTCGAGGCCGCGATCGAACACCTCGTCGATCGCCGTGAGCTCGACCTGCGCGCGCGCCCGGCCGAGCGTCCGGATCGCCGGTCCGGGGTCGTTCCCTGCGGCGACCCGCAGCGCGGCGATGGCGTCGAGCGCCTGACACGCGGCCGCGAGCGAGAAGCGCACCGACTGCGGGAAGATCGGGTTGAGCAGCAGGAACTCCAGCAGCCGCGCCGGCTCGACCCGAAGTGAGTAATAGCGGGCGTAGGCCTCGGCCGAGCCGCACGTCCGCAGCACCGCGAGCCAGCGCACCGTATCCGGCCCAGTGGGGTCGCCGCCGTCGGCCGGCCGCGTCAAGAGGTGCGCCTGGCGGTTGAGCACGCGGGCCACACCGTCGGCGCGCTCGACGTACGTGCCGAGCTGGATGAACTGCCATTCCTCGTCGCGCGCGAGCGTCGACTCGGCGAGGCCGTGGAAGGACTCGAGCCGCTCGCGGACCGCGCGCGCGAACGATCCGGCCTCGTCGCGCATCTGCCGGCTCGTCGCCGGCGTCGCGAGGGCGACATGGAGGGTGTTTAGCGCCTCCCACATCTCGCTCGAGATCGTTTCGCGGATCCCGCGTGCGAGCGTCCGCGCCTGCCGCGCGCAGGACACGAGCGAGTCGGGATTCATCGCGTCGCTCGTGAGGTAGAAGCGGACGTCGTCGCTCGCGAAGTCGATGGCCCCGACGAGCGGCGCCCAGAAGTCCTCGGTGCCCGCGTCCAGCTCGAGGTGCCGCGTGACGTCGATGAGGCGCGACACCGCGATGCCCCGCTCGACGTAGCGGCTCATCCAATAGAGGTCCTCGGCGACCCGACACAGCATCAGGTGTTCTCCAGGACCCAGGTGTCCTTCGCGCCGCCGCCCTGGGAGCTGTTCACCACGAGTGAGCCGCTGCGGAGGGCGACCCGGGTCAGCCCGCCCGGTGTCACCCGCACCTCGCGGCCGAACAGCACGAACGGCCGCAGGTCGATGTGCCGGCCCTCGAGGTGGTCGACGCTCCAGGTCGGGTGGCGCGAGAGCGCGAGCGTCGGCTGGGCGACGTAGGCGCGCGGATCCGCCCCGACGCGCGCGCGGTACTCGTCGATATCCGCGCGTGACGCGTGCGGTCCGATGAGCATCCCGTGGCCGCCGCTCTCGTTCACGGACTTCACGACGAGCTCCGGCAGGTGCTCGAGGATGTACGACCGGTCGGCGGGGTCGGCGGCGACGTACGTCTTCACGTTCGGCAGGATCTCATCCTCGCCCAGGTAGTACTTGATGATCGTCGGGACGTAGGCGTAGATCGCCTTGTCGTCCGCGACGCCCGTGCCGATGGCGTTGGCAAGCGTCAGCCGTCCCATTCGGCACGTCGCGAGAAGGCCGGGCACGCCGAGCAGCGAATCGGGACGGAACGCCAGCGGGTCGAGGAAGTCGTCGTCGACCCGGCGGTAGATCACGTCCACCCGCCGCCGGCCCCGCGTCGTCCGCATGTACACGGCGGCGTCGTCCACGAAGAGATCCGATCCCTGGACGAGGTCGATCCCCATCGACTTCGCGAGGAACGCGTGCTCGAAGAAGGCCGAGTTGTGGACCCCCGGCGTGAGGAGCACGACCGTCGGATCGTCCGAGCCCGGGGCCACCGATCGCAGGACGTCGAGCAGGTCCTGCGGGTAGCCCTCGACCGGTCGCACCTGATAGTCGGCGAAGATCTGCGGCCAGACCCGCTTCAGGACCCGGCGGTTCTCGACGACGTAGGACACGCCCGACGGCACGCGGAGGTTGTCCTCGAGGACGTACCAGGTGCCCTGCCCGTCGCGCACGAGGTCACTGCCGACGACGTGCGTGTACACGCCGAGGGGGACGTCGACGTTGCGGAACTCGCGGCGGTAGCCCCGCGCGCCGAGCACGAGCTCGGCCGGAATGAGGTTCGTCCGCAGGATCCGCTGCTCGTGGTAGATGTCGTGAAGGAAGAGGTTGAGCGCGCGGACGCGCTGCTCGAGGCCGCGCTCGATGCGGGCCCACTCGTCAGCCGTGACGATGCGCGGCACCAGATCGAACGGCATCGTCTTCTCGGGCCCGCTCGGATCTTGGTTCACCGAGAAGGTGATCCCCCGGGCCTGGAACGACAGCTCCGCGGCGCGCTGCCGCTTCGCGACGTCCGGCGCGGCGAGCGTCGCGAGCCGGCGGGCGAGGTCGGCGTAATGCGGCCGCACCCGACCGGGCGCCTCGAACATCTCGTCCCAGAATCCATCCGGTGCGTACGCCGGAGCGGAAGCGGTCCCCGGGTCCTGTGTCATGCGACCGCCCCGGCCGCTCCGGCGACATCGAGCTCGACGACCTCGGCCTGTTTCGTCGCCGCGAGCCGCCCTTGTGCCGGCCCGCCATACGTGCCCGAGGTCGGCGACACGTCGGCGAAGTCGCGGCCGACCGCCACGGTGAGGTAGTCGATCCGCGTGCGCCGGGCGTGCGTTGGGTCGAAGCCGATGACCTCGACCGCGCCCGGTCCCCGCTCGATGAATGCTTCGACCCAGGCGTGCGGCGCACCCTCACCGATGAGGTGGCCGGAGACATAGCGCGCGGGCACGTTCATCAAGCGCAGGACCGTGAGCAGGATGTGCGCGTAGTCCTGGCACACGCCCAGCCCAAGGTGCAGGGCCATTGCCGCCGGCGTGCTGTAGCCCGTGACGCCGAACTGATAGGCGATCGCTTTCGCGGTCCAGAGGTGTGCGAGCTCGGCGCGCTCGTCCGCGTCGGCCGACTTCCGCGCGATCTCGAGCGCGGCATCGGTGAGCCGTTTCTCGGGCGCGGTGAGCGCGGTGGGACGGAGATACGCCAGCCGCTCGGCGTCATTGCGCCATGGCGGCGGCTCGGGCATCACCGAGGAGGACCGGCGCTCGAGCCGGAAGACGGCCTCGAAGTCGATGGCCTGCGGCACCCGGTTCGCGACGACGCGCGCGATGCGATTGCCGAACTCGTCCCGCTCCCACGTCAGCCGGTGGTCGCCCTCGGTGCCGCGCACGGCGAGGTCGTGCTGCAGGAGGCGCTGGTCGCGATGCACGTCGCGGGGGATCATCACCAGGCGCTGTCGCAGGTCCCACACCGGCCCGGTGTACGTGTATCGGTAGTGCTGCCGCACGCGGAACACGGCCCGGCCGACCCGTGGCCAGTCGGGACGGCCGCTCAGGGCTGCGACCGTGCGGCCGCCTCCGCGCTGTCCGCGTCCTCTTCCTGCGGCGGCCCGCCCGGCCGCTCGGCGGTGATCTCATCCGACCAGACGGTGAACTTCGCCAGGCGCGCGTTGCCGTACGCGGTGGAGAGCGCGCAGTCAACGGCGTCGCGGCCGCGGCCGATCACCACCCGGCCGACGCGCGGCCTGTTGTGGCGCGCGTCGAACGTGTACCAGCGGCCGCCGACGTAGGCCTCGAACCAGGTGTGGAAGTCCATCGGCACATCGGGCGGCTCGATGGCGATATCCGGGAGATATCCGAACGTATACCGCGCCGGGATGTTGAGGGCGCGGCAGAGCGCGACCGAGAGCAGCGCGAAGTCGCGACACACACCGGCACGCTGCTGGTAGATGTCCCAGGCGGTCGTGGCCGGCGTCGACGCTCCGTTCACGAACTCGATATGGGTATGCACCCAGTCGCACACGGCCTGGATCCGTTCCCAGGTCGGCGCCGTGTTGCCGAATAGCTCCCATGCGACATCCAGCAGCTTGTCCGACTCGACGTAGCGACTGGGCAGGGTGAACACGATCGCGTCGTCGGGAAGGTCTTCGACGGCGTGGAGCGCAGCGTGGGGCACCACCGGATCCGGCGTCTCCGGGATCTCGACGACCGCGTCGTAGCGGATCGCCGACGTCCCCGTCGGCGCGACGAAGCGCCAGCAGTTGTTGCCGTGGAGGTCCGTGTACTCGTGGATCGGGAGCTCGGGATCGCTCCAGGTGGACTCGTACACGGCGATGTGATCGGCGTCGGCGCGCGGGCGGACGAGCATCAACATCGGGACCGGCGCGGTGGTCTCCCAGACGAACTCACAGCCGACGCGAATGCGCATCACGGAAGTCTACCGAGCCAAGATGCGCAACCCCTCGGCGGGCGCGTCCTTGGTGAAGCACAGGACCGTATACGCGCCGAGGCCGTTCGGCTCGAGCAGAACGTCGATCGCGGACCGCTTGCTCGCGGCACGCAGCTGGTCGATGGGCGCGGTCGGCCGTCCGTACGCCTCGCGCACCCCGAGCCCGATGAGGGCATCGCGCTGCGTCGTCACCCCGGCGAGCGTCAGGCCGGCGCCCTCCGCCGCGCGGCGGATCGCCGTGACGTTGACGCTCGCCGTGAGATCGTGGTCGCCGGGCGCTGCGAGCGCGTCGGCCACGAGACGATGGCGCGAGAACCCCCGCACGGTGCCGGCCCCACCACGCGCGAGGAGGTCGGCCTCCTCGCCGCCGTAGTCGATGATGACGAGGTAGCCGTGCGCGATCGCGGCGGCGACCTGCGCGACCCACCCCTCGGCTCCGAGGCTCACCTCCCACCAGCCGCCGACGGGCAGGCTGTCGGGGACGCGGTAGCGAAGATCGGGATGGCTCGGCGCGCGGAGCGTCTCGACGAGCGCGCCGTCCTTCGCGTCGACGTACACCTCGCGCACCCCGTCCTCGGCACGCACGAGGACGTGCACCGGAAATGCATCGAGGACCTCGTTCGCGAAGACCACGCCCCTGATCGGCGCAAGCGCGCGCGCCACGGATGCCCACCGCAGCTCGCGGCCCTCGAGGGCTAGGGCCTGCTGCTCTCGCAGTCGTGGCGAGACCTCGACGATCGCGGGGCGCGCCGTCCGGGCCGCCTCCGCGCGCTCCTTACCGAGCGCGTCGAGGAGATCGCGCATGAGGATCCCCCGCCCGGCTCCAGCCTCAACGATGTCCCACTGCGCCGGTCTGCCGATGCCGGTCCAGCAGTCGATCGCCGCCCGCGCGAGGGCCCGTCCGAACGCCGGGCCGAGCTCTGGCGAGGTGAGGAAGTCCGCTCCATCGAACCCGATCGCGGCCTTCGTCGTGTAGTAGCCGTCCTGCGGGTCGTAGAGCGCGGCGTCCATGAAATCGGCGAACGTCATCGGGCCGCGCGCCCGGACCCGCTCGATCAGTCGGTCGCGAAGGGTCACCCGACCAGCTTCGCGCGGATCGCGTCGATCTCGCCAGACGACACACCCGCGATGCGGAGGTACGCTGCCGCCCCGCCGAACGCAAGCCGCAGCGTCGTGAGCACCTCACTCATGGTCCAGGCGCGCCGCTCGATCGCCGCATCCATGTCGGACGCCGTATCCGGATTCGCACCCTTGAACCGCACGTACTCATCCGCCAGCTCCGTGTCGCTCGCCACGTAGTCCGCGACGATCTCGTCGTCAGGCACGCCGATGGCGGCGAGCGTCGCGGCGACGACGATCCCCGTGCGGTCACGGCCGGCGAGGCAGTGGATGATGATCCCGGGTTCGGACCCCGCGATGGCGCTCACCGCGGTCCCGAGTCCCCCACCCGGAACGGCCAGGCGCCGAAGCTCGTCGGACATCGAGCCGTCCACGGCCGCGCGATGGAGGCCCATCGCCCGCGCCGCCGTGAACGGCGCGTGCCGGTAGACCAGTCCCTCGCGGAACGGGCTCGGCGCTTCGGCGAGCTCGTCGTCGATACGCAGGTCGATGACCGTGCGGATCCCATGCGCTCGCACCGCGGCGCGACCGGCCGGCGATAGGGTCCCGAGCATCGAGGATCGCACGAGACGCCCGCGGGCAAGGGTCGATCCTCCGCAGGTGAGGCCGCCGAGGTCGCGGACGTTCAGGCAGGCGTCCCAGGCGAGACGCCG
>DASYVN010000171.1:0-6329 GCA_035937095.1 Candidatus Limnocylindria bacterium
CTGGTCCTGCAGCGAGCGCATGTCGTCGAGCGTGAGGCTCTGCGCCTGGGCGCCCGCGCCGCGCAGGCCCTGGTCGGTCTGTTGCCCCGGCTGCACGCTGACGAGGTTGGAACCGAGCGCGAGGACCGTGCTCTGCACCTGCTCGGAGGCGCCATTGCCGACGGCGACCATCGCGATCACCGACGCGACGCCGATGATGACGCCGAGCATCGTGAGCGCCGAGCGCAGCTTGTTCACGATGATCGATTGCAGCGCGGAGCGGAATGAGTCGAGGACCTTCATCGGGCCGCCGCCGGGAGGTGCGTGACGGTGCCGCTGTGCAGATCCACCGACTGGCTCGCGCCGGCCCTGCGCAGCTCGTCCTCGGCCCGGCGCGGCTGCGGCACGAGCTCGTCCCCGGACACGACGCCGTCGCGCATCCGCACGATGCGCCTGCAGTGCTCGGCCACGTCGGGCTCGTGCGTGACCATGACCACGGTCTTCCCCTGGTCGTTGAGGCGCTGGAAGATCGAGAGGATCTCGGCCGAGGAGCGCGAGTCGAGGTTCCCGGTCGGCTCGTCGGCGAGGATGATCGACGGGTCGTTGAGGAGCGCGCGTGCGATCGCGACGCGCTGCTGTTGCCCACCGCTCAGCTCGTTCGGCTTGTGGTGCATCCGCTCGCCCAGACCGACCGCCGCGAGCGCATCCTTCGCCCGCTGGGTGCGTCCGCGCGCGCTGCCGCCGTACACGAGCGGCAGCTCGACGTTCTCGATCGCGTTGAGGCGGGGCAGCAGGTTGAAGGTCTGGAACACGAACCCGATGTGCCGGTTGCGGATCGCGGCAAGCTGATCGTCATTGAGCTGCCGGACCTGCTGCCCGGCGAGGGCGTAGCTGCCGCTGTCGGGGACGTCGAGGCACCCGAGGACGTTCATCATCGTGGACTTTCCCGAGCCCGACGGGCCCATGAGCGCGACGAACTCACCCGGATACACATCGAGGTCGGCGCCCTGGAGCGCTTGGACGATGTTGTCCTTGGCCATGCGGTACGTCTTCGTGACCCCGCGCAGTCGGATCACCGGACCGGACGCGTTCGGCGCGGCGGACCTCATCGGCCGGGCGCCCCTGGGCCGCCGCCGATCTGGATGCCACGCGGGCCGGTGCTCGCGGCGGCGCGCGGCTGCGGTAGGACGACGACGTCCCCCTCCTGCACGCCGGTGAGGACCTCGGTGACGGTGTCGTTGGCGATGCCGAAGGTGACGTCGGTATCCACCGGCTGCCCGTCCTTCATGACGGTCAGGTAACGCCGTCCGGTCGCGGTCTTCACCGCGAGGTTCGGCACGGTGAGGGTGTTCGGGCTGCTGGCGATGATGACGTTGGCCGTGCCGCTCATCCCGGGCTTCACCGATGGGTTCGCGAGATCGATCGTGACGTCGACCCCGTACACCGGCACCCCGGAAGCGATCGTGGCGACCGGGTCGAGGGACATGACCTTCCCGGTCATCTTCGCCGTGCCGACCGCGTCCACCGTGACGGTCGCGACCGCTCCGAGCTTCAGCTTCACGATGTCGGATTCCCCGATCGTGCCGTGGAGGGCCATCGAGCCGGTGTTCGCGACGACGATGAAGCCGGTCGTGCTGGTGCTGGCGACGTTCTCACCGGGCTGCGCGCTGATCGAGACGATGACGCCGGCGACCGTCGCCTTGACGACCGCGTTGTCCAGGTTCGCCTGGGCAGTCGCGAGCGCCGTCTGCGCGTTGTTCATCGAGTTCTGAGCGCTTTGCACGTTCGACGGCTGGTTGTTTAGCGACGTCTGCGCGCTCTGGAGGCTCTGCGCGGAACGGATCTGTGCCGCGGTGACATTCTGCACTGCGGTGACGTAGCTGCCGGAGATGGCGTCGCTGATCGTCGTGAGCGACGTGCCGACCTGGCTGATCTTGTTCTTCGCGTACGTCGCGCCCTGCTGGTCGCCAGTGAGGGTGACCAGCAGGGCGGCGATGTCGGCGCGGGCCGTGTCGAGCGTCGCGTCGGTTTTCGCGCTCACCGTGTTCAGCGAGTTCTGGGCACTGCTCGCCGACGACAGGGCGCTCCCGAGCTGGCCGTTCGGCGCGTCGATCGCGCTCGTCAGCCGAGAGACCCCGGCGTTGTAGGCGAGCTGGGCGGTCGCCAGCTGTGTGCCCGCCGCGGTCGGGTCGGCGTTCGCGGCGATCGCGGCATCGAACGCGCTCACCGCGTTCAAGACGAGGTTCACCGCGCCGATGTAGTCACCCTCGGCCGCGCCGTACACGCCCACCACGTAGTTCTGGGCGTTGCCGAGGGCTGCGCTGGCCTGGTTCATGGACCCTTGTGCCGACTTGTTGTCGCTGATCTGGTTGGCGTAGGCGAGGTCGGTCTGGATCTTCGCCAGCTGCTGCTGCGCGACGCTGATCTGCGACACGTAGGTCGCGAGATCGTTGATGAGCGAGCCGTACAGGCTCGAGAAGTTGACCTTCGCCGCGCCGTAATTCGACTTGAGCTTCGCCAGCGCGGACTGGGCCGTCGCGATGTCGCTCGCCGTCGACTGTTGCGTCTGGGCGTACGAGCTCCGCGCGTCACCGACGCCGGACAGCGCCTTCTCGTAGTTCGTCTGGGCGGCATCGACGTTGTTCTGCGCGGTCGCGAGCGCCGCCTGGAGGTCGGTCGTATCGAGCTTCGCGAGCGGCTGCCCGGCCGTCACCTGCTGACCCACCGCCACGTACAGCTGGGCGACCTTCGCGTTCGTCGCCGGGTTGAGCTTGATCGTGCCGGCCGAGCTCACGGACCCCGAAACCGCGACGGTCTGGGTGACCGCGCCACGCGCGACCTGCGCGGTGCGCGCCTCTGCGGCCGCGGGGGCGCTGCTGCACGCGGCGGCGAGCATGCCCGCCGCGATGGCGCCGATGAGTCCTTTCTGCATGATCGACATCTGTCCTCTTCCCTTCTCACGCGAGACCGGATCGGTCAGGTGGCAGCGGTCACCGATGCGGCCGGGCTCGGCCCGACCCGCGCGACGACGACGGTGCCGAGCGCGTACGCGACGACCGCAAATGCGACGAGTCCGCCGATCGCGGGCAGCTGCATGAGCACGTACAGGATCGTCGCGCCGATGAGCGCGACGAGCGGAGTGGGGATCTGCCCGGCCCAGCCGGTCATGATCCGCGTGCCGAAGATCGTGTCGCCGAGCCGCCACGAGGCCGCCGCGAAGCCGACGAGCGTCACGAGGAGGAAGCCGGCGGCGAAGACGGCGATCGTCATGAGCCCGACCTGTAGCCCGAATTGGATGCCGGTCGGCGTGTCGCGGAAACCCGCGGCGAGCGCACCCAGCAACACGACGCCACTGAGGAACGTTGCGGACACGAGGAGCAGCACCACGGCGACACCGGTCCCGAGCACGCGGAGCTGATCGCGCCAGGTCCCGCGAGTGGCGCGGTACGCGCCGAGCACCTGGTCGCGCCCGAGCACGAGGACGGCCGACACGCCGATGACGACCAGGAGGTAGCCGGCGGCGTCGCGCGCGGTGTCCGACACGCCGCGCTGGAACGGGACGACGACCCGGAGCGGCACGGGCACGTTGCCAGCGTCCACGACAGCCCGCCCGGGCGGCGCGACGCGCCCGCCGAAGTTCACGAAGAAGAAGCGCGACCCGCCGCTGTTGTCCGTGGCGGCGGCCATCGATCCCACGAGCAGGATCGTCGCGATCGCGATCGCGACGACGATGGCGCCGAGCGCGAAGACCGTGTCGCGTCCGCTCATCGGGCGATCATTCGATGCTGCTCGGAGCCGCGCAGCATCGCGTGCGCCGCCACCGCGCTCCCGATCCCGACGAGCGCGAGCGAGACGATCGCGAGGCCGTCGATCACGACGTCGGCGCCGGTCATCTGGTCCAGTCCTTGCGCCGCGACGAGGATCGCGCTGATGGACGCGCCGAGCTCGGCGCCGTGGGCCACGAGACCCCACCCGAGGTAGGCCAGGCTCGGCACGGCGAGCACCGCCGCGAAGATCCATTCCCACCGCGTCGCCGTGCCATCGTCGCGAACACGGCGCATGACCGCGTCGCGGAACCCGAGCGGAAGGGGCGCGGGCCGCACGGCGCTCAGCAGCTGATGGAGCTCGAGCTCGTCGCGCTCGAGGTCGTTCACGAGCGGGCGCGCCGTCGCTCCGCGAGCGTGGCCTTGAGCGCGGCACGCGCGCGGTGCAGGTGCGTCTTCACGGTGCCGATCGGGATCCCGAGCACGTCGGCGACCTCCTGATAGGAGAGCTGCTGCATGTGCCGCAGGGTGAGGGCCGCCCGGTACGCGGGCGGGAGGAGCGCCATGGCGTCCAAGACTTCCTGCACGTCCTCGCGGCGGACGGCGGAGAGCTCGGGGCCCGACTCGAGCGGCTCCGGGCTGTCCGGCAGCTCCTCGACGGTGATCTCGTGCCCGCGCCCGCGCTGAATGAAGTTCAGGCTCGCGTTCGTCGTGATCCGGAAGAGCCACGGGCCGAACGGGTACGCCGGATCGTACTGGTGGAGTGCGCGATACGCGCGGATGAAGGCGTCCTGAGCGCAGTCGCGCGCGGCCTCAGGCTCGTGCGTGATCCGTAGCGCGACGTTGTACACCCGACCTCCGTAGCGTTCGACCAGAGCCTCGTAGGCGTCCGCGTCACCGGACAGGCACCGCTGCACGATCTCCTGGTCCGTCCGTGTCAGCGCGGGGCCTCCCGGCCGGCAGCTGGTGCGGTCACGATGCATACCCGGACCGTCACTGCCGTGTTTCGGCGTATTCTCACCTTCTCCATGGACCTCACGTGGCTCGGTCACGCGTGCTTCCGGCTGCGGGGCCGGGAAGGTGTCGTGCTGACCGACCCGCCCGACCCCCGCTCTGGTGCCGCCATCCCGAAGACGGCGGCCGATCTGGTGACCATCTCGAACGACGACCCCCGTCACAGCAGCCTCCGGTCGGTCGGCGGCGAGCCGGTGGTGCTCCGCGGGCCCGGCGAGTACGAGGTCAAAGAGATCCTGGTGACCGGGATCGGCACCTTCCGTGACGACGAGCAGGGGGCCAAGCGGGGGCGGAACACGATCTACGCGATCCGGTTGGACGACCTCGTCATTTGCCACCTCGGCGGTCTCGGGCACGTGCTCCCGACGGCGGACCTCGAGAAGCTCGGGGACATCGACGTCGTCCTCGTGCCGATCGGCGGCGCCGACGCCGACCTCACCGCGCCAAAGGCGGCGGAGATCATCCACCAGCTCGAGCCGAAGGTCGTGGTGCCGATGTCGTACGACCCGGACAGCAACAAGAAGGACAGTCCGTTCGAGCGGCTGCTCCACGAGCTCGGGGTGAAGGACATCACGCCGACCTCGAAGCTCTCGTTGTCGCGCAGCTCCTTGCCCGAGAACATCCAAGTCGTGGCGCTGGACTCCCGCGCGCGCTAGCCTCCCTGCTCAGCGAGGAGGAGAACAAGTGAGACCCATACGATTTGCCACCGAGATCGGCTGGCTGCTCCAGACCGGGCTCATCGTGTTCATCGTCACCCCGACCATCGGGGTCATCAACGGGACAAAGATCTTCGGGACCCTGAGCCGCGACGTCCTGCTCACCCACGTGCACTCGGGCACCCTCGGCTGGATCACCCTCGGCGCCATGGCGATGGTCCTCTGGCTCTTCGGGCCGGCGGTCCCGGTGTCCAAGGACCGCAATACCCGCGCACTGGCGATCCTCTCGGCCGTGGCCATACCGGTGTACGTCGCCGCGTTCTTCAGCGGCAACCTGCCGGCACGCGCGATCACCGGGACCCTGCTGCTGCTTGTGATCGTGATGTGGGCGGTGTTCGCGATCGGTGCGGCATCCGGGATCGGCTGGGGCCGGCTCAGCGTCGCCCAGCTCGCGGCCGTGCTCTCGCTGGTATCCCTCGTGATCGGCTCAACGCTCGGCGTGCTCATCCAGATCCAGCTCGCGACCGGCGCGAAGATCTTCGCGAATGACCCCGTCGGTGCGCACGCGACTGCGCAGGTGTCCGGCTACTTGGTCCTCATGTCCGTCGGGCTCATTGACTGGCAGCTCCTCGGCGACCGCTCCCGGCGCACGCTCGCGTCGAACGTCATGATCGGCGCGCTGTTCGTGGGCGGGTTGTGCGTCGCCGGCGGGCTCCTCCTCGCGGTGATCCCGATCGCTGCTCTCGCCACGCCGCTCCAGATAGTGGCCGTCGTCATCTTCCTCATCCGCGTCGCGCCCTCGGCGTTCAGGACCCCGTTCGGTTCCGGGAGCGCCCGGTTCTTCGCGATCGCGGTCCCGTTCCTCGTCGCGAACATCGTGCTGACCGTCTATCTCATCGTGACGATCGTCTCGTCG
>DASYVN010000172.1:0-6701 GCA_035937095.1 Candidatus Limnocylindria bacterium
CGCAGCTCGCGCAGATGCAGTTCGGCGCCGCGGACTTCGCCGGGATGACGGCGACCGCAGCGCGGCTGGGCGAGCTCTCGGACGCGATCAGTGATCCCGAGGTCGCGCTCGCGCCTCGCCGACGCGTCGCCATCTGGCGCGGCGATCTTCCCGAGGCCCACCGCTTGGCCGACGAGCTCGCCCGCCGCACGCGCGCCGCCGGACCGCATATCTCGTCCCACGCCCTCGGGGTGCAGGCCTGGCAGGCGGAGTACGAAGGCGACTGGGCCACCGTCCGCCGGCTCGCCGGTGAGTTTCTCGCATTGGCCCGGGCGAACGAGGGAACGACCTTCTGCGCCGGGGGCGGGACCCCGGTCCTCGCAGCGGGTTCGATCGCCGAGGCGCGCGCGGGCCGGATGGACGAGGCGCGTGCACTCCTCGGTCGCGCGCGCGCGTACATCCGCGAGCCCGACGAGCTTCACCAGCTCGGGACAGCGAGCGCGATCCTCGGAGACCGCGCTGGCCTGATCCCGCCGGCGCCCGATGAACGCTGGGGCTGGGAGGACCACGCGATCGCCTGCGTGATCAGCGGCGACAGGGAACGGGCGGCCGCGATCCTGCCGCGGCTCGATCAATGGGCCGAGCAAGGATCGTGGCTTTCCGGCGCGATCGCCGATGCCGTCCGCGACGAGCTCGCGGGCCGCGGCGTGTCCGGTCCGGGCCATGCTCGGCTCCGCGAGCGTGGTTACAACGGGCCGAGCGACGTGCTCGGCATGCGTTCACCCGGCGCGTGAGCGCCGCCGACGTTAGGACGCGACTGGTCATCGACCGGCAGAGCGAGCAGCATGGCCTGCTGAGGGCGTTGCCCGGGGCAGCGGGGGTCCGAGTTGAGCCAGGTCGGCATCGCGCGCGTTGATCGCGACGTGCTTCGGCGGTCCATCGCCGCGAAGTACAGCGAGGTCGCCACCAACCCCGAACTCGGCTTTCACTTTCACACCGGACGGCCGCTGGCCCTGATGCTCGGGTACCCGAGCGAGGTCATCGATCGGCTCCCGGCGGCCACGGTCGCGTCGTTCGCCGGGACGGGAAATCCGTTCCTGTTCGGCGCCCTTAGTGCTGGCGAGCAGGTCGTAGACGTGGGCTGCGGAGCTGGACTGGACGCGCTGATCGCGGCGCAACAGGTCGGTCCTGCGGGCCGGGTCGTCGCCGTCGACATGACCTCTGCGATGCGGGTCAAGACCGAACTCGGCGCGCGCGAGCTCGGCCTCTCGAACGTTGAGGTCCGCGAGGGATTCGCCGAAGCGTTGCCGGTGAGAGACCACACCGCCGACGTGGTCATCAGCAACGGTGTGGTCAACCTGTGCCCGGATAAGCGCGCCGTATTCCGCGAGATGCACCGGGTGCTCAAGCCCGGCGGACGGATCCAGGTCGGCGACATCCTGGTGCACAAGGAAGTCCCGCAGGACGCGAGAGACGACATCGCGCTCTGGAGCGGCTGAATTGCCGGTGCTCTGCTGGATGCAGAGTGGAGGGTGCTGCTCGAGGAGATGGGCTTCATCGACGTCGAGTTGTCGAGCGAGGTCGACGTGTTCTCCGGGAGCAAGCACGAGAGCGACGCGAAGGACTTCGATACCCGCGGCGTGACCGTCTATGCCCGCACGCCGGCGTAGGACGGAGCGGGAGGCTGCCTACCCCTTGCGCACATCGGTCGTGTGCGGGACTTGATGATCCATCGCCCAGATCGCGGGGCACCGCTCGTCGGCAAGCTGCTTCACCCGCGCGACGTCGGCGTCGGATGCGTCGGTCTGGACTTCGATCTCGAACCGGAACACGTCGAGCGGCTTGACCTTCGCGACCCCGAGTGCGCCTCGGAAGTCGACGTTCAACCGAAGCCGTGAGCGCAGCGTCTTGATCTCGATGCCGGCCATCGCGGCCTGCATCGCGAACGTCGAGGCGTAGCAGGAGAGCGCGCCCCAGAAGCAGTAGACGAGCGGCGACGGCGCCCGGCCGTCTCCGCTCAGAAACGCCGGGAAGTCGGCTTCGAACACGGTCTCGCCCTTGGCGAACTTGACGGTGCCACCGAACTGCGCCTTGGTCTCATCCACGCGCCAGTCGCCGACAAGGTCGACCTTCAGCTGCGCAGCCGACGGATCCGTCTTCGCCTTCTCCGCGGATTGCCGCGCGTTGTCGATCCGGACGTTGTGCATTGTCGCCACGATCCACCTCCCGCGTGGGCGCCGTTCGTCGCCCCGTCATAGTGTCGGCGTATGGCAGGCTCTGTCGACCGCACCGGATGCGGCTCCGCGTACCGACCCGATGGCGCGTGGGAACTCCGCCAACTCGGCGCGCCTGAGCGCTTCCGTGGCGTTCGACTACTGGATGTCGGAACGGGCGACGGCCGCTTGGCTCTGGCCGCGGCGCCCCTGGCGCGGCGCGTCGTCGGGATCGACCCGGACCGAGCCGCCATCGCAGTCGCGCGCGCGAGCGCGCGGGACAACGGCTGGCGTCACGTGAGCTTTCGCCGCGGTGCGGCGCAGCGCCTCGTCGCGCGAGGGGAGCGGTTCGATGTCGTCCTGTTCTCATGGTCGCTCTGATGTGTGCGACGAACGGGCATGGTCGATGCCCTCTCCGCGGTCCACAAGCTTCTCAGCCCCGGCGGCGTCCTGATCGACGTGCGACCAGATCCGAGACGGCGGGCACGCATCGAGCACCTCAGGGGAGGCGCGCGACGCGTCGTCGGCGAAGTGGAGACGAAACGAAGCCGGGCGGTGGATGACCGTGCGGCCGACGCGGCCATCAACGCCGTACTGAGCCAAGGAAAGTTCACCGTCAGCGAGGACGGGCACTATTGGTTCCGTGTCTCGTTCGACGATCGCGTAGCCCTCGAGCGCTACTTGCGTGGGTCGCGCCGGCTCGGCTCGATGGAGTGGACGGACATTGCGATGCGTCGGCTTCCGGCGTGGGCGAAACATCGATTCGCCCTTCGGCGCTCCATTACCTATCAGGTGCTACGCGCGCAGCGGTAAGCCTTCTGTCCCCTCAACGTTCATCGATTGTTCAAAACGCGCAGCCTGATGCATCACCTCCGCCGAGTTCGACGAGGTCGGCGCGGAGATCGGCCGCGCGCTCGACCACTTCAAAGTGCCGGAGCCCGAAAAGCAGGAAGTCCTAGCTGCCATCGTCGCGAGGAAGCGCGAGGTGGTCACGCCTTCGCGCTAGGTCGAATGTCTCGGTTCGACGGCGATCGCCAAGATCGAGGGTCGTGCTCCGATCAGCTCACGCCGGATCGCCCTCTCGCAGTCGGCTGAATCGGCGCGCCTTGAGCTCGAACCGCGGGAGGCTGCCCGGTACCGCGAGGCGGACTTCCGCGCGCACGCCGATGTCGCGGTGGATCGCTTCGCCGATCGCCCGAGCGAGCCCGGCCGCGTCCGCATCGTCGCGCGGTTCGATCGTGCAGCGGAGTGCGTCCATCCCGCGCTCGGTGTACGCCTCGATGCGGAACTCGGCGACCTCGGCGAAGCGCCGAACGATCCCCTCCACTGCGCTCGGAAACACGTTCACCCCCCGGACGGTGAGCATCTCGTCGACCCGACCGAGGATCCCCCTTTCGAGCTTCACGAAGGTCCGGCCGCATCCGCAGCCTCGGCGACTGGCGTGCACGCGATCACCGGTCCGATACCGGATCGCGGGGGACCCCCAGCGACCGAGGTTCGTGATGACAAGCTCGCCCTCGCCCTCCGCGGCAACGGTCCCATTCTCGGCGCGGACCTCGACGATGAACTCCCGCTCGATGAGGTGCACCCCATCGCGGGACGCGCAGCTGAATCCGGTGGGTCCGAACTCCGTACCGCCGGTGTGATCGAACGCCCGGACGCCGAACGCGTCCTCGATCCGCGCGCGCGTCTCCGGGATCGACGCACCCGGCTCGCCGGCGTGGATCGAAACGCGCAATGTCGTCTTCGAGAGATCGACCCCGTCTTCTCGGGCCACGTCGGCAAGACGCAGCGCGTAGGTCGGGGTGCACACCAGCACCGTGGCTCCTGTGGCGATGATCGCGCGCAGGCGCTCGCTCGATGACATCGTCGCGCCTGAGATCGCGAGGGCCCCGAGGCGATTGGCGGCCGAGAACGCCGACCAGAATCCGATGAATGGCCCAAACGAGAAGCAGAAGAACACCCGGTCTGCGGCCGTGACGCCCGCCGCGCGGTAGACGAAGGCCCACGTCTCTTCCCACCACGACCACGACTCCGCCGTGTCCAGAATGCGCAGCGGCTGGCCCGTCGTGCCGCTGGTCTGGTGGAGCCGGACGTAGCGCTCGAGCGGATAGGTGAGGTTCCTGCCGAACGGCGGATGCTGGGCCTGATCGTCCGACAGCTCGCGCTTGGTCGTGAACGGCAACTGCTCCCAGTCGCGCAGCGACGCCATGGGGCCGAGCTTGGCCCGATAGAACGGATTGGAGTCGAGGACCTCACGCAGCATCCGGGCGAGACGCTCCTGTTGGTGCGATCGGCGCTCTCCGTCGGTCCACGTCTCGCTCGGCTCATAGCCAAGACCGCTTGGGCCGCTCACGCTTTGCCTGCCGAAGGGCGACATGGTTCGCCAAGCGTACGTTCGTCCGTCTGGCGCACGACGGCGAGACTGTTTGAGGCCTCGACTGGCATCGTCAAGCGCTGTGCCACCGCATCCGTGCTCTCGAGTCATCGATCGGTCGCACTCGCGCGCAGACGCGACGCGCTCGGTGCTTCATTTCCGAGTGTCTCGCTGATCTGTGAGCCAAGGGCCGCGAGCTGGGGCACGATCTGCGACGGCTTCGTCAATGAGGATCGCGACCGCTGAACGTTCCACCTCAGTGGTGGTGCGTCGCGCTCGGCGTCTCGTCGGCCTTGGGATCCATCATCGCGAGCATCGCGAATCCGCCGGTGCGCCATGCCCGTGCGAGCAGCACGGCCGCAAGAGCTAGGAACAGGGCGTTGAGGACCGTCGTGTAGTTCAGCGAGAGCGAAGGCTCGGCGACAAGCGCGTTGCGCTCCTGCGGAATGAGGCCGAGCGCGCCGAACAGCAGCTCGACGATCAGACCGGCCAGCGCCATTGCCGCGTAGAACGCGCCAAAGAGGAAGATCGTCATCCGCGTCCCGTAGTAGCGGCGCTTGATCGAAAGGATCGGCAGGATGATGAGGTCGGCGAAGATGAAGCTGATCACGCCGCCGAAGCTGATGCCGTTGTTCCAGAGCACCGCCGCGAGCGGGACGTTCCCGATCGAGCAGACGAAGCTCACGACCGACACGATCGGCCCGACGAGCGGGCCCCAGATGAGCGCGAGCTGCGGGTGGTCGCTGAGGAAGAACGTCTTCCAGAAGGACGCCGGGACCCACGCGGCGAGCGCACCCGCGATGAGCAGTCCGAGCGCGATGTCGCGGATCACGGACGCCCAGTCCATGACGAAAACATGGCTGATCGCCGTGAAGCCCTTGGCCGAGAAGATCTTCTGCCACAGCGTGCCCTCGCTCACCGACATGTCCATCTCGGCGTGGCCCTCCATGTAGCCGCGCAGGCCCTTCTCGGCCTGCGCCCGGCCCTCCGCCACCCGCTGCTGCGTCAAAAAGTGCCGGAAGATGAGAGCGAGCAGCGCGATCATGATCGCGCCGCCGACGAACTCCGCGGCGGCGAACTGCCAGCCCATCAGGATCACGAGGATGATCCCGAGCTCGATCACGAGGTTGGTCGACGCGATCTCGAACGTCATCGCGGCCGTGAAGCTCGCACCCGTCTGGAACAGCGATCGCGCGAGGGCCACCGCGGCGTACGAGCACGACGAGCTCGCAGCGCCAAGCAGCGTGGCGAGCGCGAGCGTGCGCGGCGAGTCATCGGGTAGCAGCCGGCTCATTTGCGCCTTCGAGACCACCGCCTGGACGATGGCCGACAAGGTGAATCCGAGGATGAGCGCCCACAGGATCTCCCACGTCATCGCGAAGGAGATCGCGAGGGCGCGAAGGACCGCTTCGACCACGTTCATCCCCACAGCATGACGTGTTGGTCGGACGCGACCTTTCGAGCGTCCCTTTCGCGACGGGTCCCCTTTTTGGGTTAGGCCCCTTTCATGCGTGCGCGCGCGGCGGCTCACCACCACGGGTGAGCACCCGGCAGGCAGCTCGCTCGTTCAAGTAGTGGATGACCGATCACATCGACTTCGTGTGTACCCGCGCCGACCACCAGGTCACCACGTTCGTCGAAGCGCTGACGATCCACGACGAGAAGTGGGCGTACTGCCCGTCGGCAGAGACCAGCGGCCACGAATGGCGGTCATGCCGTGCGATGAGTCTTGCTGACCTCAGGGGAATGTTGCAGCGCTTGCCCGCCGCCCGGATCGCGTTCCCCGGTTAGACCTCCCGCGTACGGCACGGCTCCCGCTGAGCCCGGCCGGCAGCTCGACGACGAACGTGGCACCGTCGCCCGGCGTGTGCGCGGATGGCACGAGCGTCGATGACCAGTTCGACGGCGTCCAGTAGGCAAAGCCTGCTTCGCCTCCCGTCCCGTTCGTGCCCTACGGTTCAGCGAGTGAGAAGCACCGCGGTACTCGCGGACGAGCGGACGCGGCAGCTGCTGCAAAAGTTCATGACTGCTTTCGCGCCCTGGGTCGAGACACACACCTAAGGCCGCATGACCGAGCAGTTGGGAGCGACCTGCGGCGACGATGGCGTCTGCCGCTTCCTGGTGTGGGCGCC
>DASYVN010000173.1:0-1891 GCA_035937095.1 Candidatus Limnocylindria bacterium
CCGTCAGGGGCCTCGCGGTCATCGCGACCGCTGACCATGCCGCGAGCTGGGCCCGGCTGCATGAGGGGCACCGTCGAGGCGTACCTCTACGCGAACCACTGCCGCGCTATACCGCGGCGAATCGGTGCCGGGTATTACAGACCGACAGCCAGAATGACGACCTCGGCCGCGTCGCCGCATCCGCGACGATCTTCGAGAGGTCGCGCCGCGCGCTCGACCTCGGCTGAGCTCTCGGGCGGAGGTTTCAGTCAGGGAACGACGCGTTAGGAGATCCTGTCCGCGTTGCTCTGAACCGATGCGACAGCGGCTATAGTTCTGGCCTCCGAGAACCATCTAGGTGCGTGAGGGAGGGAGCTTGGGGCCGCGCGCGTTCGTCCGTGCCTCCGGTGAGCGGCGGCTACGCCATGTTCGTCGGACGCCTTAGGGCTTCCGGCGCCCCGAACGATGGCAGGAACACGGTGAAAGGCCCGCGCCAGCTCCTCGCGTCGCTCGCGATCCTCTCGCTTGCGCTCTCCGTCGCGGCGATCGGGGGTGGCCGCGCCGCAGCGGCGCCGCTGGCCGGCCCGGACCGCGCCTTCTTCGTCCTCCCCCAGGTCGGGCACGACGTGGGCGGACCGATCCACGCCGCGCCGACGAGCGCGGCCGCGCGGCAGCAGCACGTGCTGCCGCTGAATCCCGGCGGCGTCCCCGCTGCGCTCCAGCTGGCGGCCACTACCGATAGCGCCGTGCAGACGTCCGCGACGACGCCGCTCGGCACCATCGACCTCCTGAACTTCGACGGCGTCGGGGTGGGGATCACGCCGGGGTACGCCGACTGCTGCGCCCCGCCCGACACGAACCTGGCGGTTGGCGCGACGCAGGTCGTCCAGTGGGTCAACCTCGACTTCGCCGCCTTCGACAAGGCGACCGGCGCGCTACTTTCCGGCCCGACGGCCGGGAACTCCGTCTGGGCCGGCTTCAGCGGCGGCAACTGCGCGACGAACAATGACGGCGACCCGACCGTGCAGTACGACAAGCTCGCAGGCCGCTGGGTCATGACGCAGTTCTCGGTGACCGGTGGACCTCCGTACTTCCAGTGCGTCGCGGTCTCGAACACGTCGAACTTCGTCACCACGACCTGGAACCGCTACGCCTTCAGCTTTGGTAACCAGTTCCCGGACTACCCGAAGCTCGGCGTCTGGCCCGACGCCTACTACATGTCCTTCAACCTCTTCCTCAACGGCTCAACCTTCAGCGGCGCCGCCGCGTGCGCCTTCGACCGCTCGGCGATGCAGGCGGGCCAGCCGACAAACGGGCAGTGCTTCACCATGGGCTCCGGCGTCGCGAGCATGCTGCCTTCGGATCTCGACGGCGCGACCGGCGCGCTCGGCTCGACGCAGCGGCCACCGGCCGGCTCGCCCGACTTCTTCCTGAACTTCGGCTCGAATTCGCTGAACATCTGGAAGTTCCACGTGGACTTCGCGAACTCATCGCGCACGACGATGACCGGGCCGACGACGCTCGCGGTGCCGTCCTTCGCCGAGGCCTGCGGCGGCGGCACGTGCATCCCGCAACGGAACGTCGGACAGCGGCTGGACTCGCTCGGCGACCGGCTCATGTACCGGCTGGCGTACCGCAACTTCGGCCCCCACGAGTCGCTCGTCGTCACGCACTCGGTGCAGGGCAGCGGCACGTCGGCGCCCCGCTGGTACGAGCTGCGCAGCAACACCGCGACGGCGCCAGGAGCCTTCTCCGTCTACCAGCGGTCGAGCTACGCGCCCGACGCGACGTACCGCTGGCTGGGCAGCGCCGCGATGGACAAGAACGGCAACCTCGCCCTCGGCTATAGCGCGTCGAGCACGAGCATCTACCCGGCGATCCTCTACAGCGGCCGTGCCGCGGGGGACCCGCT
>DASYVN010000174.1:0-16168 GCA_035937095.1 Candidatus Limnocylindria bacterium
CCGCGCGGGCCGCTCGTCGAACCTGCCGACCTGCCTGACGCCCTTCGCGCGATCGGCGCAGCGCTCAAGGCGGAGCGGTGCGCGAGCCTCCTGGCGGATCCCGAGCTGTCGCCGTCGCCCGAGCTCGACGCCGCCCTGGCGCGATCGGGTGCCCGGCCTGCGGGCATCTTCGTGCAACCGCGGCGGACCCTGCTCATGGATCTCACACCCCCGGCCGAAGACCTGCTCGCGGCGATGCGGAAGAAGACTCGGCAGTACATCCACAAGGCGGAGCGCGAGGGCGTGGTGACCGAAGAGACGCGCGACATCGATCGCTTCCTGGCGGTCCTCTCCAAGGTCGCCGCTCGGGATCGGTTCGCCTTGCACGATCGCGCGTACTTCGCGCGGCTGCTCGCCGCGTTCGGCGACGCGGCGCACATCACGATGTCGCGCATCGGTGCCGAGGACGACGGCGCTCTTCTTGCGATCCACATCGGCGATCGGGCCTGGGAGCTGTATGGCGGCTGGTCGGGCGCGCATGGCGAGTCCCGCCCCTTCTATCTGCTCAAATGGCGTTCGCTGATGGGGATGAAGCACCGCGGGGTCGCCCGGTACGACATGTGGGGTCTCTCGGAGCACGCCGGCGATGAGCTTGCCGGGATCGAGAACTTCAAGCTCGGATTCGGCGGCGACGTGACGACCTGGATCGGCGCGTTCGACCGGCCGGTCATAGCACCGCTGTACCCGCTGTGGCGGATCGCCGGCCGGCGCCGCCTCGCGGCCTCCGCACGATGACCGACGCGCCCGCGGGCTGGGACGATGCCGCGGCACACGGGCCGGGTGGCCACGTGATGCAGTCGAGCGCGTGGGCCGCGATCCGCGAGGGTCAGGGTTGGACGGCGGAGTTCCTCCGGCCCACCGGCGCGCACGCGCTGGTCCTTTGGCGCCCGCTGCCCGGCGGCATGCGCTTCGGCTACTGCCCCCGCGGCCCGGTCGCCGCGACAGCGCAGCTGCCCGACGCGTTGCGGGCCCTGGCCGCGCACGCGAAAGCGACCCCGGGCGCGCTCGCGCTGAAGGTGGATCCAGAGCGCACCGCGGCCGACGCCGGGGCCGCCCTGACCACGGCCGGATTCCGAAGAGGGCCCGATATCCAACCCGTCGTCGCAACCCTAGAAGGGTCACTACTTGGCAGGACGGCCGATGACTTGATGGTGAGTCTGGACAAGGACACGCGGTGGAGCGTCCGGCAGCCGGAGAAGCGCGGCGTCGTGGTGTATCAAGGGACGACCGACGATGACCTTGCCGCGTTCTACGACCTGTACGCGCTCACCGGCCGGCGCGCGGGATTCATCACGCGTACCGAGACGTACTACCGGACGGTCTGGCGCACCCTCATCGACGCGGGCCTGGCGACGTTGTGGCTCGCCGAGCATGAAGGCCGGCCTGTCGCGGGCGCCATGACCTGGCACTGTGGCGATCGCGAGGTCTACCAGTACGGCGCGACGAGCGACGCGGGCCGGAAGGTCTACGCCGCCTACGGACTGCTCTGGCGCTGCATCGTCGAGGCCTGCGCACGAGGTGCGCGGACCTTCGATTTCGGCGGCATCCCCGCGGACCCGGCCGATGCCCGCGATCCGATGCATGGTCCGTATGTGTTCAAGAAGGGCTTCGGCGGCACGGTGACCCGCTGGGTCGGAGCGCACGACACGGTGCCGCGGCCGGTCGCGTACCGCGCGTTCCTGCTCCTCGAGCCCGCGTACACGCGCGCCCTCCAGCTCGCGCGCCGAGGCCGCGGGGGCGGCGTATGAAGCTCGGCGCGCTGCTGGCACAGGCGCGGATCCCGGTCCCGGCCGGCGCGGCTGACCGCGACGTGCGCGCGATCGCGTACGACTCGCGCAGCGTGAAGGAGGGGTCGCTCTTCGTCGCGATCCCTGGCTTCCACCGCGACGGGGCCGACTTCGTTCCCGATGCCACAAAGAGGGGCGCGATCGCGGTCGTCGCGGAGCGGAAGGTGCGGACGAAGCTGCCGGTGGCGGTCGTGCCCGACGTGCGCGCCGCGCTCGCCGACCTCGCCGCCGAGTTCTTCGACCACCCGACCGAGAAGCTGAAGGTCGTCGCCGTCACCGGGACCGACGGCAAGACCACGACCGTGCATCTGGTGTCCGACGTCCTCGAGGCCGCGGGCCAACGCACCGGCTATTCCACGACCGTCGACTTCAAGCTCGCGGACCACGAGTGGCAGAACGACACCCGCCAGAGCACCCAGGAGCCGCTCGAGCTGCAGGAGTTCTGCGCCGAGCTGCTCGTGGCCGGGGGAACGTGGGGCGTGCTCGAGGCGACGTCGCACGCGCTCGCGCTGCGCAAGATCCGCGGGATCAACGTCGACGTCGCGGTGTTCACGAATCTCAGCCCGGAGCACCTCGACTTCCACGGCACGCTGCAGGCGTATCTCGAGGTCAAGGGCATCCTGTTCGAGATGCTCACCCAGGGTCGCGACAAGGGCGTGCCGAAGACCGCCGTCCTGAACGCCGACGATCCGCATTGGCGCTACCTCGCCGATCGCGCCGCCGGCGTCAGGGTGATCTCGTACGGCATCGATGCGCTCGCGGACGTCCAAGCCACCGTGGGAGCGGCGGACGTGAACGGATCGCGCCTCAAGGTCACGGCGTTCGGCGACACGGTCGACCTCCGGCTGCCCCTGGTCGGGCGCTTCAACGTGCACAACGCGCTCGCGGCGATCGGGGCCGGGCTGGCCGCCGGAGCGACGCTCGCACAATGCCGCGACGCACTCGCGCGCGCGAAGCCGGTCCGCGGTCGGATGGATCGGATCGACGCCGGGCAGCCGTTCACCGTGATCGTCGATTACGCGCATACGCCGGAGTCGCTAGAGAAGGTGCTCGCGCTCCTGCGGCCGCTCACCCCGGGCAAGCTCATCGCGGTCTTCGGCAGCGCGGGCGAGCGCGACCGCACGAAACGGCCGAAGCTGGCCGCGGTCGCGGCGAAATATGCGGATCACTTCGTCATCACCCAGGAGGATCCACGGCTCGAGGATCCGGCGCTGATCCTCTCCGAGATCGAAGCCGGCGCGGTGGAAGCAGGGAAGGAGCGGGACCGCGACTATCAAGTCATCGACGACCGGACCGAGGCCATCAACGTCGCGATCGCCGCCGCGGGCGACGGCGACACCGTGCTGCTCGCGGGCAAGGGCCACGAGGGCTCGATCATCGTCGGTGAGGAGAAGGTTCCGTGGGACGAGGCCGCCGTGGCGCGCGCCGCCCTTCGGGCGCGGGGCTTCGCGGCGTGAATCGGCTCCGCTCGAGAGGCGCGGCGACGAGGGCCCAGACCCGCGCGTACGCGGCGCATGTCGACACGCTCGTCGCCCAGCTGCGTCACGAGATCGGTGCGCCGACCGTCGCGGCGGGGACCGCGGCCCTTGTCGTGCTCATGGGATACCCGGGCGTCGGGAAGTCCCACTGCGCGCGCGCACTCGCCGCGCGCATCAACGCGACGCACGTGGCAAGCGATCAGCTCCGCAGCCGGCTGTTCATCGCGCCGACGTACGCCGACGAGGAGAACCGCACGATCTTCAAGTGCGTTGAGGTGCTCGTCGACGGCCTGCTGGCCGAGGGCCACCGCGTGATCGTGGACGCCACGAACCTGCTGACCCGCTACCGCGCCGCGAGCGTCGCCGCGGCGCACCGGCGCAACGCGCCGATCGTCTTCGTGTGGGTCACCGCGGACGAGGCGGCGATCCGCAGCCGGCTGGCGCAGCGGCGTGCCGATCGCGCGGCGGACGACCACTCGGACGCCGACGAGCGCGTGTACGAGCAGATGCGCGACCGGCCGTTCGAGCCGCCGGCGGAGGGGTACCTCGAGCTCGTGAACGGTCCGGACCTCCGCAGCGGTATCGAGCGGATCGCGGCGGAGGTGGAGCGGCTGTGCGCGTCCGGGACCTGATCTTCAGCGGCTTCGCGGTCGTGCTGCTCGTCGGCTACATCGCCGTCGGGCAGCGGGTCGCGCCGCTGCTGCTGCCCGGCGCGGCGGCGACGCCCACGCCCGCGCGGCCCACCGGAAAGGTCGCGGCACCGACCATCGACGGCACCCTGGCCTTCATCCTCCGCGGCGACCTCTTCGTGCTGACGGGCGGGCACTACTTCTCGCACACCGAAGAGGGCCGCTCCCAGACGCCGGCCGTCTCGGCCGATGGTCAGACGCTGTATTTCGCGCGCGCGGAGCAGATCGACGGCAAGAGCCAGGTGGACGGCGCCGTCGTGAACGCGCGGCTCGGCTACAGCAACATCATCCGCAAGCCCACGGCGGGTGGCCCCGACGAGGTCCTGCTCGACGGGCTGACGAAGAGCGCCACCGGTTTCCATCAGGTCAAGTGGTATCTCGCCCCGGCACCGTCACCCGACGGCAAGACGCTCGCGTTCATCGAGGCCGATCCGGACGGTTCGTCCAATCTCCTGCTCTACGACTTCGCGACGAAGCGGCCGACACCGGTCTCCTTCGGTGCGGACTGGACCGACCCGGCATGGTCACCCGACGGAAAGACCATCGTCGTCACCGCGTATGACAACGGCGTGCCCGAGCTGCTGTTGAAGCCCACGGATGGCGTCACCCGCTCGACGCCGATCACGCACCTTCCGGCGGGCGAGCCCTACCGGCCGACGTTCTCGCCGGACGGGAGGTGGATCGCGTACACGCTCCGCCACGACGGCAAGAACGACCTGCACGCGTTCGAGATCGCGACGTCGCGTGACCTCGCGCTCACCCAGGACGGACAGAGCTGGAACGCGGCGTTTTCGCCCGACGGGTCGCAGCTCGCGTTCCTCCGCGCCGCGAGCTTCACGATCGATCTGTGGGTGATGGATCTCGGCGGTGTGCTCACGACCGGCGGGCCGCCCAAGGGGACCCAGAAGATCACGAACGGCGAAGGCGTGGACGGCGCGAATCGCCCGAGCTGGGGACCCTAGCTAGACCAAGCGCCGGCGGATCTGCGCGGAGATGAAGTCCATGGCCGCGACGGTGACGACGATGAGCAGGATGAACGTGCCGGCGGTGTGATACCGGAGCAGCTGGATGTTCTGGAACAGCGCGACGCCGATACCACCGCCGCCGACGAGGCCGACGACATTCGCCAATCGCACGTTCGTGTCGAGCCGGTAGATCGTGAACGAGATGAACGGATTGACGAGCTGCGGCAGGATCGCCGCCCAGACCACCTGGAAGCGGTTCGCGCCGGTAGCGGTCATCGCCTCGGCCGGACCCGCGTCGATCCCCTCGATGGCCTCCGAATAGAGCTTGCCCATCACGCCGATGTTGTGGAACGCGATCGCGAACACGCCTGACGCGTTTCCGAGGCCGAAGAGCGTCAGGACGATGAGGACCACGATCAGCACGTCGATCGAACGAATGATCGTGAAGACCAAGCGCACGACGACGTAGACCGATTGCGCGAGCGGCGTCCCCGACATGATGTTGCGCGCGGCGAGGAACGACAACGGGATCGCGAAGACCACGGCGAAGGCCGTACCCATGATCCCGAGGAAGATCGTGACGATCATCAATCCCCCGGCGGTGTCCCAGAACGTCTCGAACTCGTTCTGCGGCGTCATGACGCTCCAGTCGAACTGGACGAGCTGGAGCAGGACCTGCCCCATGTAACCGGGATTCGCGCGCGAGAGGTCGATGTCGACGATCTTGAACCCGACGACGAGCACCGCGATCGTCAGGACGATGGTCACGTTGCGGCGCCAGTCGTACAGCGGGCTCCGCGTCAGCTCAGGTGGGACGGGCAGGCCGCGGGCGGTGAAGTACTCGGCCATCAGTCGCCCGGGTCCATGTGCTCGGCATCCGGGGCGAGCGTGTCGAGCGCCGCCCGTTCGGCCGTCATGCCCTGCGGCTCCTGCCGTCCGAGGCCGATCTCGACCTCGACCGCGTCCTCGCCGTAGATCTCCTTGAACCGGCGGTCGTCGATGTCCGCCGGCTTCCCGTCGAACGCCACCGTGCCGCCCTTCAGCGCGATGACCCGCGTGCCGTAGCGCCGGGCGAGCGAGAGGAAGTGCAGCGAGCAGACGACGGTGATGCCGTCCTTCTTGTTGATCTCTTCGAGGTACTTCATGACGGAGTGGCTGGTCGCGGGATCCAGACTGGCGACCGGCTCGTCCGCGAGCATGAGCTCCGGGCGCTGCATGAGCGCGCGGGCGATGCCGACCCGCTGCTGCTGTCCGCCGGAGAGCGCGTCCGCGCGACCGAAGGCCTTCTCGACGATGCCGACGCGGCCCAGGTTCTCGAACGCGAGCGCGACGTCGTCGCGCGTCGGCCGGCCAACGATCGTTCTCCACGTGCTCCGATACCCGAGCCGTCCGGCGAGCACGTTGGTGAAGACCGAGCTGCGCTTCACCAGATTGAACTGCTGGAAGATCATCCCGATCCGGCGGCGGATCCGGCGGAGCTCGGCGCCGCTCGCGCGCGTGACGTCGCTCCCATCGAATATCACGGTGCCGGACGTTGGATCCACCAGGCGATTGATGCACCGGAGGAGCGTGGATTTGCCCGAGCCGGAAAGACCGATAAGCACGATGAACTCGCCCCTGTGGAAGTCGAGCGACACGCCATCGAGGGCGCGCGTTCCCGTCGGATAGATCTTCACGAGGTTCTTGACCGAGACGAGCGCCGCCACCGTCGCGGACTCTAGATGAACACGCCCGCCGGACTGACCCGGCGGGCGTGTTCGATCGAGCGCGATCGAGGCTACGGGGTCTTGCTCGGGCTCGGGGTCGGGGTGGGCGGCGGCGCCGGGGTCTTCGCGGCCTCAGCGGCCACGTCGATGCCCGCGAGCTTCGCCGCGTCACGCACCGGCTGGTAGAAGTCGGCCGAGACCTTCTGCAGGCCGCTCCAGTTGAAGAGCGACGCGCACTGGGTCTTGCCCGCGTCGGAGGCGCAGTAATCGATGAGGGCCTTCGTGACCTGGTCCTGGACGTCCTGCGGGAAGTTCTTCGCCACTGCGACACCGTCGTTCGGGATCGGACCGGCGGTGTCGATGACCTTCGTTTTGGTCAGGATGTCGGACGGCATGCCGGCGCTGGTGCGGACGTCGATGAACGACGCCGCGCCGTCGACGGTGCCTTGGTAGACCGCGAGTGCGGCCTTGTCGTGGCCGCCGGCGAAGATGGTCGAGCCGAAGAACGTCTTCGGGTCCTGGCCGGTCTTGCTCTTGATGAGCAAAGTGGGGAAGAGGTAGCCCGATGCGGAGATCGGGTCGACGAACGCGAACTTCTTGCCCTTGAGCCCGTTGATGTCGGTGATCCCGCTGTCGGAGCGGACAAGGATCTGCGACTTGTACGTCGTCGCAAGCGCGCCGGTGTCGTCCTTGCGGAGCGCGCTCAGGATCGGGGTACCGCAGCTCTTGTCGAGCAGCAGCGTCATCTGCAGCGGCGCGATCGCGGCGATATCAGCCTGTCCGGCGCACATCGCTTCGATCTGGGCCGCGTAGCTCGTCGGGATCGAGACCTTCCAAGCTAGGCCCGTAGCCGTCGCGAGCGCCGAGGCCATCGCGTTGCCGCTCGCCGTGATCCGCGCGACGTCCTGCGATGGGGTGAACGCGAAGATGATCGGCCGGTCGAACGAGCCGATCCGCGGGGTCTTCGACGCGGCGGCGGTGCCGCCGGACGTGCTCGTACCGGTACACGCTGAAATGAGAACGATGGCGGCCAGCACCCACCCGAGCCGGCCTGCCGTACGGCGGAGCATGCCTTCCTCCTTGTTTGTGGAAGCGCCGGTATCATACCCATTGTCCATGACGTTTCTGACCAAGCTCGCGACCGCGTCGCGAGTGCGGGACAGCGTGATCTGCGTCGGCCTCGATCCCGAACCTGACCGCATCCCCGAGCACCTCGGCCGCGGCGCACAGGCGGCCGTTCGGTTCCTTCGCCGGATCGTGAACGCGACCAGCGACCAGGTCTGCTGCTACAAGCCGAACATGGCGTTCTACGAGCGCTACGGTTCCGCGGGCCTCGACATCCTCGCGCTGACGTTACAGGCGATCCCCGCGGACATCCCGGTGATCCTCGACGCGAAGCGCGGCGATGTCGCGAACAGCGCGGCCGCCTACGCGGAGGCGCTCTTCGATCGGTTCCACGCGGATGCCGCGACGGTCGCGCCGTACGTCGGGATGGACGGGATCGCACCGTTCACCGAGAAGGGCTACGCGCTGGTGCTCGCGCGAACGAGCAACCCCGGCGCGGGGGACATCCAAGACCTGCTCGTCGACGGACATCCTTTGTATGAGCGCGTCGTAGAGCGCTGCGTCGCCGCGTTCCCGGCCGAGCGCTGCGGGTTCGTCGTCGGCTCGACGTATCCCGCCGAGGGCGCTCGGCTGCGGGCGCTCGCGCCGGACCGGCTGTTCCTGATGCCGGGCGTGGGCGCGCAAGGCGGCGACATCGGAGACGCGATCCGCGCCGCCTTCGATGCGCAGGGTGGGGGCGTGCTGCCGTCGGCATCGCGCTCGATCCTGTACGCCGGGTCCGGCGAGGGTTTCGAGCAGGCCGCCGCGCGAGCGGCCGCTGACCTCAAGCGCCAGGCGAACGACGCCCGCGCCACCGCGGTGGGCCGCTGATGTTCGGGATCGGCACCGGCGAGATCGTGCTCCTGCTCGTGATCGCGCTCATCGTGCTCGGGCCGGAGCGCATGCCGAAGCTGGCGCGCGATCTCGGTCGGGCGATGGCGGAATTCCGCCGGACGAGCGACCAGCTGCGAAGCGAGTTCCTGAACGCCGACAAATACCTGGACGTGGCGGCGAACGCCGCGCCGCCTGAGCAGCCCGCGATCGCCGCGACGGCGACGCCGCCCGAGCCCGCGGTGACCGAGGCCGCGGTCGCGACAGACGTCCCGCTCGAGCCAGACGAGACCGTATTCGACAAGGAGGCCCGCGAGGCCCGCGACCGGCTGCGCGATCCGGAGCGGATGGAGCGCGCGAAGGCCGAGGGCTGGGCGACGCCGAGCGACGAAGCGGGCACCTCGGAGCGGTGGGGCTAACGACGCCCGGCCGACCTATACTTGGGTCATACGAGCGCACCCGATTCGAACGGGTCGCGCTTTTTCTTCGCCTAGTCCGGAGGACGCTTCCTTAATGAATCGCAGGTGGGCCTGGATCGTCGTCGTCATCGCCGTGCTGGCGATCTGGATCGACATCCCCAAACATCAGTTCGCGTTCCCGTTCGAACCGCCGTGCGCGGGCATCTGCTATCGGCTCGGTGGCCAGTCGACCAACATCGAGATCAAGACCCACCTCGGCCTCGACCTTCAGGGTGGCACGCAGCTCATCCTCCAGCTGCGCCCCGACAAGCTCCCGGGCCCGACGACGACCTCGATCGACGTCCTCAACGCCCAGGCCAAGGTCGTCATCGACCGGCGCATCAACGCGCTCGGCGTGAGCGAGCCGGTCATCGAGTCGCTCGGCGCCGACAAGATCCTGTTGCAGCTCCCCGGCGTCTCCGACCTGAAGCAGGCGCAGGATCTTGCCACCCAGCAGGCGTTCCTCGAGATCAAGGTGCCGGACCTGGACGCGAGCGGGATCGCGACTGGCACGTACCACTCGCTCACCCCGCCGTTGACCGGCGCGAACCTGAAGCCGACGTTCGTCGAGTTCCAGGGCGCGAACAACGCGCCGGTGGTCCACTTCGAGTTCGGGCCCCCTGACGACGCCCGCTGGATCCAGCTGTCGAAGGACTACCTCAACAAGCCGGTGCAGATCCTTCTCGACACCAAGGAGATCTCGGCGCCAAACATCCAGAACGTCTTCACGAGCGGCACGGGGGTCATCTCAGGGAACTTCACGCCGCAATCGGCGAAGAACCTGAGCACCCTCCTGAACTCCGGCGCGCTGCCCGTCCCGCTGGAGGTCGTGCAGTCGAGCCGGGTCGAGCCGACCCTGGGCCAGGATTCAGTGCGGCGCAGCCTCGTCGCGGGCGTCATCGGCCTGCTGCTCGTGGCGCTGTTCATGATGCTGTACTACCGCCTGCCCGGGGTGATCGCGGTCATGGCGCTCCTCTTCTACACGGCGCTCACGTACGCGGTGTTCCGGCTCATCCCGGTCACGCTCACGCTCGCCGGCGTCGCGGGCTTCATCCTGTCGATCGGTATGGCCGTCGACGCGAACGTGCTCACCTTCGAACGGATCAAGGAAGAGCTCCGCAACGGCAAGACCCTTCGCGTGTCGCTGGACGAAGGCCGTCGCCGGGCGTTCCCGTCCATCCTGTACTCGAACCTGGCGACCATCCTCACCGCCCTCATCCTGTTCAACTTCGGCACCGGCACGGTGAAGGGCTTCGCGCTGACGCTCATCGTCGGTGTCGTCGTGTCCTTCTTCACGGCCGTGTTCGTGACCCAGCTGCTCCTGCACCTGGCCATCGAGTACTCCGCGCTCCGCCGCCGCCGGCTGTGGGGCGTCGAGGAGCGGCCGACGGACGGCCGCGACGGGCGCGCGGCCGCGAGCGTGACCGCCTGATGCTGTTCCGCTTCGTCGAGCGCAAATTTTGGTACTTCGCGCTGTCGGCGCTGCTCATCGTGCCGGGCGTCTTCTTCCTCGCGATCGGGGGCCTGAAGCCGGGCATCGAGTTCAAGGGTGGCACCCTTCTCGATCTGACGTTCGGCACGCCACCATCGGCAACCGAGCTGCACGATGCACTCGCCGGCCTCGGACATCCGGAGGCGGTCATCCAGGGCGCCGAAGGCGGTCGGATGGAGGTCCGCACGCTCACGCTGACGTCCGACGAGACGGTGAGGGTGGAGCAGGCCCTCAAGGCGAAGTACCCGAACACCTATATCGGCGACAACGCCTCGTCGGTGAGCCCGTCGTTCAGTGCCGAGCTGGTCACGAACGCCGTGCGCTCGATCGTCTTCGCCTCGATCCTCATCGTGCTGCTGATCGCCTTCGCGTTCAAGGAGTTCGGCTGGTCGGCGTTCCGCTACGGGATCGCCGCGATCATCGCCCTCCTCCATGATGCGCTCGTCGTGCTCGGCCTGTTCGCGATCCTCGGCTACTTCTTCAACGTCGAGGTGGACAGCCTGTTCGTCACCGCGGTCCTGACGATCATCGGTTTCTCGGTGCACGACACCATCGTCGTGTTCGACCGGATCCGCGAGAACCTGCATCTGAACCGCGGCGAGGCGCTGAACCCGGTCATCAACTACTCGATCATGCAGACCCTCGCGCGGAGCGTCATCACCTCGCTCACGGTCGTGCTGACGCTGCTGGCCCTCTACCTCTTCGGCGGGTACTCGATGCGGACGTTCGCGCTCGCACTCGTCGTCGGGATCGTGTCGGGGACGTATTCCTCGATCTTCAACGCGAGCCAGATCATCTCGCTCTGGCAGGAGATCGAGGACCGGATCCGCCATCGTGGCGGTCGCCCGCCGGCCGGAGCGCGCGCCGCGGCTTAGTCGCGCGCGAGTAGCGCCTTGAAGGCGTCGGTCGCCCGGACGGCCAGCTCGTCGTCGGGGACCGCGACCCGGATCGTCTCGTTCATACCGTCGTAGACCAGCGAGACGTAGCGGTCGGGGAACGAGAAGATCACCACGATATCGCCGCTTTGCGGCTCACCGGCGCGCCGCGCCGGCATCTCCCCGTCGAGGGCCGACGACCACTCCGCGACGCTGCGGACCGGCTGCGCGCCCGGACGGTCCGAGCGCTTCACGATCACGCTCTGCGCCTGCGCGAGGTCGTAGCGACGGGCGAGGTTGACGAGCGCGGGCGCCGGCGTGGGCGTCGGCGCGTTGGCGACGAGCGTGGCGATGGCCTCGCGGAAACCCGCGGCGACGGTGATGTTCGGGGTGAGCGTGCTCGTCGTCAGGTCGTAGCCACGCACGGTCGCGGTGCCGTCGTTCAGCTCGAAAGACACCGTGGCGAAAACGGGCGGCGGGCGCAGTCCTGCGGATGGGGCGATCGGGGCAGGTCCACCCACCGGCGCATCGAGCACCAGGCCCACCAGCGTCGCGACGCGCGCCGGCTCGCTGATGCGCCCGATGACGGTCGTGTTCCGCTTCTGGTCGAGGATGGCGATGGAGCTCACCTTGGCTTCGATGTCGAGCAGCTCCCGACCCTGTTTGGCCGCCGGGTTCATGTGCACCTCGTACAGGACGAGCCGGCCGTCGTGTCGGGCGGCGAGGCGGAACGTCGGCGCATAGCCGCGCAGCGTGTAGACCGGCTCGCCGGTCGGGACGAATGCGGCGTCGCCGTCCTGGATCTGGTAGTCGATCCCGCGGTGCGCGGTCACGAGCGTCTGCTTCACCCGGAAGTACTCGGGGCCCAGGTCCCCGTCGGCGATCGCCCGGCCCACCGTCGTGAACGAGCCCAGGTAGTCGATCCCGTTCCACTTCACGAAGTCGACGTAGTCGACGCTGACGCCACCGAATTGCGGGAGGGCGCACGCTCCGAGGGCCACCACAAGCAGGGCCGCGGCCAGGATGCGCACTAGCGGTACGCCGCGGCGAGGTCGCGAAGGGTCACGAAGCGCACCGGTCCGCTGTCGGCGTCGTATCGCAGCGGTCCGAACGCGCCGAGGAGCGCCTCGATCGCCGCGCGCTCGACGGGCACGATCGTTCCGGGGTGGCTCACGACCGTGATGGCCTTGCGCACCGTCGCGACGCTTCCGGCGGGCGCGAACAACGCGAGGTTCGCCCGGATCTGCGGCTGGATCGACTGGACCGTGAAGGCGTAGGTGTTGCCGCCGATCGTCGGCGCTTCGACGAGCGGCAGATCGCCCGCGGCGTTCGCGTCGGCCGCGGACGGCCGGTACGGCTGGGCCCCGGACGGCAGGGTCCAGGGGTAGGGGACCCGTCCGATCGGCGGGTAGTCCTTCGCGACCGCGGTGCAATCGGCGGTGAAGCCGGCGGCGGCCACCGCGCGAAGCGTCGCGGCGTCGCCGATGTCCCCGCCCGCGCGGAACGAGGTCGGCCTCGGGAGACCGTGGTCGGCCATCAGCCTGAGGCCGTAATCGATGAGGGCCTTCTGCTCCGCCTCGGAGTACGCAGTCATCGGCACGTCGTAGCCGTCGCCGCGCCCCGCCCAGCTCGGTGACGTGCGCGGGACCAGTCCGGCCGCGCGCACGTAGTCGGTCCACATGTGCAGGTGGAGCGCGACCTCGTCAGCCTGGGCCTGGCGGTCCTTGGTCCACTTCAGCATCGCGTCCTGACGCTCCGTTGAGACTTGGCTGGTGGTCCAGACCCTCGGATTCCAGAAGACGCTCATCGGGATCTTCAATCCGTCGGCGATCGCCGCGGTGTTCGCGAGCTCCGCGTCGCCGGACGCGTCGCCTTCGAAGTCGAGCGTCCAGACGACGTACTCCGGCTGCGACAGAAAGAAGGTGACCTTCGCCGACGGTACGTTCCCGGCGTTCCGGACCCGCTGGACCAGCTGCGCGGTGTAGTCGCCTGGCGCGAGGCCGGTGAGCGCGATCACCGCGTGCCACACGTTGCCGCTGCTCGGTGTGAACGGGAACTCCGCCCCGCCGGGGCTCAGCCGTACCCGCGGCGAGCCCCCGGTCGGGTCACCGTCGAAGATCGCGGTCACCACGGGGTACTCGCTGATCAGGGCGTCGGGCACCGTGTACCAGCGATGGAGTAGGCCAAGCTGCGCCCCGAGCGCCGCAGGGAGTCCGGGCGACGAGGCCGCCGATGCGGTCGGAGCTGGCGTGGGACTCAGGCTTGGGGCGATCGCCTGTGGCGCGCAAGCGGCGACCAGGACCGCGAGCGCGCACAGCCATGCCGGATACTTAATGGTCATGACCCTCGTTCCGCAGCGTCGCTGGATCATCCCCAGGTCACTTGGGGCGTTGGGTGGGGATGGGCCCGATGGTATCCCGAGCATCGTCGTCCGGATCCTTCGGACGCGCGGCCTGTCCGACCTCGACATGCCCGCGTTCCTCACGCCGCGCCTCGCCAACGACGGACCGCCGATGCTCGACCTCGATCGCGCCGTCGATCGGATCCGCCGTGCGCTCGCCGCCCGCGAGCGCATCGTCGTGTATGGGGACTACGACGTCGACGGCATCGCCGGGTCGGCGATCCTCGTGCGCGCGTTCCGCCATTTTGGCGTCGCGGTCGGGGCGTACATCCCGAACCGCTACGAGGAGGGCTACGGCCTGAACGGCGCCGCGCTCCGGCAGCTCGCGGCGGACGGCACGACGGTCGTCGTGTCGGTGGACTGCGGCGTTACCGCCGTCGCCGAGGCCCAGCTCGCCCGCGAGCTTGGTATCGACCTCATCATCACCGACCACCATCACCCGCCGCCCGTCCTGCCCGCGGCGTACGCACTCGTCAACCCCCGCCGGCCCGGCGACATCTCGGAGGACAAGGAACTCGCCGGCGCAGGCGTCGCCCTGCGGCTCGCTCGCGCGCTCCTCGGCGACCTCGCGTACGCCGTGAAGGAAGACGAACTCCTGCAGCTCTGCGCGCTCGCGACCGTCGCCGACGTCGTGCCGCTGCGCGCGGAGAATCGCGCCATCGTCGCTGCGGGCCTCGCCGCACTGAACCGCGCGCCGCTCACCGGCGTGCGCGCGCTCGCGGAGCGCGCGGGCGTGAAGCTCGGCCGCGTCGGCGCGTCGGACATCGGCTTCGGTCTCGGCCCGCGGCTGAACGCCGCCGGACGGATCACCGACGCCGAGGACGCGCTCCGGCTGCTCCTCACGGAGGAGGCTGACGAGGCCAAGGCGCTCGCCGACAAGCTCGAGGAGCGGAACCTCGAGCGGCAGCGCCTGACGAACGACGTCGTGCGCGGTGCGCGAGAGGCCGCCTCGGCCTACCCCGACGCGTGGGCCACCGTCGTCGCCGATCCGTCGTGGCAGGCGGGGGTCGTCGGCCTCGCGGCATCGCGGCTCGTCGAGGATCATGGGCGGCCCGCCTGCGTCATCGGGCTCGATGGCGACGACGGGAAGGGCTCCTGCCGCAGCATCGCGAGCGTCCACATCGCCGAGGCACTCGCGCAGTGCGGTGACCTCCTCCCCAAGCACGGTGGGCACGCGATGGCGGCCGGGTTCTCGATCAAGGCCAAGGACATCGACGCGTTCCGCGAGCGGCTGGATCGCATCGTCCACGACATGCTCGGCGGCGTGCGACCCATTCCGACCCTCCACGTGGATGCGGCGATCGATCCCGAGGCGCTCACGCCGCGACTTGCGCTCGAGCTGGCGATGCTCGAGCCATGCGGGGCGCTGAACCCGCGGCCGCACCTGCTCCTGCGCGATGTGCGCGTGTACGGCATCCGTCAGGTCGGCGTCGACTCGGACCACCTCCGCTGCAAGATCACCGTCGGCAAGTTCACCTTCGACGCCATGGCCTTCCGACGCGGTGACGGGGCCGAGGCGATGACCGACGCGGGACGGGTCGACGCGGTCGTCACCGTCGGCGCCGGCCGCACCGGCTTCGTCGAGCTCGAGCTGCGGGACTTCGGTCCCGTCGGGACCGCGGGGAAGTTCGCCGACGAGCTGGTGACCGCCTAATGGCCGAGAGCGCGCCGTCCGACCACGCCGGCTTCGCCGCGCGCATCGTCGGCGTCGCCGACAAGCTGCGTCCCCAGCGCAAGCCGATGGACGCGGAGCCTGCGATCGAGGAGATGCTCAAGCACTACCCCGACGGCGACGCTGAGCTCGTCCGTCGCACGTACACGTACGCGGCCGAGGCCCACGAAGGTCAGCGCCGCGTCTCGGGTGGTCCGTACATCGAGCACCCCGCCGCCGTCGCCTTGCTGCTCGCGCAGCTCGGCATGGACCCCGCGACCGTGGCCGCGGCGATGCTGCACGACGTCCCGGAGGACACCAGCCGGACGAACGACGACATCCGGCGCGAGTTCGGCGACGAGATCGCGCGGCTCGTCGAGGGCGTCACCAAGCTCTCGCAGTTCTCGGGCAAGTCGTCGGACGAGCATCAGGCCGAGAACATCCGGAAGATGTTCATCGCGATGGCGGACGACCTTCGGGTCGTCGTCATCAAGCTCGCCGACCGCCTGCACAACATGCGGACCCTCGGCGCGTTGCCGCCGGAGAAGCAGACTCGCATCGCGAAACAGACCATGGAGATCTACGCGCCGCTCGCGCACCGGCTCGGGATCTGGCAGATCAAGTGGGAGCTCGAAGACCTCGCGTTCAAGTACATCGAGCCCGAGCACTACCGCGAGCTGGCCGAGCTCCTC
>DASYVN010000175.1:0-6520 GCA_035937095.1 Candidatus Limnocylindria bacterium
CGCCGACTTCGCCGACGCGGTCGCGGCCGCGGGGATCGCGTTCGTCGGCCCGCCCGCTGGGGTGCAGCGCGCCCTTGGCGAGAAGACCAGCGCGCGGCGGCTCGCGGCCGCGGCAGGGGTGCCGGTCGCCGAAGGCACCATGAAGCCGCTGCGCGACGAGGCCGAGGCCCGCACGGTCGCGGAGCGCGTCGGCTATCCCGTCCTGCTCAAGCCCGCGGGTGGCGGCGGCGGTAAGGGCATGCGCATCGTGCGCTCGGCCGCGGAGCTGCCGGCGGCCTGGCGCGCGGCCACTGGCGAGGCGACGACGGCCTTCGGCGCGCCAGCGTTGTTGCTGGAGCGGCTGATCGAGCATGCCCGCCATGTCGAGGTCCAGCTGCTCGCTGACGCGCACGGCACCGTTGTGTGGCTGGGTGAGCGCGACTGTTCGATCCAGCGGCGGCATCAGAAGCTCATCGAGGAGACGCCCGGGCCCGGCGTCGATGACGCGCTCCGCGCGACGCTCGGGGCCGCGGCGGTCGCCGTCGCGTCCGCGGCCGGCTACCTGAACGCGGGGACCGCCGAGTTCCTCGTCGCGCCCGATGGCACGTTCGTCTTCCTCGAGATGAACACCCGGCTCCAGGTCGAGCATCCGGTGACCGAGCTCGTCACCGGGCTCGACCTCGTCGCGCTGCAGCTGCGCATCGCGGCAGGGGACCCGCTGCCGTTCGGGCAGCAAGATGTCCGCCGCACCGGTGCCGCGATCGAGCTGCGCGTCACGGCGGAGGATCCATTCGCCGGCTTCCTGCCCCAGGCCGGACAGGTCGACTTCGTGCGCGACCCGAGCGGCCCCGGCATCCGGCTGGACTCGGGGCTCGCCGCGCCGCTCACGATCCCGACCGAGTACGACCCCCTGCTCGCCAAGCTCATCGCATGGGGCCCGGATCGGCCGACGGCGATCGCCCGCGCCCGGCGGGCCGCCCGCGAGATGATCGTGGCCGGGCTACCGACCTCCCTCCCGTTCCACTCCTTTGTATTAGGCGAGCCGGACTTCGTCGCCGGCCGGTACGACACCGACTACGTCTCGAGCCACTGGGACCGCCCGCGGACGCCGGACATCACCGCGGGCGCGGCCCTCGCCACGGCCCTGGCGGGCCTCGCGCGGCTGCGCGGCCGTTCCCGTCCGGTCGTCGGGGACGCGACGCCCTGGTCGCGGTCGGCTCGCGAAGAGCTGCTCCGATGAGGTATGCCGTTCGCGCCGGCGACCGCGAGCTCGCGATCGAGACGACGCCGGACGGACGGTTCCTGGTCGGCGACCAGGTCGTCGCGGCCGATGTCGGCCAGCCCGTTCCCGGCCGGGTCTGGTCCGTCCTCGTCGATGACGAGGCCCACGAGGTCGCGTTCCTCGGCGACGATCGGGTCTGGGTCGACGGCGACGAGATCCGGCTCGAGATCGCCGACGAGCGCGCAATCGCCGCCGGTCGCGCGGGCGGCCGCGCGGCGAGCGCACGACAGGAGCTCCGCGCGCCGATGCCCGGGCTGCTGAAGCGGCTGCACGTCGCCGAAGGGAGCGCGGTGAACGCGGGCGACGCGCTCGTGACGCTCGAGGCGATGAAGATGGAGAACGAGCTGCGCGCTGCGCACGCGGGGACCGTCGCCCGCATCGCGGTCGCGGAAGGGACGAAGGTCGAAGGTGGCGCGTTGCTGCTCGTCATCCGGTCCGAGTGAAGCGCCCGCACGTGCCCAAGCGGACCGTCGCCCTCGCGCTCGTGCTCCTCGTCGTCCTCTCCATCGCGGGCGCTGCCGGGTTCCTGATCTACCGGCCACAGGCCACCCTGGATGGCGGCTACCGCCTCCTCGGCCTGGATCAGCGCGGCGAGATCGTGCGCGACGCGTATGGCGTGCCGCATATCTACGCCCAGACGGCCCACGACCTCTTCTACCTCCAGGGCTACGCGACCGCACAGGACCGGCTGTTCCAGCTCGACCTCTTCCGCCGCACGGGCCGCGGCCGCTTGTCGGAGGTCCTCGGCGACGCCGGCCTCGAGACCGACAAGTTCATCCGGACCATCGGCCTCGCGCGCGCCGCGGCGCTCGACGAGGCAGTGCTGTCTACCGATGCCCGGCTGGCGCTCGCCTCGTTCGCCGAGGGCGTCAACAAGCTCATCGAGCAGCAGGGCGACGCGCTGCCGATCGAATTCCTGCTGCTCGGCTACAAGCCCGAGCGGTGGACCGCGACAGACTCCCTCGTCATCCTGAAGCTCGAGTCCTACGACCTGGCGACGAACTACGGCACGGAGCTGTCGCGGGCGAACGTCGCGGCACGCGCTGGCCCCGCTGCCCTGGCGGAGCTCTTCCCGGACACCGATCTGCGGCCGCCCGCCGGCACCGCCGACGGGTCATGGGCCGCGGTCGAGGATGCCTTTCGTTCACCCGTCGAGCTACCGGGGCTCGCGGGGCTCCGGACCCTGTTCGGCGACGCGGGCAACGGGCTCGGCTCCAATTGCATCGCGCTCGCGGGATCGCGGACCGCGTCGGGGAAGCCGCTCCTCGAAGGCGACCCGCATCTTTCGGTCCGCAACCCCTCCATCTGGTACGAGGTCGGCCTGCATGGCGGTGGCTACGACGTCGCCGGCTTCTCCATTCCCGGCCTGCCGGGCATCGGCATCGGTCACAACGCGCGCGTCGCCTGGACCTTCACCGTTGCGTACACCGACGTCGAGGACTTCTTCGTCGAGCAGCCCGACCCGACCGACCCGCGCCGGTTCATGTACCAGGGCGCGCCGGAGGCGGCCACCGCCATCCGCGAGCTCATCCGCGTGAAAGGCAGGACGGACCCCATCGAGTACGACGTCGTCATCACCCGCCACGGTCCGCTCATGACCGGCGTGCTGAAGGGCCAGCAGGTACCGCTCGCCCTGCGCTGGACGGCCCTCGACGGCGGCAGGACGCTGGACTCGCTGCTCGGGGCGGCGCGGGCGACCGACTGGTCGAGCTTCCGCGCCGCGATGGCCGACCTCTCCGGGGCGACGCTGTCGGTCTGTTACGCGGACGTTGACGGGCACATCGGGTACGTCCTGGCGGGTGCGCTGCCGGATCGCGCGAAGGGTGATGGCCGGCTGCCGGTCCCGGGCTCGACCGGAGAGTACGAGTGGCGTGGCGTGCTGCCGGCGAGCGCGAACCCGGCGCGGCTCGATCCGGTCGAGGGCTACATCGTGAACGCGAATGACCGGCCGGTGACCGATCCGACGTCGGCCGCGTACATCGGCGAATGGGATCCCGGCTTCCGTGCCGGGCACCTGCTTGCCGCTGCCAAGGATCTGGGCGGCGCGACGGTCGAGACCCTGCGGAGGATCCAGACCGACTACACCTCACCCCCGGTCGCCGCGTTCCGCGACGCGATCCTCGCGGCGACCCCGCGGTCCCCGGTTGCCGCGACGGCGCAGGACCTTGTGCGCCGGTGGGATGGCACCCTGTCGGTCGACTCCGGCGCCGCGGCGATCTACGAATCGTGGATCGTCCACATGACCGACCGCACGTTCCACGACAAGCTCGGGGACACGGTGTATCTGGACTACCTGGCCAACGCCCGGCCGACCTTCGCCCTGTACAAGATGCTGCCGCGGCCGAGCGATCCGTGGTTCGTCGCCCTCGGGGACCCCGCGGTGCGTGGCCGCGATGCCCTGAGCGCGCTCGCGCTCGACGATGTCGTCACAGACCTCCGCGCTCGCCTGGGGCCGGATCCCGCGAAGTGGCGGTGGGGCGCGTTGCACACGGTCACGTTCGCGCACCCGCTCTCCGTGGGCCTGCCCGCCTTGGCCCGCGCCCTGTTCGACATCGGTCCGTACGAGCGCGCGGGCGACGGGTATTCGGTGAATAGCGGCGACTACTCGCTGACGACTCCGTACACGCTCCGCAGCCACGCGTCGGAGCGGATGCTCGTCGACCTCGGTGATCTGGACAATTCGCGTGCGGTGCTGCCCACGGGCCAGTCGGGTCAGCCGCGCTCGCGGCACTGGGGCGATCAGACGCCGCTCTGGCTGCGCGGCGAGCTCCATCCGATGTGGTTCAGCCGCGCACGGATCACCGATCCGGACGTCCTCGTCCTCCGCCCGCGATGACGATCGCGCGCGGATAATCGATCGCGTGAGCGAGCGGGGCGAGTTCAAGACCACCTACGGCGCGCCGATGCCATCCCACGCCGGTGCCGGCGCAGAGCATGACGCGGCGGTCGAGCGGCTCGGCTACCCCGGGGATCCGCCGTTCACGCGGGGGGTGCAGCCGTCGATGTACCGCGGCCGGCTCTGGACGATGCGCCAGTACGCCGGGTTCGGCAGCGCTGAGGAGTCGAATGCGCGGTACCGGTATCTCCTGTCGCAGGGCCAGACCGGCCTGTCGGTCGCCTTCGATCTCCCGACGCAGATGGGCTTCGACGCCGACGACCCGCGCGCCCAGGGCGAGGTGGGCAAGGTCGGCGTCTCCATCTCGTCGCTCGACGACTTCGCGCTCCTGTTGGAGGACATTCCGCTCGACAAGGTCACGACGTCCATGACGATCAACGCGACCGCCCCGATCCTCCTCGCGATGTATGTCGCCGTCGCGAAGCGTCAGGGCGTGCCGCTCGCGCGGATCGGCGGCACGACGCAGAACGACATCCTGAAGGAGTACATCGCGCGCGGCACGTACATCTATCCGCCGCGTCCGTCGATGCGGCTCGTCACCGATGTCTTCGCGTACTGCGCCGAGCAGCTGCCGCGCTGGAACATGATCAGCATCTCCGGCTATCACATTCGCGAGGCCGGAGCCGACGCCGTGCAAGAGCTTGCGTTCACCTTCGCGAACGCGATCGCGTACGTGCAGGCGGCTGTGGACCGCGGGCTCGCCGTGGACGCCTTCGCCGGCCAGCTCTCGTTCTTCTTCGCGGCGAATGCGACGCTCATCGAAGAAGTGGCCAAGTTCCGCGCCGCCCGGCGGATCTGGGAGCGGATCATGCGGGAGCGATTCGGTGCGACCGAGCCCGCGTCGCTCGCGCTCCGATTCCACACGCAGACGATGGGCTCCACCCTGACGGCGCAGCAGCCGCGGAACAACATCGTCCGCACCGCGATCGAGGCGCTCGCGGCCGTGCTCGGCGGGACGCAATCCCTCCACACGAACGCGTACGACGAGGCGCTCGCGCTGCCGAGCGAGGAATCGGCACGCATCGCGCTCCGGACGCAGCAGCTCATCGCGGAGGAATCCGGCGCGGCGGAGACGATCGACCCGCTCGGCGGCGCGTACCTCGTCGAAAAGCTGACGGCGGACGTCGAGGCGCGGACCTTCGCCGAGCTCGCGCGCATCGATGAGCTCGGCGGCGCGCTGGCCGCGATCGAACGGGGCTACCAGCAGCGCGCGATCGAGGACTCCGCCTATCGCTACCAGCGCGAGGTCGAGTCCAAGACCCGGATCGTCGTTGGGGTGAACGCGTTCCAGACGCAGGGCGACGAGACCAAGGTCACCACGCTCAGGGTCGACGAGTCAGTCGCCGCGCGGCAGCGCGAGCGGCTCGCGACGCTCCGCACGCGCCGTGACGCGGCGACGGTCGAGCGGCTCCGAGCCGACCTGCGCGCCGCCGCGGAAGGAACGGCGAACCTGATGCCTCCGATCGTGGCCGCGGTCGATGGGTCCGTCACGCTCGGTGAGATCTGCGCCGATCTGCGGGCATCGTTCGGCGCATATGTCCCCGCGGACCGCGGATGATCCTCCACATCGAAGAGGCCCGTGAGCTCCACCATGTCTCCGTGGTCGTCGCCTCGATCGGAGAGTCGCTCCCGTTCTATCGCGACACGCTCGGCTTGCGTCCCGGGCCCGTTCGTGATGTCCCGGACCAGCGGGTCCGCGCCGTCTTCCTCACCGCCCCGAGCACGCGCATCGAGCTCATCGAGCCGACCGACCCGACGTCCGGCGTGGCCCGCTTCCTCGCCGAGCGCGGCAAGCCGACCCTTCATCACCTGTGCTTCGTCGTCGATGACCTGCGCGCGACGCTGACCGCGCTCACCGCGCGCGGCGTCGAGCTCATCGACCGCGAGCCGCGCCGAGGGGCCGAGGGCGACGTGGCGTTCGTGCACCCGCGGGCCTCCGGCGGCGTGCTCATCGAATTGATCGATCGCGCCAGCCTGAGAAGACCGCATACTTCGTAGCGATGGGACGGGGAGCACCGCGGGTCGTCGTGACGTTCTGCGGGCACGACCGCGACAACTGCGTGCGCGCGCGGGACCAGTACCTCGCGGCGCTGCGCGGCGCGGGCCTTGACGTGATCGCGCTCGACCCGCACGACGACGCCCCCGACGAGTTCGACGCCCTCTGCCTGACCGGTGGCGGCGACATCGAACCGTCCCGCTACGGCGAGCCGGCGGCGCCCCAGACCGAGGACGTGGATCCGGCGCGCGACGGGTGCGAGCTTCGCCTGTTGCGCACGGCCCTCGGCCGCGACCTCCCGGTGCTCGGCATCTGTCGCGGGTTCCAGCTGATCAACGTCGCGGCGGGCGGCAAACTCATCCAGCAC
>DASYVN010000176.1:0-15134 GCA_035937095.1 Candidatus Limnocylindria bacterium
CCGAGCGCCGCGGCCTGATGCGGCTTGGCACCCGCGATGTCGCGTCCGTTGAACACGACCCGCCCGTCGCTCGGCGGGAAGATGCCGGTGATCGAGTTGAACAAGGTCGTCTTGCCCGCGCCGTTCGGGCCGATGAGTGCGAATACCTCGCCGCGCTTCACGTCGAAGGACACATCGTCCACCGCGACGAGACCGCCGAAACGCTTCGTGACGTGCTCGATCTTCAAAATGAAGTCCTGGGACGTCGGCGCCATCTGCGGCGCGGGTTGGATGGGGGCGACGGTCATGCCGTCGTCTCCGCGTTCACGTCCTCGATGGTCTGGTCTTCGTGCACGCCCTTGGTGAGCTCCTGCTGGCGGATCCGGCTCGGGATCAGGCCTTGCGGCCGCAGCAGCATCGTGAGTACCAGGATGATCCCGAAGAATAGGAACTTGAGCCGCTGGACCTCCTGGCCGATCCCTGGCCAGTCGCCGTCCGGCGGCACCAGCGAGCCGAGGCCGAGCGACGTCGCCCAGCCTTCCGCGAGTGGCGGGAGGGCCGGCAGGAACAGGAACGTGATCCAGTAGATGAGCAGCGAGCCGATGATCACGCCCGGGATGTTGCCCATCCCGCCGAGCACGATCATCACGAGGATCGTGATCGAGACGGTGAACCCGAAGTTCTCCGGGCTCACGAGCGACAGCTTCGCACCGTAGAAGGAGCCGGCGAAGCCGCTGAACGCAGCGCCGATCGCGAATGCGAGCAGCTTGATCCGGACTGTGTTCACGCCCATCGCCGCGGCCGCGACCTCGTCCTCGCGGACCGCCATCCACGCCCGGCCGACCCGCGACTTACGGAGGTTGTTCACGAGGACGACGCAGACCCCGAGGAGCAGCACCATGACGACGTAGAACGCCATCGGGCTGATGATCTTGAAGTTCTGCACGACTTCGAGCCGGTCGCCCGACCAGGGGCCCTGCAGCCAGACTGGGAGCACCGGTTTGTCGAGGGCCGAGATGCCGTTCACGCCGCTCGTCCAGACCGACAGGTTCTTGAACACCCGCGGGACGATCTCGCCGAATCCGAGGGTCACGATCGCGAGATAGTCGCCGCGCAGCCGCAGGGTCGGGGCGCCAAGGAGGACGCCGAAGGCTGCGGCCACGAATAGACCGATGAACAGCACGATCCAGAACGGGAGGTGGATGGCCTCACCGAGCGGCGTCACGACCATGTGATCCGACGCCAGGAAGGCGTACGTGTACGCGCCGATGGCGAAGAACGCGGCGTAGCCGAGGTCCAGCAGGCCGGCGAAGCCGACCACGACGTTCAGGCCGATCGCAAGGAGGATGTACACCCCTGCGTCGGCCAGCACGCTGATCAGGAAATCGCCCTGGCCACCCGTCGAGATCTGGGCCCAGATCGGGTAGAGGATCGCGCCGACCGTGAGGATCGTGTATACGAGCGGGTTCGGGTCGACGCGCGGATCGGTAGCCCAGACCTTCCTCATCGTCCTGAACAGCATCATTTTTCCGGCACCCGCATCCCGAGGATGCCGGTCGGACGGAAGACGAGGACGAGCACGAGGATCGCGAAGATGAGCACCTGGGTCCACGCGGTGTCGAAGTAGCCATCCGAGAGCGACTGGATCATCCCGATGACGAGGCCGCCGAGCGCCGCGCCCTGGATGTTGCCGATGCCGCCGAACACCGCCGCCGTGAATGCGACGAGGCCGGCGGTGAAGCCCTGGTCGAAGGTGATGGTGTTGTAGTAGAGGCCGAAGATCATGCCGCCCGCCCCGGCGAGCAGCGCGCCGATGAAGAAGGTCGCGGCGATCGTCCGGTTGATGTCGATGCCCATGAGCTGCGCGGCGTCGCGGTCCTGCGCGGTGGCGCGCATCGCCTTGCCGAGCTTCGTGCGCTCGACGAACAGCGAGAGCGCCACCATGAGGACGACCGCGATGGCGACGACCGCGAGGTCCTTGAAGCCGATGGCCGGCCCGTTCGCGCCACCGAGCTCGATCCCGGCCGCCGGCAGGACGTTGGGGTAGTGGAGGTTGAACGGCCCGCGCCAGAGGAACATCACGCCCTCGAGGACGAACGACATGCCAACCGCGGTGATGAGGGGCGTGAGCCGCGGCGCGTGACGGAGCGGCCGGTAGGCGACGCGCTCGATCGTCACGTTGACGACGGCGCAGGCGACCATCGAGATGATGAGGATCGCCAAGAGCGGCAGGATCAACCCGGCCCCCGAGACGCTGCCGCCCTCTGTGACGCCGAAGATCGGCAAGAGAAACAGCGAGATGAAGCCGCCGAGGGTGAACACGTCACCGTGCGCGAAGTTGATGAGCTCGACGATGCCGTAGACCATTGTGTACCCGAGCGCGATCAGCGCGAAGATCGATCCGTTCGCGAGCCCGTAGACGAGAATCTGGATGAAGTAGGCGGGGCCGAGGGCCGCGACCCTTGTCGCGAGGATGACCAGGGCGATCGCGATGAGGAGGAAGAGGGTCGCGTTGAGGAGCCTGCCGCGGCTACCGGCAAGGAGCCGCGTGCGCGCGTTGGCGACGCTCGAGACCACTACGCCTTCCTCCGCCGTGCGAGCGCTATGCGAGGGGCGCTAGGACACGAAAAGAGGGGGCGTTGCCGCCCCCTCCTTCGATCGTCGTCGCTATTGGACGCTGAACTGGCTCTGGAAGACCCACGCCGACGGCGTGCCCTTCGTTGCCCAGAAGGCCATGGTCGCGGATTTGGGGTCACCGTTCGCGTCGAACGCGTAGGTCCCGACGGTGCCTACCAGGCCGCTCGTGGCCTGGACCGCGTCGATGACCTGCTGACGGGTCGGCACCTTGCCGCCCGCGGCGTCGATCGCGCGCTTGACCGCGTCGATAAGGATGAACGCGCAGTCGTAGGCCGGGAAGGTGTACGCACCGAGGTCAGAGGCCTTGGGGTACGCCTGCTTGAAGGCCGCGACCGTGGCGGCCGCGGCCGGGTTCTGCGCCGCGTCGCCGGCCGCGTTGGTGAAGAACATGTTCGCGGTGTTGCTACCGGAGTCCTTGAGGCACTGGTCGTCGCCGATGCCGTCCGGGCCGGTGTACGGAACGTCGAGGATACCGGTCATCTGGCTACGGACGATGCAGCCCTTGGTGGCCGAGGTGGCGCCGGCGTAGATCACCTGCGCGCCGGCCGCCTTGGCCGCGTTGATGAACGGCTTGAAGTCGTTCGTGGTCTTCCAGTCGAAGTCGGAGCGGTTCGTGAGCACGCCGCCCTTGGCCAGAAGACGCTTCACGAAGTTGTCCGCCACACCCTTGCCGAAGGTCTCGTTGTCCGAGAACACGGCGACCTTGGTGAGCTTGAGGGTGTTGAGGATGTAGTCCGCCATCGCCGGGCCCTGGACCGTGTCCGGAGCCGCGATGCGGAAGTAGTTGTTCTTACCGGTCGGACGGAGCGCCGCCGGCTGCGGGTCGCAGTACGGGAACGTCTGGGTGAGGCACTCGTTCGTGTTCGAGGGGCTCATCATCGCGAGCTGCCCCTGGTTCGCGATCGGGATCTCAGCCCGGGCGACGTTCGAGTTGAACGGCCCGACCATCGCGACGACCTTCGAGTCGGACAGCATCTGTTGCACGTTCTGCGCGCCCTTCTGCGGGTCGTGCACGCCGTTCACGGTGTCGTCGAACGGCTTGAACGTTATCGTGATGCCCTTGTAGCTCTTGGTCTGCGCGACCGCGAACGCCGCGCCGTTCTGGGTCGGCAGGCCGCTCGAGGCGTCCGCACCAGCGGTCGGCAGGTCGCTCGCGATGATGACCTCACCCGTCGTGGCCGCCGCCGTGCCCGAGCCCGCCGGGGTCGAGGTCGTGCCTGCTGTGCCGCCGCCGCCACAGGCTGCCGCAACGAGTGCGATCGCCGTGAGGACGGAAGGAATGGAAAGCCAGCGCTTCTGCATAGGTCCTCCCTCGCGTTCTGGGTGCGCCGAAGCCCGGCCTCCCCATCCAGGGGCCCGATGGGCCCGGTGACGCCTGAGCGTACGAGCACCCCGTAGGCTCGTCAACGAAATGACCGTGCGCCTCCTGCGCGCCGCGGACCTCCCATTGGTGTGTCCGATGAGCGACGCGATCAGTGCTGTTGCCGAGGGTTTCGCGGCACTTTCCAGCGGTCAGGCGACCGTTCCGGTCCGCCTGTCAGTTCCCCTCTTGCATGACGGCATCGCCCTCACGATGCCCGCCGTGCTGGCTGGGTCCTCCTCTTATTCGGTGAAGGTGGTGGCAGTGGCGCCGGCGAACGCCCTGGCCGGGCGTCCGGTGGTTACCGCGACGGTCCTCCTTGGCGACGCTGCGACCGGGGAGCTGCTCGCGATCATCGACGGGACGGCCCTGACCGCGCTCCGGACCGGGGCGGCCGGCGGCGTCGCCGCCCGCGAGCTCAGCCGCGCCGACTCGAGCCGCGCCGCGCTCTTCGGAGCGGGGGCCCAGGCCCGCGCGCAGCTACTGGCCCTTGTCGCGGTCCGGCCGATCAGGGACGTACGCCTGGTGACCCGGGACGCCTCGCACGCGACCGCCTTTCGCGCCTGGGCCGCGCAGGAGCGCGCGCTCAGCGGTATCGCGATCCGGCCGTCCGCGCCGAAGGACGCGCTGGAGGATGCGGACATCGTGGTGACCGCGACGACCAGCAGGACTCCGGTGTTCCAAGGAGCATGGCTTGCCGCCGGTGCGCACGTCACCGCAGTCGGCTCGTTCACGCCGGAGATGCGCGAGCTCGACGACGAGACATTGCGCGGGGCCCGGCTGGTCGTGGACCAGCGTGCCGGTGCCCTCGTCGAAGCGGGCGAGCTCCGCGGCCGGCGCGCCGAGGATGTGGTCGAGCTCGGGGAGATCCTCGCCCGACGCGCGCCAGGCCGCACCGCCGAAGCGCAACGCACGGTCTTCAAGAGCGTGGGTAATGCGATCCAGGATCTGGTCGTCGCGGCACGGGCCTTCGAGCGCGCGCGCGAGCTTGGCATCGGCGAGGAGATCGCGTTCCCATGAGGCTGCGCGCCACCGCGATCGCCGGCATCGTCGGGTGCGTCACTGCGCTCGCGTGGTACCTCGGCTCGCCGCTCTTTATCCGCACGACGCTGAGCGAGACGTTCCCTACGACCGCGCCGACCGCGGCCGTCGCGATCTCCGGCCCGCCCGGAGCACCGACGGCGGCGGCGACACCAGCGACGCTCGCGACGGGCGAGCTCGGCTACGTCGACGCGATCCACAACGGCGCGGGAGCGGTCCTGCTCATCCGCACCGGTGACGCGGTCGTGCTCCGGTTCGAGAACGTCGCGATCACGAACGCGCCCGACGTGCACGTCTATCTGTCACGCGAGACCGGAGGGAACTGGACCCCGGCGACGAGCGTCTACCTGGGTCCGCTCAAGGCGACGAACGGCTCGTTCAACTACGCCGTGCCTGCGGAGGCGAACATCTCCCTGAACAAGAGCGTCGTCGTGTGGTGCCGGCAGTTCTCGGTGCTCATCACCTGGGCGGACCTGCGCTGATGCCGGCGAAACGGAAGGCGAAGCCGTACCAGCCGAAGGTCACGCCGGAGCTTCGGGTGCGCGCCCGCAAGATCCTCGGCCGGCTCGAGAAGGCGTACCCCGACTGGGGTCCGACCCTCGAGTTCGCGGACCCCCTGCAGCTCCTGGTCGCGACGATCCTCGCGGCGCAGGCCAGGGACGAGCGCATCAACGAGGTGACCCGGACCGTCGTCTTCCCGAAGTACCGGACCGCCGCCGACTACGTCGCGGTGGAGGTCAGGGTGCTCGAGCGCGACCTCAAGCCGACCGGCTTCTTCCGCCAGAAGACGAAGGCGGTCAAAGCAGCGGCGCTCGGCATCGTCGAGCGCTTTGGCGGGGAGGTCCCCCGCGACATGGAGGGCCTCACCTCGCTCCACGGGGTCGGGCGGAAGACCGCCTCGATCGTCCTGGCCAACGCCTTCGGCGTGCCGGCGATCGCCGTCGACCGGCACGTCGCCCGGGTCGCTGTCCGGCTCGGCTTGACCCGTCAGGGGCACCCGGACAAGATCGAACAGGACCTTCGGGCGGTCTTCCAGGAGAACGATTGGGTCAAGGCGACCTGGAATTTGATCCTCCATGGACGCCGGATCTGCAATCCGACACCCAAGTGCCCCGTGTGCCCGGTCATCGATCTCTGTCCCTATCCGCGGAAGACGAAGGCCCCTAGCTCCGCGTCGCGAGCCACCCTCCGAACGCCGCGAGGGCGAGCAGCAGTACGTCACTGAGCACCGTCGCGACCGTGTCGACCACGACATTCGACACCGTCGCGCTCGCCGCGGTGGTCGCGATCGCGAGCGCGCCGACATCGAGCGCGCCGACGATCGCGCCGTGGAACAGGCCGTCGCGCCCGGCCATCCGGCCGGCGACGTAGCCTCCGGCCGCCGCGCCGACTGCCGCGCCGATGGGCGGAAAACCGAGGAAAATCCCGAGAATTGCAACCACTACTGATAGCGCCAACCCACTGATCGCGGCGCGCCAGTCAACGCTCGGCATCGATCGCTCACGCACGCGACCTAGGGTAGGTCGGGCAAAAAGAAACCGATCCGCTCAGGCCTAGAGCGGATCGGCGAGATCGCGAAAGGTGCCGGATCGAGAGAACGAAAGAGCGACGACCTTCGTCGTCGCTGTGTGTCAGAAAAACTACTTCTTCTTCGAGGACTTCTTCTTGGCCGACTTCTTGGCGGCCTTCTTCTTTGCTGGCATTGGAAATCACCTCCTCCTGGCCACGGATCGATGCTATCTAGACACATTCGCAAGCGGAATGTCAATAGCTAGCGGGGTGCGTCGTGCTCCATCCGGAGTCGCGTCACGATCCGCGTTCGCAGCTCCGTGGGTGCCTTGTCCTCGGTGCAGCAGTCGCGGACGCGCGCCAGGAAGCGGTCCTCGATGACGAAGTTGTCCTCGCAGCCGCCGCAGTCGTCGAGGTGCGCGCGCACTTCGGTGACCTCGTCGGGCTTGAGCTCCCGGTCGAGATACGCGTAGAGGCGCTCGAGACAGTCGGCGCAGTCCATCGGCTCCTCCCTAGTCCGCCGGCCGCGGCATCGCGCGCGCGGCAACGATCCCGCGGTCCCGCGCAAGGTCGTAGAGGCGCTTCTGCAGGAACTTCCGACCCCGGTGCAGCCGGCTCATGACCGTTCCGATCGGGATGTCCAGCATCTCGGCGATCTCCTTGTAGGAGAAGCCCTCGACGTCCAGGAGGACCGTCGTGCGGAACTTCTCGGGCAGCGCCTCGAGCGCATCCTTCACCTCGCTCGAGATCGTGTTGTCGATGAGCGTCGCTTCCGGGTCGGGAGACGCGGAACCGGGGCTCACGTCCCGCATGTGGCGGTACAGGATCGACTCCTCGACGTCATCGAGCTCCGTCGTCTCGGGGCGCGCGGCCTTACGGCGGTACTGGTTGATGAAGGTGTTCGTGAGGATGCGGAACAGCCACGCCTTCAGATTCGTACCGGGCGTGAACTGCTCCCGGAAGCGGAATGCCCGGATGTAGGTCTCTTGGACGAGGTCTTCGGCCTCGGCTTCGGAGCGGGTCATCCGCAGTGCCGTCCGGTACAGCGCGTCGAGGAAGGAGAGCGCCTCGCTCTCGAAGGGATCGGCCGCCATCCGTTCACTCTACGTGAACGTTCCGCACGTTCCCCCGCATTCCGCGAGACACTGGGCGCGTGGCTGCGACGCTTCGGGTGCGCCTTCGCCAGGTCGCTCGGCGGCTCCGCCGGGTGTACGGCGCGCCGCCCCCGCCGCGGCGGCTGCCGCCGCTCGACGAGCTCGTGCTCACGATCCTCTCGCAGAACACGAACGACACGAATCGCGACCGCGCGTACGCCGACTTGCGCACGAAGCTGCCGCTGTGGGACGACGTCGCCGATGCGCCGCTGCCGGTGATCGAGCGCGCGATCCGGAGCGGCGGCCTCGCCCCCACGAAGGCGCCGCGCATCCGCGCCGTCCTCCGCGCGCTGCGCGAGCGGAGGATCGCGCTCGACGATCGGGCGCTGCGTCGCATCCGGCATGACCGGCTGTTCGAGCTGCTCGTCGGACTGCCCGGTGTGGGGCCGAAGACCGCGGCGTGCGTCCTCCTCTTCTCGCTGGATCGCCCGTACTTTCCCGTCGACACCCACGTCCATCGCGTCGCGATCCGCCTCGGCCTCGTGCCGCCGAAGGCCACGGCGGTGCAGGCGCAGGAACAGCTTCAGGCGGCGCTCGCGGCGGACGAGATGTACGAGGTCCACATGAACCTCATCCGGCACGGCCGGCACGTGTGCGTCGCGCTCCGGCCGATCTGCTCGCAGTGCGTGCTGAACGACCTCTGCCCCAAGATCGGGGTCGTCCGCTCTCGCTGACCTGCGTTGGGCAAGCTCTCGGGACCAGCGATCCTCGCTAGCGGGTGATGAGCTCCACCAAAAGCGGGGGGTCGGGCATGTCGGGATCGAGCGGATAGATCGGCCGGTCGAGCGCGTGATACCCGAGCCGCACGATGCGTTGGTCCACGCCGCCGGGTGTGAGCGCGAGCAGCCAGCCGCGGGCCGCGTCGAAGAGGTCGGGTACGAGGTAGCCGACCTTCACGACCGTGAGATCGTGCGTGGCGGGATCGAGGCCGAGCTCGGTGAAGTCAGCGATGTAGTGGTACGGCTTGCGCCGGGTCGTGAGGACCGCGCGGACTCCGCCTGATACGACGACCGCGATGTCGCCACCCACCGGATCCGCCGCCAGCAGCCGCTGGACCCGTCCGCGCAGTGGTACCGGTCCTGGCGAGCCGAACGCGCCGCCGACGCGCAGCTCGACGCCGGCACCCTCGCCCGCCGCGACGCACCGCGCGACCCCCGCCGGATCCACGACGCTGGCCCAGATCGCGGTCGCCGGGCCGGACGCGAGCGCCGGAACGGCGAGCAGCCGCTCGAGCATGTACCCGACGTCGCCGGCGCCACCTGCGGTCGGGTTGTCACCCGAGTCGCTGATGAAGAACGGCCGCTCGGGCGACGCGAGCCCGGACGCGATGCACCAGTCGGCGTCACCCGACGCCGTGCTGAAGTCGAACGCGGCGCGCGCCTCCCAGTAGGCCTTGGCCAGACCGCGTGCTTCGCGCTCGATCGCCGGCGCGTCGGTGCCGGTCACCACCACCGCCGCGCCGCAGCGCGGCTCGTCGGCCCACGCGTAGCCGATCCACACCGCCGCATCGATGATCCCGTCGCGTGCCTCGATCGACGGCAGCCGGCCGTAGAGGCCCCGCGCCGGCTCGTCGCGGGTGCAGGCGCGCTCGCCGGGTAGCAGCACCGGCACGCGGACCCAGGCGCGAAGCGGGCGGATGCCGCGGTCGAGGCAGGCGACGAGGTTCGCGACCGCTCGTTGCTTCGTGAGTGCCGCGTCCTCGTGCGGCGACATCCGATGCGACGTCGCGAGGTCGAGCGCGGTCACGAGACGACGGGACATGTTGCCGTGTGGATCCATCGACGCGGAGATGAGACAGCCCCGCCCGACGACGTCGCGGATCGCCTCGGCGAGGTCGGCTTCCGCATCGGTCATCCCGACGACGGTCATGGCGCCGTGGATGTCAAAGAAGACGCCGTCCAGCGGAAGCGCCGCCCGCAGCCCCTCGAGGAGCTCCGTCTTGATCGCGTCGTAGAAGTCGCGCTCGACCGCTCCGCCGGGGAGCGCCCGCGCGTACACGAGCGGGATCCACTCGACGCGCGCCGGCAGCGAGTCGTACCGCGCGAGGAGCTCGACGCCGCGGACCACGGTGAAGTCGGCGGGGCCACTGCGGTGCGGACTGAACGTGCTCGACTCGATCGCCATGCCGCCGATCGCGATCCGCCGTCCCACGTGGGCGGACGCTACCCGATGGCAGCTAGAACGGGACCGAGGAGACTTAGCGAACGGACGGGCGGCCGGTCCTGATCGCGGTCGCCCGCAGCTTCGGGAACTTCGCTCGCAGACCATCGGCGTTCACCTGGAACACAGCCTCGGGCTCCGGTAGCCCGGTGAGCACGTATCGGCCGAGCGTCCGGAAGGTGACCCGATCGTTCGGGTCGATCAGGGCGACGTCCATCGCATCGCGGGTCGCGGTCGAGAGGAGGATCTGCCCGCCGTGGCCGGCGGAGCACACGCGCGATGCGGTGTGCACGGCGATGCCGACGTAGCCGGTCTCGGCGAGCGTGGTGCGGCCGGTGTGGATGCCGATCCGAACGCAGACCTCCGTGCCCTCGGGCCACTCCCGCTCCTGCAGCGACCGCTGGATCGCGAGCGCTGCGACGAGCGCGTGTGCGGGACGGCGGAAGGCGGCGAAGAACTCATCGGCACGTGCGTCCACTTCGTGGCCACCGGCCTTCCGCACGCTGGCGCGGATGAGCGACCGCACCTCGCGCAGCAGCTTCGCGTACCCGTCGCCGAGCGTGCGCAGCAGCTTCGTCGATCCTTCGATGTCCGTCATGAGGAATGTCACCGTGCCGCGCGGCAGGCTCGCGACGTCCGTCGCGCGGCCCTTGATCTCCGCCTGCAGCCGCTCGTTGCGCAGCTGACCGTCGAAGAAGCCGATCGGCACGATGCCGTACTTCTTCGCGGCCGCAAGGAGCCGCTGCCTGGCCTTCTCGCGGGCGGCGTCGTTCTCGAACGTCGTCTGATCGAATCGCGAGAGCGCATTCCGCACGTGCGACGCGTCGTGGATCGGCAGGCGCCGCCGGCCCCTCGCGTCGATGTACGCGAACGCGCTCGCCGGGAGTCGGGCGCGGGCGGTGGCGCTGAGCTGCGGCAAGTGGCACCTCCTGTTCGTTCGATTATTGGGCCTCTGGCCCGGCGTTGGGTCGTATGCTCGCCCCGCCTGGCTGCCGAGGCCGAGGCCGCAGGAGGAAGACATGAACTGGATCGCGATCATCGTCGCGACGGTGGTGAACGTGGCGCTCGGCGCGCTCTGGTTCTCGCCGCTGCTCTTCGTGAAGCCCTGGATGGCGATGCGCCCGGACAAGACGCCGCCAAGCGGTAACGCGAGCCCGATGCTGTACGTCATCACCGCGGTCGGCGCGCTGGTCGGCGCCATCACCCTCGACTGGATCATCGGCCTCTCCGGGGCGAAGAACTTCGCCGGCGGCGCGGTCATCGGCCTGTACGCCGGCCTCGGATTCGTCGCGCCGGCGATCCTCTCCGACAACCTCTTCAACGAGCGTCCCTTCAAGCTGTACCTGATCGTCGCGGGCTTTCCGGTCGTGGCGCTGCTCGTGATGGGCGCCATCATCGGAGCGCTCGGCGCGTAGATCCGCTGGCCGGCCACAACCAGAAAGGAGCACCCCTCTCGGGGTGCTCCTTTCGATTTCGGTCGCGAGAAGCCTTACGGCTTCGTCGGTGCCAGACCGAGCTGCTGCATGAGGCCCGCGATGTCGAAGTAGGCGCGCTCACGCTGGATGAGCCCGTTGCGGAACGAGCTGACGATCGCGATCTTGAGGTCGATCGCCTTGTTCGTCGCGGCGATCGGTCCCATCTTCGAGGCAAATGGGCCGGTGTGCGTGCCGCGGAAGGTGACCTCGGAGACGACCTGATCGCCCTCGGCGACCTGGTTCGTCACTTCGGCGTTGGCCTGGGGGAACGCGGTCTTCCAGACCTTGAACGACGCGAGGATCTCCTGCTTGCCCTTGTACTTGCCGGTCGGGTCGGAGATCTCGGCGTCCTCGGTGTACGGCGCGTGGTCGAGGTCGCCCTTGGCCAGCGCGACTACCCACTGCTTGAGCGTCGCGCTGTTGGTCGCGGTGGTCGGCTTGTCTTGTACCAGTGTCATGTGGTTGCCCTCCATATGGGTCGCTCCCGCCACCGTACCCTCGATACTTGCAAATAGCAAGCAAGGGAGCATAAAGTAAGTATTGTGGCCGTAGATCCCCTCTCTCGCGCGCTGGCGCTCGTCGGGCACAAGTGGACGCTGCTCATCATCCACGAGCTCATCCGCGGGCCGCGCCGCTTCACGGAGATCGAGCGCTCGCTGCAGTACGCGAATCCGAAGATCATCACCGCGCGCCTGCGCGCGCTCCAGGCCGCGGGCCTCGTCTCGCGGACGACGTATGCGGAAGTGCCGCCGCGAGTGGAGTACGCACTCACCGCGCGCGGTCGGGCCCTCCGGCCGACGGTGGATGCGTTGCGGCGGTGGGGATCCCGCTGACGACGACCTACGGCGACTGGAAGCGCCACCGGGTCTGGCTGAACGATGCGCCCTTGCCAAAACCGAAGGCCGTCGTCGGAGCGACTTCGTACACCTGCGCGACGTTGCCTTCGACGCCCACTTCTCGGCTAGCCGGTGGAGCGTGGCCTCGTCGCGCACCTGCACGGCGTCACCCTCGACCACTAGGTCGAGACCGTCGCTGACGTTGCAGCCGGTCGTGACGACGCGGTGCGCGTTGCGCACAAGATTCTTGGCCTTGCGCTCGTCGTCGCCCGTGCAGAAGTACCACGCCTCGTCCAGCCAGATCGCGAACAGCGGCGTGACGTGCGGGCGTCCGTCGGGGCGCACCGTCGCGAGCCAGTAGACCTTCGCCTCCTCGAGGAGCGCCCGAGCCTCCCCCCCATGACCTCGGCGTCGCCCCAGCGCTGCTGAACCGCGGTTCCAGCTCGGCGACCGGCTCTTTACGGACCATCTCTGCTCACCTCTCGCTCACGATCTCTTCGGCGGTCCGTACCGCTCAACAGCCGCGACATTCGGGAAGGCAATTGACGAAGGTGGTCCTAGTGTTGACCACTGGGGAAGGTGCGTCTTGAGACCAGGCCGTCCGAGCCTCACATCGTTGTCGGCCGCGTCCGAGCGGTTCCTTGCGCACCCCGCTCGGCTGATCGCCGTCGCCGCACTGTTCGTTGCGCTGCCCGTACTCGTGCTTGGAGAGATCTCCGCCAACGACACGCGGCAACGGATCAGGACCGAGCACCTGCAAAGCACGATCGAAGCCGTGCAGCGTTCGGCATCGATCATGACGGAGCGCATCCGATCGGTGCAGGCGGGCATGACCTTCCTTGCGAACGGTGAGCTCCGGTCGCGGATCGATGTCGAGCTCGCACCCGGCACAGGCCAACCCGACAGGCTGACTCCGCTGCTCGGCGACTACAGAACGCTCCTCGGTGCTGACGTCGTCCGTCTCGCCGTCATGACTCCTTATGGCGACCTCGCTGCCGTCAGCCCAGCCAATCCCGATCTTCTCGGTAAGGCACACCGGGCCGCGAGTGCGGTGATCGCCGTTGACCCAAACCGGGGCTTCTCTGACGTGTACCCCGGTGACGACAACTCTCCGACGATCGCAGCCTTAGCCGGCGTGCAGAGCGTGCCGATCGGTGGCTTTGACCGGTCCCTCGGGTACATCGTTGCGGAGATCGATCTCGCGCGGACAGTGACAGCGTTCCCGCGTCCCCGGTTGGCGACGGACGATCTGTACCTCATCGACCCGACGGGTCACGTGATCGTGAGCACAGCGGATCGCGGCCCGTCAGGACGGGACTTGGCCGGCGATCCGGTCATCGCGCCGAGGACCTGGTATGCCATCGGGAGCACGCAGCTCATCGATCCGGATGTCGAGCTGACGCTCGATCAATTCCGGTTGACCCGGCTGGTCCTCGTGGCGCTCCTCATCGCCGCCAGCCTGCTGCTCGCCAAGGCGGCCAGCGACACGGTGCGCAATCGGCGCGTGCTCGCTGGAGCCAACGCCGCGTTGTCCCTGTCGAACCAGACGATCCAGGCACAGGCCGTCCAACTCGAGCGAGCGAGCAAGAACAAGAGCGAGTTCCTGGCGAACATGTCGCACGAGCTTCGAACGCCGCTGAACGCGATCATCGGCTTCTCTGACGTGCTCCTGCAGGGGCTGTTCGGAGCGCTCAACGAGAAGCAGCATGAGTACCTCTCCGACATCCGCGGCTCGGGGGCGCATCAGCTCTCGCTCATCAACGACATCCTCGACCTCAGCAAGGTCGAGGCGGGCCGGCTGGAGCTCGAGCTCGCCCCAGTCTCGATCCCGGAGGCCATCGCAACGGGAATCACGCTGGTGCACGAGCGCGCCGTGAACCACGGCATCGCACTCGATTCGGAGGTCGCGCCCGATCTGCCGCTGATCCAGGCCGATGGCCGCAAGCTCAAGCAGGTGATCCTCAACCTGCTGACGAACGCAGTGAAGTTCACACCCGCGGGTGGCCGCGTTGTCGCTCGCGCAGTCGCCCGCGGCGGTGAGATCGTCATTTCGGTGAGCGACACGGGGGTCGGCGTCGAAGCCGCGGATCAGGAGCGCATCTTCGCCGAGTTCGAGCAGACCCAGCACGGAAGGGCCGCCGAGGAGGGCACCGGTCTCGGCCTGACCCTCTGCAAGAAGCTGGTCGAGCTCCATGGCGGTCGCATCTGGGTCGAGAGCGAATCGGGCGCCGGGAGCACGTTCACGTTCACGCTGCCGATCCGCTTGCCGCCAGCGGACGAACGCAATGCCGGCCCGGCAGTGTGACGCGACGCTCGACTTATTCACGAGGTCCCGCGGAGCTCTCTGAGCGGTTTACGAACCCGTTGGCCACCGTGGCCCGTTCGTGTCATCAGGTGGCCCGATGCACACGTTCTGGCCTTGCCGTCAAGCCCTTGCGTCAGCGGTAAGGCGCGATGCGGTTCACGACCAAGGCGGCCGCCGCCATCAGAAACGCGGTGGCGGCGAGCCGGCTTCGGATGGCCGCCACCGCGAGAGTCGTGCTCACCAGGGCGACGAGACACACCAGCAGTCCCCCGAAATAGAGGGTGTTGACGACGGGCCAGTACCAGGCCCATTCGGGATGCAGGTAGGCCGGCTGGGGTTCCTGCACGAGCAGGAGAAGCGTGGCGCCGATCTCCGCCGCGAGCGCGATCCCCGCGAGGGCGAGCGACCAGCGCACGCGTCGGTACGCCGCTAGAGCGAGCAGCACGAGCGCCGCGAGAAGCGCGAGCAAAGAAAGGTTCGAGAGAGCGATGACGAGGTCCACCGGAGCGCCGAACAGGACGAGGAAGTTCGGCAGAACGAACAGTACGACCGCGACGAGCACCGCGATGAGCGCGCGTTTCTGCCAGCGGCCGTCATCCATCGCGCGAGACACTAGACCTTCACGCCAACACGAGCGCCTCTCCGAGGCGCGGAGCCGACGGGCAGACTCGAACTGCC
>DASYVN010000177.1:0-1618 GCA_035937095.1 Candidatus Limnocylindria bacterium
CGGCGCCGACCCGATCCCGGTGCTGGAGATCCTGACGAACGACGTCGCGCGCTGTGGCCACGGTGCGACCGCCGGCCGGCTCGAGGACACCGAGCTCTTCTACGTGATGTCGCGCGGCCTCGATCGGGCGAGCGCGGAACAACTCCTCGTCCGTGGCTTCTTCCAGCGCGTCATCAACCAGATACCGGATCCGCAGGTCGGCGCCGCGGTCATCGCCGCGCTCGCGCCGCGCATCGGCCGACTGGCCGAGCTCGACGACGCGGCATGACCGATGCGGGTCCCGCCGGGAGCATCACGGGTCCCGCGGGGAGCATCAACGGACCGAGCTGGCAGCCGGTCGCGGGCGAGCGTGATCTCGCACCCGGCGAGGTCATGGTCGTCGGAGCGGAGGGTCGCTCCTTCGCCCTTGGGCGCACGTCCGATGGACGGTGGGGCGCGATCGACAATGTCTGCACGCACGATGGCGGCACGCTCGGCGAGGGCGAGCTCGACGACCACTGCGTCGAGTGTCCGCGCCACGGGGCGAGGTTCGACCTGTTCACCGGCCTGGTGAAGGCCCTGCCGGCGGTGTACCCGGTGAACGCGTACCCGGTCCGCATTCATGACGGCATCGTCGAGATCGACCTCGGCGTTCAGACCCGCGAGCTGGAGATCGGCGCCTGAGGGCACCGGCACCGGCCGTGCATCCCGTTCGTCAGAACGAAAACGGGAGGCCGACATTGGAAGAGCAGGCGAAGCGCGAAGTGACCGAGAGCCGCACCACGATCAAGGACACGTCCGTCCCCAACTGGCAGACCACGAACATCAACATCCGTCCGGACGGGGGCGCCGACGTCCAGGTCAACGAGGGGGAGTCGGTCGTCGAGGAGCGCACCACCGTGACCACGCGGCGCGATACCTAGGAAGCAACGGTCCGGACGCCCGCCCGATATCCTCGTCGCTGACGAGAGTCATCGGGAGGGTGTCCGTGATCAGCTCCGCCGCTCGCGACCGCGTGAAGCTCGCCGTTGATCAGCTCGAGGAGGCGTTCCATCGCTATGACGAGCGCTCCAGCGCCGACAGCCTGGAGGGCTACGAGGCCGCGCTCAACCGCGGTAAGGCGATGGCCTTCCAGGAGGCGGCCCACTACCTCAAGTCCGCGCTGCACGACATCGATGTGAAGAGCCTCTGATGACTCTCGGCGAAGCTGAGATGCGATGATCACCGCGATCGTGCTGGTCAGCGCCGATCGCAAGGCGATCCCGGAGCTCGGCGCGGCGCTCGCCGCGATCGACGGCGTCTCTGAGGTGTACTCGGTCACCGGCGAGGTCGACTTCGTGGCCATGGTCCGCGCGCGCGAGCACGAGGAGCTCGCGGACATCGTCGCCGGTCGGATCGGCCAGCTCCCTGGGGTCCTGAAGACGCATACCCACGTCGCGTTCCGGATGTATTCGCGGCACGACCTCGAATCCGTCTTCGGACTCGGCACCGACTAAAAGATGCAGGCCGTCGTCATGGCCGGTGGCGAGGGGAGCCGCCTCAGACCGCTGACGATCAACCGTCCGAAGCCGATGGTGTCGATCGTGAACAAGCCCTGCCTCGGACACATCTTCGACCTGCTGAAGCGGCACGGCATCGA
>DASYVN010000178.1:0-8166 GCA_035937095.1 Candidatus Limnocylindria bacterium
CACTCCGCCGGCGGAACGACACGTCGATCGGGATCGCGACCGCACTCGTGAAACGCGGAGACGCCGACGCCGTCGTGAGCGCCGGCAACACCGGTGCGACGATGGCCGCCGCGCTGCTGACGCTCGGGAGGATCCGCGGCATCGACCGGCCGGCCCTCTGCGGGATGCTTCCGACGACGCAGGGGAAGCCCGCGTGCCTCATCGACGCGGGCGCGACGATGGACGCCGAGCCGAACAACCTCCTGCAGTACGCGCGCATGGCGTCGCGCTTCATGGAGCGCGTGCACGGGGTGGATCGGCCGACCGTCGGGCTGATGAACGTGGGGGAGGAATCGGAGAAGGGCGGACGCGTCCAGCAGGAGGCACACGCGCTGCTCGCCGGCGCGACGGACATCAACTTCTATGGGAACGTCGAAGGGCGCGATCCGCTCCGCGGGACGACGGACATCATCGTCTGCGACGGTTTCACCGGGAACGTACTCGCCAAGGGGATGGAGGGCGTCGTCGACGTCTTCCGGGAGGGCATCCGCAACGACATCTTCGGTGGGCTGCTCGGGAAGGTCGCCTACGCCTTCGCCCGTGGCGGCGTCCGCAAGTTGCGGCACCGCCTCGATTACGACGAGTACGCCTCCGCGCCGCTGCTCGGCGTGACCGGCGTCTCGGTCGTGACGCACGGGCGGGCTCGCGCGAACATGCTTCGCCACGCCATCGGCGTCGCCGAGCGCTCGGTCTCGCAGGGGCTCATCGCGGCCCTCGGTGAGCAGAGCCAGAGCGGAGCGGCATGAAGGAGCGGAGCGGGGTCAAGAAGGTCGAGCGCGCCGGCCGCCATCCTGCGCGGCGGGTCGCGCTGCAGACGTTGTTCGAGATCGACTTCAACCGTGGCGACCCAAAGGACACCTGGACCAGAGGCGCGTTCCGCGCCGGCCTGACCGAGGAGGCCGCGAATTTCGCCTGGGAGCTCGTCGAAGGCGTGCTCGCCAACCGCAAGGCGCTCGACGCCGAGATCGCGGCCCTGGCCCCGGAATGGCCCATCGATCAGATGGCCAAGATCGACAAGAACGTGCTGCGCATCGCCCTGTACGAGCTCAGGATCTCCGGCGACGCGCCGGCCGGGGTGATCATCGACGAAGCGGTCGAGCTGGCGAAGCTCTTCGGGTCCGAGGCCGCGCCGAAGTTCGTGAACGGTGTCCTCGCGACGGCCGTGGGCGGGCGGACCGGGGGCGCTGATTGACGACCGAGCGTGCCTAGCCCGACACTCTGCCAGACGCCGGGGGCGAAGCCGGCGGGGCCGGGAAGTTGTGGCAGGGAGGTTTGCCGGTTGGCGGACCAAAAGACGTACGAGCGCCTGAAGAAGATCGTCGTCGAGCAGCTCGGCGTCGACGAAGTCGATGTGAAGCCCGAAGCCTCGTTCGTCGATGACCTGAACGCGGACTCCCTGGACCTCGTCGAGCTCATCATGAGCCTCGAGGAAGAGTTCGGGATGGAGATCTCGGACGAAGATGCCGAGAAGATCAAGAGCGTGGGCGACGCTCAGGAGTACATCGAGGAACACGTGGCCTGACGTTCCACGCGACGCGCGAAATGGCGACCAGGGGAGGCAGCGGCACACGGCCGCTGCCTCTCTGTATTTCGAAAGGGGTCATGGCGGACGACGAGATCGGCGGCTACCGGTTCCGCGATCGAGCACTGCTGGCGACGGCCCTCACCCACAGCTCGTACCTGCACGAGCATCCGGAAGAGGAGATCGAGGATTTCGAGCGCCTCGAGTTCCTTGGCGACGCGGTCGTCGACCTGGTGATCGGCGAGCTGCTCTACCGCAATCGTCCCGAGGCGACCGAGGGTGAGCTGACGGCGATGCGCGCCCAACTCGTCTCCGGGCCTCCGCTCTCGCAGCTCGCGCAACAGCTCGGGCTCCCTGATCGCGCGCGGCTGGGGCGCGGTGAGACGGACAACGGTGGCCGGCAGCGCGTGGGTCTTGGCGCGAGCCTCTATGAGTCCGTGCTCGGAGCCGTGTACGTCGACGGCGGGTTCGAGCCGGCGCGCGAGTTCGTGCTGCGGACGATGCAGGACACGATCGTGGCCGCCGCGGCGGAGCCGCGCCGCTCGCCGAAGACCGTGCTGCAGGAGTGGGCCCAGGGGCACGGCCTCCCGCTGCCGGCATACGACGTCGCTGAGGTGAGCGGCCCGGAGCACGCGCGCGAGTTCCTCGTCGACGTCACCGTCGGCGACCTGCACGCCCGCGGCGGTGGCCGGTCGAAGCGTGAGGCGCAGGAGAACGCCGCATCGGCGCTCCTCGTACTGACCCGATGACCGACGAGCTGAAGGTCATCGAAGGCGGCAACAACGGCGCGAACGCGGTGCTGAAGACCCTGACCCTCACTGGGTTCAAGAGCTTCGTATCGCGGACGCATTTGGAATTCGCGCCGGGCATCACCGCGATCATCGGCCCGAACGGTTCGGGGAAAAGCAATATCGCGGACGCGATCCGCTGGGCGCTCGGCGAGAACAACGCGCGCGTCCTGCGCGCGAAGAAGAACGAGGAGCTGATCTTCGCCGGCTCCGAGACCCGTCGCGGGCTCGGGATGGCCGAGGCGATCCTCCAGCTCGACAACTCCTCGCGGCGGCTGCCGATTGAGTTCAACGAGATCGAGGTCGGCCGCCGGCTCTTCAAGAACGGTGAGGCCGAGTACCTCGTGAATCGCGCGCGCGTGCGACTTCGCGACCTACAGGACCTCCTTGCCGGCGCGAATCTCGCGGACAACCCGTTCGTCGTCATCGGCCAGGGTCTGATCGACCAGGTGCTCGCGCTACGCCCGTCGGATCGCCGCACGGTCATCGAGGAAGCCGCGGGCACGCGCCGGCTGCACCTGCGGCGGGAGGATGCCCTCCAGCGGTTGAAGCACGCCGAGATCGAGCTCGTGCGGGTCGTCGACATCCTGCGCGAGATCGGCCCGCGCGTGGAGCTGCTGACCGAGCAGGCCGGAAAGTGGACCGAGTACGAGATCATCCGCAACGACCTTCGCCGCCGCGCGCTCCGCTGGTACCGGAGCTCTTTCGGGACGACCGCGGCGCAGCGCAACGAGCTCGTCGCGCGCCTGGTGGGCATCGACCGCGAGATCGAGCGGCTGGCCGACTACGTCGCCGAGACCGAGAGCGTCGCGACGAGCACGGACGAAGAGCTGCGCACGGCCCGCCAGGAAGAGGAGCGCTTGCGCATCGCGGCGGCGGATGTCGCGAGCGCCGAGGCCTCGCTCCGCGAGCGCATCGCCGCCCTGTCCGCGAGCCTCGAGGCGGTCGCGGCCGAGCGCGACCGCAGCCGCGCGACGCTCGCGACGCTGCCCGCTGAGGTCGCGGCGCTCCGCGAGCGGCGCGCGACCGTGGACACGGAGGCGGCCGATGCCGCGCGCCGGGCGCGCGAATCCGCCGATGCCGCGCGTGTCGCGGAGGAGGACATGTCGCGGACCCGCGTCGCGCTCGCGGAAGCACAGGCCGCGCGGGTCGAGACCGAGCGCGCGCACGTCCTCCGTGAAGGCGATGAAGCGCGCCTCACCGACGAGGATCGCGCGTTGCTCGCACGCGACGACGAGCTCGCGAAGCAGGCAGCGGCCCTCGCCGCGGAGCGTGCCGAGCGCGAACGGCAGCGCGCCCGTATCGGTCGGGAGCTCGAGCGTGCCCGCGACGCGGCGACCGAGGCCGGCCGCGTCACCGAGTCCGTCGCCGAGCGCGCCGGCGCGGCGCGGAACGATCTCCAACGCGTCGACGGTGACCTGGCGCTCCTTCGCGGGCAGGCCACCGCGCTTCGCGAAGCCGTGGCGCGCGCCGCGGAGGAGCTCGACGCGCGGCGAACGGGTACCGCGCCGGCGACATTGCCCAAGGGCCTGCGCTGGCTGCACGAGCGGCTCGAGATCCCCGCGCAGCTGGGTCTCGCGGTCCGCGCCGTCCTCGGCGACGCGATCGCGTTCCCGCGCGACACGCACGCACCCGCGGACCTCGAGACCGCGACGCGCATCACCGTCCTCGTGCCGAACGCGCGCAACGACCTGGTCGTGCCGAACGGCTGCTCTCGGCTCGTGGATCACCTGACGCTCGACGACGACGTCCGCGCGATCGCGGGCGCGTTGTTCCGCAACGTCTTCGTCGGTCCGCGGGACGCGGCCTATCGCGCCGCGTCGACGATGCGCGAAGGGATCGTCGTCACGACCGACGGCATGGTCGTGACGCCCGGCGCGATCCGGCTGCCCGACGACCGGGCGGCGGCGGAGCAGCAGGCCACCGACCGGCTCGAGGCGATGCATCGCCGCCTCGGCGAGGAGCTGAACGCGTCCGAGCGGGCGCTCGTGCAGCTCGGGCTCGAGCGCGAAGCCGCAGCGGCTCGGCTGGCCGAGGCCGAGACGAAGCTCGCGGACGCCCAGCGCGAGCGCGGCCGGCTCGAGGTCGCGGCCGACGCGCTGGCTGCGAGCGAGGCGGACGTGCGCGATCTGGTCCGCGCCGGCGAGGCCCGCGCCGGCGCGGTCGAACGCGAGCGCGGCGAGCTCATCGCGCGCCGCGAGCAGCTCAGCGCGGGCCGGGATGCCGCGAAGCGCGCGACCGCCGGCGCGCTGGAAGCCTTCTCAGCGACCCAGCGCGATCAGCGTGTGGCGGTGGATGCGCACGCGGCGACGACGAAACGAGCCGAGGACGCGCGGCTCGACGCCGCGACGAGCGAAGAGCGGCGGTCATCGCTCGTGCGGCTCCGCGATGCGCTCGACGAGCAGGTCGGCGCCACCGAGAAGCGCATCGCCGAGGAGGATGCCCGCCTGCGAGCGCTCGTCGAACAGGAGCGCGACGCGAAGTCTCGGCTTTCCGCAGCCCAGGAAGCGCTCGGCCGTACCGCCGCCGACGCGAAGGAAGCGGCGCGGTCGGCCGAGATCGCGCGCGAGCGGTCGCTCGCCGCCGAGGGCTCGCGCCGCGAGTCGGAGCAGCGTCTCGCGAAGGCCCGCGAGCGTCTCGCGGAGCTGCGGGGCGAGCGATCGAAGGTCGGGGTCGAAGAGGAGCGTGCGTCCGGCGCGCTGAGCCTGCTCGAGGAGCAGGTCCGCGCAGAGCTCGGTCTGCCGGACGATGAGCCGCTGCCGGACCCCGGATCGATCGAGGTCGACACGGAGCCGACGGAGCAGGAGAAGGCGAACGCACCGCGCGATCTGCAGCGCTTACGTCGCAGGCTCATCGCCCTCGAGCCGGTCAATCCCCTGGCCGCAGTGGAGCTCGGCGAGATCGGTGAGCGTCACCGCTTCCTCTCCGAGCAGCGTGCCGACCTGCAGAAGGCCATGGCCGATCTGCGATCGCTCGCGGACGACCTTGCGTCGACGATCGCGGAGCAGTTCAGCGCGACGTTCCAGGCGGTCGATCGCGAGTTCGGCATCTTCTTCCAGCGGCTGTTCGATGGGGGCCAGGCGTCGCTGCGGACGAGCGAGGCAGGGGCCCCCGGGAGCGATAGCGACGACGAACCTGGTGTCGAAATCTACGCACGGCCGCCGGGCAAGCGCATCGGGAGCCTCGCGCAGCTCTCCGGTGGCGAGCGGGCGCTCACCGCGACGGCGCTGCTCCTTGCGATCCTGCGGGTCAAGCCCGCGCCGTTCTGCGTCCTCGACGAGGTCGATGCCGCGCTCGACGAGCGCAACGTCGGACGGTTCACCGAGGCGCTCCGCGAGCTCACCGACCGCACCCAGTTCGTGGTCATCACCCACAACCGCAGGACGATCGAGGCCGCCGACACGCTGTACGGCGTGTCGATGGACGAGGGCGGAACCTCGAAGATCCTGTCGATGCGACTCTCCGACATGGACGATCGCGCCGTCGGCTAAGGAACCTCGAGCGAGGCGAGCGCTCGCTTGACCATGAACTCCACCGTCGAATTCATATTCACGGTCGTGACGGTCACCTCTGGATGCGACCCTGCCCAAACCCGGACCACGTCGTCCGCGAAACCCTGGCCGATGCCTTCGACCCGTTCGAAGTCGAGGAACACTTCGCGGAACCGCTCCAGGCCTTCCATCAACCGCCGCGCCTCGGACCGTGACACGAATCGGACGCCGTGGGCGAACAGCTTGACCCGGATCCGGGTCGTATCGAAGGCGAGAGCGTGTGAATATTCGCCAAAGAGCGACCCTTACCTTGACCTTTTGGTTTAGTTCTTGGCCATGACGGGGATTCGTAAAGGTGCTTCCGCTCATCGTCAAGCATGGCTGGCGGAATCGTCAAGCGCAGCGCAGGATCGCCCGGTCGAACACCCAGAATCGTCAACCGAACATCAAGAAGAGCTGTGCACGGCCATCCAGATCTGCATCGCACCGACCTCCCGGAAACCCTTGCGCATCAGGATCGGTGCCGAGGTCGACCGCTCCGCGACTACGACGGCGGTCGTCTTGCCGTCGCGCACCGCCCGATCGAGGCGGTAGCCGAGGATCGCGCTGTACACGCCGGTGTGGCGATGTGGCCGCAGCGTCGAGGCGCCGGCCAGGAACACCGTGTCCCCGGCGGTGCCGTAGCGCCAGCGGCCGTATCCGACCGCTTGATCGCGGCGATACGCGACGACCCCGCCGCCGCGCCGCGACGGGCAGCTGAGGTAGCGCAGGCGCGCCTCGACCCTCGTGCGCACCTCGTCCATCGTCTTGTCACGGTCGATGCGGATCGCGTCCCTCGCCGTCCGCTCGTCGTGCTCCTCCACCAGCCGCAGGTCATGCTCCGGGAGCCGGCCTCGGATCGGGATGCTCGCGGTGAGCAGAAGGGCATCGATCTCCTTCCGCAGGCCGTGAGTCGCAAGGATGCCCGAGAGGCCGACCGCGTCGGTGTTCGGGCCGATCTGCCAGGTGAAGCCGACGTTGCGCGCGCGAAAGACGCCGATGATCTCGTTCGCGCGCTCCGCGACCTCCTCCGGCCGCCAGCGCGCGTACGCGACACCGTTGCTCCAAGGCAGGGGATCGGGCCCGAGCGTATAGCGCACGTCCCCGCGATCGATGCGCTCGGATCCCTCGCACTCGGGCTCGTCGTCCATCGCGACCCGTTCGGCTCCATCGGCGTTCACGGCGCGTCACCCTAGCAGTCATCAGACTGATATCGATGAGCATCGAGGGCGGCCTGGCGAAGACCCGAGGCGGCTTCCTGGCCCGGCTGTTCGGACGGGCGGCCGACCGGCCAGTGACGCCCGAGTGGCTCGATGAGCTGGAGGCGGCACTCCTGCGCTCTGACATCTCGGTATCGCTGGTCGACTCGGTGATGCTGCAGGTGCGCGATGTCGTCGCCGATCGAAAGGCCGACACCGTGCCGCAGGTGCTGGCTGCGGTGCGCGAGGCCCTGGTCGCCGTCCTCGAGCCGGGCGATCGGGCGCTTAGCCCGGGGACAGGTGTCCCGCGCGTGATCCTCGTCGTGGGGGTCAACGGCAGTGGCAAGACGACGACGGCCGCGAAGCTCGCGAAGCGGCTTCGCGACGCGGGCGAGAAGCCGCTCCTCGCGGCGGCCGACACCTTCCGTGCGGCGGCGATCGAGCAGCTGGAGATCTGGGCCAAGCGGGTCGAGGTGCCGATCGTGAGCGGCACGCCGGACGGGGATCCGGCCGCGGTCGTGTTCGATGCGATCCAGGCGGGCCTCGCCAGGGGCAACACGACCGTCATCGCCGATACCGCCGGCCGGCTGCACACGAAGGGCCACCTCATGGACGAGCTCGGCAAGATCGTGAAGGTGGCGGGCCGCGCGCGTGCCGGCGCGCCGGACGAGGTCCTGCTCGTGCTCGACGGGACCGCGGGCCAGAACGCCATCATCCAGGCCCGCCAGTTCACGGAAACTGCCCAGGTGACCGGGATCGTCATCACCAAGCTCGACGGGACGGCCAAGGGCGGCGCGGTGTTCGCGATCGCGGACGAGCTGAAGCTGCCGGTGAAGTTCCTCGGGGTCGGCGAAAAGGCCGAGGACCTTGTCCCGATGGACCCACGCACGTTCGTCGAGGCCCTCCTGCCGGCGAATGCCTGAGCTCGCGCGGCTCGGCCCAACGGGCACCGAGGCGCTCGATACGTTGCACCGTGACCTCCTCGAGCCGCCGGCACACGATGGACGCCCGCACGTGGCCCTCAACTTCGTCATGACCGCGGACGGACGGGTGAGCTTCCAGGGACGAGCCGAGATCGGGACCCGCAC
>DASYVN010000179.1:0-12346 GCA_035937095.1 Candidatus Limnocylindria bacterium
AGGGCGGCCGCGAGCGGGAGCCAATAGTGGCCGCTCGATTCCATGACCACCCGGTCGACCGGACCGTGCCGGCCGAGCCAGCGCTCCAGTTCGGCCAGGCCAGCGCGGTCGGCGCCGAAGCGCAGGACTGGCTTGTCGGCGGTCCGCTGACCCTGCCGACAGATCGCCGCGACGTGCTGGCGTTTGCCAATGTCGATGCCGACGCTGTGCATCCGCTGACCTCCCCGCGAGAGTGCCCTCGGGGAGCTCGCCTGCTCCGGCCAACGTCTGCTGATCGTCGATCACCGGCCAGCCGCAACGGCTGCCGCAGAGTCCCGATCACCGTCCCCGGACGGAGTGCGAGGGCCGGACACTAGCTCCAACGGCTCGAACCGAATAGCCGACGACCGGCCTCCCCGCGAGAGTCAGCGGAAGTCTGACTCACGACGAGGACCTATATCAGCGGACGGTCACGTACCAGTACACGCCGATGTCCTCCATCCACTGCGCGCCCTCGACGAGCGGCCGGATGTAGAGCCGGTACGTGCCGGGGGCGCTCGGCGCCTGGATGGTGAACTGGAACCACGCGACCTGATTCGGTCCGACGTAGTCCGCGGGCTGGATCGCGACGCGGTTGTATCGCGGCCACCCGGTGCTCGGCGAGCCCAGCTGTCCGTCGCCACCGAGCGGGCTCGGCTGGTCCTGGCCCGGTGACGGTGACCAGGTGCCAAGATACGCGACCTCGCCCATCCGCCCAAGGACCCAGCCCTTCGAGCCCGAGTTGTAGTACGCCACGGTCGCGGTCGAGCGCTCACCGGCGCAGAGCGTCGGGTAGCCGGATTGTCCGTACCAGGACGCATGGAAGCCGGACTGCCCGGACCGGAGCGACGCGGGCGGCGGAATCCCTGGACCGACGCTCGACGTGCATGCCGCCGGCGCGGCCGGTGCCGGCGCGACGCTCGCGACCTGTCCGGCGGTCACGGCGACGCTTCCGTTCGACGCGGCCGCGCGAGCCGAGTCGATCGTCGCGCGATACGTGCCCGGGAGGAGGTCGACGAAGCCGAACCAGCCGAACCCGTCGGTGACCTTCTGTCCGACGAGCGTGTTGGTCGCGTCGTACAGCGCGACCGTGGCCTGCCCGATCGGGGCGCCCACCGTGTCCGTCGCGATACCCCGGAGCTGGCCGCGCGACGGCTGGTCCTTCCATGGCATCGCCGGGGCCATCGCGACGCTCGCGAAGATCGCGGGGGTCACCGGATCGTCGCTGCTCGGCTTCGTGAGCGCGTTACTGAGCTCGGTCCGCGCCGACGCGCCGGTTCGCGTCCCCGCGTTGGTCGCCGCGTCCGGCGTGCGGTACGAGTAGCCGTTCCAGCCGGCCGAGGGCGCGCCGGCGCCGCTGGCCGCGACGGCGGTGCGGACCTGACGGATGGTCGAGGGGATGTCGTTGAGGTACATCGCCGATCCGATCGCGCCCTGCCGCCCGAACTGCGAGTCCTTCGCGAAATCAGACCACTGCGCGTACCAGGTGCGCTGCTGCGCGTCGGTGTCGCGCTTGTAGTTCATCGCGATGTTGAGATCGATGATGCCCTCGCGGAGCCAGCCGACCCAGTCCTGCAGCACCTCGGCGTACGTGCGGGTCTTCTCCCAGCCGCCGACGCTCTGCGGCCCGGCGCCGTAGGTGATCGTGTCGGCGCTGATCCGGATGCTCGGCCGGATCGCGTACGTCTCGAGGTAGATCTTGCGGACGAGGTTCGTCACCTGGTCACGGCGCCACTGGGTCCACGCCGGATCGGCGGTTGCGGGACGATCGGTCCGACCGGTCGCGGCCTGGAACCGCGCGATCGCGGTCGGGTTGTAGCCCCACGACGGAAGGCTCCCGAGGTTGCCGTCGGGGTAGCGGATCCGGTCGAGGTTGATGCCGTCGACGTTGTAGCTCCGCGCGATGCTCGTCGCCATGTTGAGGATGTAGGCCGCCGCATCCGGGTGGCCTGGATCGATGAAGGACTCGTCCGTGAGGTTGGAGGCGCCGTCCGAGCGATAGTCGATCCAGTTGTTCGCGCCGGTGGCCGACGGGCCATGCTGGAGGAACGCGTGGGCCGGATCCGTCGGCGCGGCGGGACCCTGCCAGATACCGGTCGTGATGATCCACGCGTGCACCTGGATCCCCTGGGCGTGCGCGGCGTCGATGAGCGACTGCAGCGGGTCGAACGGCGCGGGCGACACGCCTGCGACCGACGTGCGAGGCAGGCTCGAGCGGTTGCAGAAGCAGTCCCCGCGGCGCACGACCTGCGCGACGATCGCGTTCAGGTTCGCGGCCTTCACGTCGGCGACCAGCAGGTCGATCTGGGCCTGGGTGTAGATGCCGTCACCGAATGCGTCGACCCAGAACGCCCGTAGCTGGCCCGTCGTCGTGGTCGCGGCGGCGTCGGCGCCATCCGCGCCCGCGCCCGCGGCGCCGGCCGGCGTCGCGCCGGCGAGCGCGACGAGCAGGACCGCGAGAGCGCGCGCGAGCCAGCGCCGCATCACCGCAGGTACGCCGACCGATACGACTCGAACCGCGCGTAGAACGCGTCGGTCTGCTCGCCGAAGGCCTGCGCGAAGGCGGCGTGCCACTCGACGCCCCGGCCGACCGCGTCGCACCACGCGCGCAGCGGGAGCGGGCCGTTCGCCGCAAGGAGTCGATCGACCGCGAGATACCCGACGCTGTACGGGTTGGCGCTGTCCTGCCATTGCGTTTCGAGCTGCGCGAGCGCGGGATGGGTGGCCGCTGCGATGAGCTGCCGCTTGGTGAAGGTGTCCATGTTGGCCTGTGGGATGAGCCCATCCGCGACGAGCGAGCGGTACGCGAGCGACTCGGCCATCCCTTCGGACAGCCAGCGTGGCCCGAGCATGCACGCGTCGCCGCCGAGCTCACCCTGCCACACGTGCACGTACTCGTGCGCCGCGAGCTCCTTGCGCTCGGTGTCGGCGGTCCACGTGTCCGCGGCCGCGGCGCGCGGGCTCACCCACTCGCTGTTGCTCGTCACGATGTCGATACCATCGAGGTGCGCGAGGCAGCAGTACTGATCGGAGGCGCTGCCGACACGGATGCGCGTCGTCGCCGTACGCGACCGATCGCCGCCAACAGCCCGCGCGAGATACCCACTGACTCGATCGATGCCCTCGTGGACGTCCGCGATCGTCCGCGCGTCCACGCCGGCGCCGACGGTGAAGTACATGCCGCGCGGATCCGCTGGCGTGGCCACGGGCGCGCTGCCGTCCGCGTTGAGCACGGTGACCTGCCAGAAGACGCCATAGTCCTCCATCCACTGTGCGCCCTCGACGAGCGGGCGGATGGCAACGCGGTAGGTGCCCGGCGCGGCCGGTGCCTGGACGGTGAACTGGAACCAGGCGACCTGCCCCGGTCCGACGTACGCGGCGGGTTGTACGGCCGGCCGGTTGTAGCGCGCCCAGCCGGTCGCCGGCGAGCCGAAGCTCCCGTCACCGCCCACGATGGAGGGCGCGTCCTGCCCCGGATCGCTGTCTGCGGTGCCGAGATAGGCGACCTCGCCGAGGCGCCCGAGGACCCAGCCACGCGAGCCGGAGTTGTGGTACGCGACCGTGGCCGTCCGTTGATCGCCCGGGCAAAGCGACATGTACCCAGACTGGCCGTGCCAGGCGGCGTGGAAGCCCGGGAGCCCGGTCGCGATGTTGGCTGGGGGCGGCACACCCGGACCGACCGAGGAGACGCATGTGGCTGCGTGTGCTGAGCGACCAAGCGCGATCACGGACACGATGACCAGCAGGGTCGCGATCCCGATCCTCACCACTGCGGTCAACTCCCGCGCCGCTCAGTTGTGACGCCGATCGTGAGTGAGTTCTTAGGGAACTTTGGGGCCCTCCTCATGGTCCGGGTCCTTCAACGGACGAAGGTTGGATCCAGCCTCGGAAAGAGGCAATAGGAGAAAACTCATGACCAGCAACGTGAAACGCGCAGTCATGGCCGGCTTGGTCACCGCGTCGATGCTCGGCGGCGGGGTCATCGGCGCCACGGCGTTCCGGGCGACCAGCGTGTTCGCGGCCTCGAACGCCGGGGTCACGACCAGTGTCCGCGCCGACGCCTCGCAGGCCCCGGGAACCTTCGTGTCCAACGAGGACCCGGCGCACGAGGCGACCGAGTCCGCGGCGCGTGAAGCCCAGGAAGACGCCGGCGTTCGGCCGACCCAGCCGTAACGGCTACCTCGCGACCCCTTCCCACAGCACTTCGGCAACGTGGCGCACGACGAATCGGTCGTGCGCCACGTCGGCGGCCCCGCGCAGATGCAGGAGGCACCCCGGGTTGTCCGTGACCAAGACCGCGGCGCCCGTCGCGCGAACGTTGTCGAGCTTGCGCTCCGCGATCTCGCGCGCGAGCTCGGGATGATCGATCGACGTCGAGCCGCCGAATCCACAGCACACGCCGCGCTCGGCGAGCTCGCGCACTGGGATACCGGCCCGCTCGAGGAGGCGTTGGCCGGCGTCGCCGGAGCCCATGACGTTGGTCGTCTGACAGAAGGAGTGGACCGTGACAGTGGCGGCGTCGGAGCGCAGCGGCAGCGCCGCGGGATCGGCGACCCGCTCCAGGAAGCTCAGCAGATCCAGGGTGCGCGACGCGATGCGCTCGGCCCGTGCGCGCCAGTCCGGCTCATCCGCGAGCAGCTCGGCGTAGTCGTGGGCGATCGCGATGGCGCAGCTCGCCCCGGCGCTGACGTAGTGATCGGCCGCGACGGCCTCGAGCGCGTGGATGGTCTGTTTCGCCATCCGCCGCGCCGTCGCGCGATCGCCGGCATCGAGCGGCGGCAGGCCGCAGCAGTGCTGGCCCGCGGGCACGACGACCCGCGCGCCGCACGCGCGCAGGAGCTCGATCGCGGCCCGGGCCTGCTCGGGGGCGAACCGATCGGTGATGCACTGCAGGAAGTACGCGACGGTGAGCCCGCGCGCCTTGCTGCTCGTCCACGGCCCATTCGCGGAGGCCTCGAAGGTGCGACCGAGCAGGGTGTCGCGCGCCGGCGTCACGGCAAGTGCCGGGACACTGCGCCAGCGGAGCGCCGGTGGCAGCGGGACGCGGAGGAACGCGCCGCGCCGGAGCGGCCGCTGGAGTACGGACGCGACGCGCATCACGGCATCGAAGACCCGCGGCCGGGACCAGACCGCGAACGCAAGGCGTTTCGCGAGCGGCAGCCCGTTCGCCTCGACCACGCTCGCGCGCACGCGGAGGATCTGCTGCGGCAGCGGGATGTCGACCGGGCAGATGGTCGCGCAGGCGTTGCAGCTGACGCAGAGGCTCTGCGGGCCGGCGGCGGCGTCGAGCCCGTGATGGGCCGCGGTGTTCACGAGGCCGATCGGCCCGGAGTAGATGTACCCGAAGACATGTCCGCCGACGACCTGGTATGACGGGCAGACGTCCGCGCACGCCGCACAGCGGATGCAGCGCAGGACATCTCGGAAGGCCGGATCGGCATGCAGCGCGCTCCGTCCGTTGTCCACGAGCACGAGGTGGATCTCGCGGCCGTCGTCGGCGCCGGTGATGAAGCTCGTGTAGGTCGTGATCTCCTGCGCCGTCGCGCTGCGCGCGAGGAGCCGGAGCTGCGACGCCGCGTCGGCGAACGCCGGCACGAGCTTCTCCCAGCCCGCGATGACGATGAGCGTCTTCGGCAGCGTGCTCACGAGGTCGCCGTTGCCTTCGTTCGTCACGAGCATGACCGTGCCGGTATCGGCGATGAGCGCGTTCGCTCCGATCATCCCCGCGTCCGCCGTCAGGAACACGCGGCGGAGCTCCGCTCGGGCCAGGCGGACCATCGCGCCGATGTCGTCCGGATCGACGACGCTGTGGGTCTCGGCCTCGAGGAGCGTCGCCACCTGCTGACGGCTCTTGTGGATCGCCGGCATGACCATGTGGCTCGGCGTCTCGTGGGCGAGCTGGACGATCCACTCGCCGAGATCGGTCTCGACCACGCGGATACCGGCTGCTTCGAGATGATGGTTGAGGAACACCTCCTCGCCGACCATCGACTTGCCCTTGGCGAAGAGCGTGGCGCCGCGCTCCTGCAAGAGCCGCAGCACGATGTCCCGCGCGTCGTCGGCCGTCGGGGCGTCGTGCACGATGCCTCCGCGCGCCGCGAACGCGGCCACGAAGCGTGCGCGCGCAGCGGCCGGATCGGCCAGCATGCTGTCCTTCGCGGCCACGAGGCGGGCCTTCGCTTCGGCGAACGAGCTGGTCGACGCACCGAGCCGCGGCCCCTCGGCCTGCAGCCGGTCGAAGGCCGCGTCGCGCGTGAGCCGCCACGCCCGCTGGAACGCGAGAAGGTTGCGCTTGAGCCGCGGGTCGGCGAGCGCGCGGCGGTACCGCTCGCCGAACGGCGCGATCACCCGACGAGCACCACGTGCAGCTCGCGCGGCCCATGGACCCCGACGGTGAGCGCGCGCTCGATGTCGGCGGTGCGGCTCGGACCGGTCATGAGCGTGACGTACGGCCGGCCGTCGCGGACAAGGGCTTCGATTCGCGCCAGCGCGTCGTCGAGCGAGGCCACGAGCTGGTCTCCGGGTACGAGCAGGATCAGCCGGTCCGCGAGGAGGGCCCGACCGCGCTCGTCGCGCGGCCAAGCGACCGCGACCGAGCCGGTCTCGGCGACGGCAAAGAGCCCATCGGTCACGTGATCGCCAGCGACGTGCGCGAGGCGCCGGCGCGCGGTGTCCGCGTCTGGGGCGTCGCTGACCGTGGCACCGACCGCGGTGGCCTTGCGGGCGAAATGCTCGCGGAGCTCGCCCCCGATCACGACGAGCGTTCGAACGTGTCGGTCGTCTCGTTCCAGCGGAACAGCAGCTTCGCGTCGGGCTTGCCGTTCTTGACGCCACGGATCTCGTGAACGGTGCTCACGACCCGGCGGGTCGGGTGCTCCCATTCCCCGAGCGAGCGGAGGTACACGACGAGCGAGATGCGCGCCGCGTGCGCGTCGGGCACGCCGCAACCCTGGCAGATGATCGAGAACGCCTCGTCGGGATCCGGCGCGTGCAGCGCGGTCGCGAGGGCCGTGCCCTGGGTGATGCCGCTGAAGGCGCGCCGCACCGGGTCGCCCCACACGTAGCCGGCGGACCACGCGCCGCGGCTGATCTCCGGCACGACGAGGTAGCCGCCCTTCGCCCGTTCCACGAGCCGATCGACGTCATCGCCGTCGTACCCGAGCGCCAGCACGGGCTTTGACTGCTCGGCGAGCATCGCGCGCATTGTCGTGGTCTTGCCCGCGAGTCGCGGGACCGCCATCACCACGAAGCTCTGGTGGGCCTGCGCCGTCTCGCGCAGGAGGTCGGCGATCTCCTGGGACATCGTGCCGTTCGCCACCTGGTCGGCGAACCGGATCTGCAGCTGGGCCACGGACGGAACAGTACTCAACGGAAATGCACTGCGCCCGCCTCTTATCGGCGGGCGCAGTCGGTCAAGGAGGGAGTGATGAGACTGGCGAGGTGAGCTAGCGGCGGGGGCCCCGTCCTGCCGGCTCGGTCGAATCGGCGAGCTTGGTCATGCGGTCGGCCAGGCCGGTCTCGAGCTGCGTGGCCTGGGCGGCGGTGACCTTCCCGTCGGTCTTGGCCTGCTCGATCTTGGTCTTCGCGTCAGTGACGAGCGCCTGGATGAGCACGTCGCGCGTCTGGCCGGCGGCCACCGCGATCTGGGCGAGGGTCTGGCCGCCCGCCAGCTTGGTCCGAAGGTCCGCGGTCGTCGTCCCAAGGAACGTCGCGGCGGCGGCGAGCGGGTCACCCTGGACGCCGAAGCCGAAGCCACGGCCGCCCAGGCCGGGGCCACCGGGGTTGGCGGTGCCTTTCTGATCGACGAGCGTCGAGATCGCGGTCTGCTCCGCGGCGACGAGGGCGGCGATGAGGCCCTCACGCGTCTTGTTGTTCCCGCCGGCGATGTCGGTGAGGCTCTTGCCCGCGGCGAGCTGGGTCCGGAGGTCCGCCGCCGGGATCCCGATGTACGTCGCGGCAGCGGACATGAGGTCCGCCCCGCCGCGACCGCTGTTGTCGAGCGTGCCGGGGTTCGCGCCGAGCTGTGCGGTGAGCTGGACGCCCGGGCCGGACTGCGCTGCGGCAGCCGTGGCCGAGGTCCACAGGATCGCGGCGCTCGCGATGCCTCCCGAGAAGACCAGCGCAACGCCGGTCGCGATGAGAGCTCGTTCGATGTTCTTCATCTGCACCCGTCCTTTCGGTCACGCCGCCGCGGCGTTCGCTAGCCACGCTGGCACCCGGTGGGCGGCCGGTCATGAAAGGCCGATAAGAACGGGCCGCGGAAATGGTGCTTCTTAGTCCGTTCTTAGGCCCTCGTTCGTAAACTCGACCTGGTGAACGTCCTCCTGGTCGAGGACGATCCCGCGGTACGAGGCGCGGTGGAGCGGGCGCTCCGCCACGCCGGGCACCAACCTGCAGTCGCATCGGACGGGATCCGGGCGCTGGAACAGGCAACGGCCGTCCCGTACGACGCGGTGGTCCTCGACCTTGGTCTTCCCGGTCTCGACGGGCTCGAGGTGTGCCGCCGCCTTCGGGCCGCCGGCAACCTGGTGCCTGTGCTCATGCTGACGGCGCGCGCGGCCGTGGCCGAGCGCGTCTCGGGTCTCGACGCCGGCGCGGACGACTACCTCGTGAAGCCGTTCGCGCTCGACGAACTGCTCGCGCGGCTCCGCGCACTCGAGCGGCGCACGCCGTCGAACGGTCAGGTGCGCGGGCAGCTGCGATTCGGCGACCTCGTCATCGACCGGGACGCGATGACCTGCAACCGCGGCGATCGCGAGATCCCGCTCTCGCGGACCGAGTACCAGCTCCTCGAGCTCCTGCTGGCGAACCAGGGCAAGGTCCTCAGCCGCGATGTCATCTTCGACAAGGTCTGGGGCTACGACTTCGGACCGGAGTCGAACTCGCTTGACGTGTACGTCGGCTACCTGCGGCGAAAGCTCGAAGCCGACGGCGAGCCGCGGATCATCCACACGGTGCGCGGTGTGGGCTACGTGATGCGCGAGCAGTGAGCTTCCGTCTTCGGGTCACGCTCCTCGCCGCAGGCGCGGTCGCCGTCGCCGTGGTGGGCGCGGCCGTGCTGATGTACTTCGTCGTTCAGACGCAGCTCCTGACCCAGTTCAACAACACGCTGCAAGATACGGCCAGCGGCGTCCAGAATCCGCGCGAGGGCGGCCCGGGTGGCCACTTCCCGGGCGGCCCGCAAGGCAGCCTGTCCGGCCGGTCCGACGTGGCCGCCCAGATCGTGAGCACCAACACCGGAACGGTGAGCCGCTCGGACGCGCAGCCGGTCGTCGCGCTCGTGACGCCGGGCGCTATCGCGGTCGCAAGCGGCACCGCACCGGCCTACTTCTTCGACACGACCCTCGAGGGATCGCACCTGCGCGTTTGGGTATCGCCCGGAGCGCAGCGCGGAACGGCGCTCGAGGTCTGGGGTCCGCTCGATCCCATCGAGAGCATCCTCGCCGAGACGCGCGTCCGTCTGGCGCTGGTCGCGCTCGGTGGCGTGCTGCTCGCGGCCGCTCTCGGCACCGTCGTCGCGCGCGCGGCCCTCGCGCCAGTCCAGCGCCTCATGTCAGTGGTCGAAGAGGTCGCGCGCACGCGCGATCTCTCCCGCCGCGTCGCGGCGACCGGCACCGACGAGCTGAGCCGTCTCGCGGCGAGCTTCAACGAGATGCTGGGCGCGCTCGAGGTGTCGCTGCGCCAGCAGCGGCAGCTGGTCGCCGACGCGTCGCACGAGCTGCGCACGCCCCTCACCAGCCTGCGCACGAACCTCGAATTGCTCGCGCGCGGACATCCGACCGACGAATCGGAGCGGCACGCCGTGCTCACCGACCTGGTCGACCAGATGGAGCGCCTCTCGACCCTGGTCGCCGATCTCATCGACCTCGCGCGCGACGAGGAAGCACCGCTGCCGGTCGAGGACGTACGCCTGGACGAGGTCGTGACGGACGCCCTTGCTGGCGTGCGCGGCCGGTACCCGAACGTCCTGTTCACGGTCGTGAGCCAGCCGACGACCATCAGCGGCGTGCGTTCGCGGGTCTCGCGCGCCGTGACGAATCTCCTCGACAACGCGGGCAAGTGGAGTCCGGTGGGCGGCGTCGTAGAGGTGAGCGTCGAGGATGGCGAGGTGAGCGTGCGCGACCATGGCCCGGGCATCCGGCCCGAGGACGCGCCGCATGTCTTCGACCGCTTCTGGCGTGCCAGCAACGCCCGGCATCTGCCGGGCTCCGGTCTGGGCCTGTCGATCGTGAAGGACGTCGCCGAGAAGCACGGTGGGTCGGTAACCCTCGAGCCCGCCCCAGGCGGCGGCGCGCGTTTCCGCCTGCGGCTCGCGGCCTAAGCGTTCGCTAAGGAACGATCACGGGCGCGCGGTCTCTTAGTCGGCGCTCACGCGGCGGCCCACCCGAGACGCTTTGCTGGTCCCATGAGCCCGCTCGATATGGCCATCCACTGCCCGCGGGTGCTCGTGTACCTGCGGCTCCGTCTCGCCGTCGCCTGACGTGCCGTCGTACGATCGACCGACGCCCACCCTCAATGCCCGCACCATCCGCTGCACCCACCGGAGCGCGATCAAGCGCGTCGAGCCCGACGGCGATGGCTGCGCGGAATGTCTCGCGACCACGGACGAGTGGGTCCACCTTCGGATGTGCATGAGCTGCGGCGCGGTCCGCTGCTGCGACTCCTCGCCGAACCGGCACGCCAGCCGCCATGCGAAGACGACGGGCCATCCGATCGTGCGCTCGATGGAGCCTGGGGAGGACTGGCTGTGGTGCTACGTGGACGAGGTCTTCATCGTCCCTTGATCACCGCGGCCCGCGGGCCGCGTCCGCTGAAGGCTCTTGATCACCGCGCCCTGCGGGCCGCGTCCGCTGAAGGCGCTGCCGGCGCTAGTGCTGCCCGAGCGTGACGATGAGCGCGATGATCACGAACGAGACCGCGAAGATCGGCAGGGCGAGCGCGGCGAAGATGATGTGGTCCTGCGGCCGGTACTGCGGGTCGGGTTTGTGCGGCGGAGGCGTTGCGTGGTCGGCCATCGCTCGAAAATCTAGCGCATAGCATCGACCGATGGAGATCGCGCTCCTCATCTGGTTCGTCGTCGGCGCGGGCATCGCTGCCGGCGCGTTCGTCCTCGCGCGGTCGGCGATCCAGATCGCGGCCATCGCGTACAACGTCCTCGAGAAGCGACTCGACCCGCGGGTCGCCACTCGCCAGACGATCGCGGTCACGCTCGCAGCCATCGCCGCGCTCGTCGCCACGTCGATCGTCGCCGGCATCGCGATCCTCGCGATGCTCCAAGGCCTGGTGGACGCGAGCGGGCTGAACCAGTAAGCACGAAGCGCCGGTGAAGACCGGCGCTTCGTTGGAGATCGCGAGGGGGTCGCGGTCACATCGTCTTCGGGGTCTCAGGCTGCGGCGCGGGCCGCGGCTGAAGCGGCGAATCGATGGGCTGACCGCCTTGTTTCCCCGGCTCCACCTGCGACGGCGGATGCTCTCCGGGCCGTGACGGAAGGGGACCCTGAGGGTTCAATTGCCAAGCCTCCTTATGTGTTTCGGTCGTGGACCGAACACTGTTGATGCGGCAGAGCACGTGCCAGAACGGGCCGGCGAGCGAGCGACCGTAACCCGTTACTTCGCCGGTAGGCGGCGCAAGCCTTGCTTATGGCCGGGGCGCGGAGATGTGCGGCCGCGGTTTCGCGTCAAGGCGCTGGACGAGCGCGCCCGAGACAGGGCGAGACCGGTGCGCCATGTCGGTGCGCGCCCCCAGCCCGCGCCGAGGATCGCGTCACGCACGCGACGCATCGGGCCCGCTGACGGCGGCTTGGTCGTCTTGAACCAGCGGCCGGATGATCACTCGCGGTCCATGAGCGTCGTGACGACCGGAAGCGTTTCCCAACGCAGCGTGCGCGTGCGGAGCGGCCACAGCCTCGTGCCGTGACGGCTGGCGAGCGTGCCGCGCGCCGCGACATGCGCGACGAGGTCATCGACCAGGACAGCGACCGATCGCACTGCAGTCGGGTCGCGATCCGTCGTCACGTCGAAGGCAAAGTCCAGACGCTGCGGCGGCCGGCGCCGGCGCGCGAAGAAGACCTCGACGTCGTCGGGCATGCCGGCGATGAGTTGCGCCCGGTGAGCCGCGCCGACGAGCGCACCACCGCGCGCATGCGCGAGCAACACGGCGGTCTTCGTGAACCAGCGACTGATCGTGATGCGATCCGCGGCTTGCAGCGTGCCGACCCGCGGACGAGCGAAGACCGCCCGTCGGAAGCTGTCCTCGAGCGCGCTCATCCAGCCGGCGTTGCAGTCGGCGCACACCGCGGCGATCACGCGTGAGATCCGCAGCGGTTCC
>DASYVN010000180.1:0-17834 GCA_035937095.1 Candidatus Limnocylindria bacterium
GGTCGAAGCCCGTGTGCGTCGGCGTCAGGAGCTGTGTGAGCGCGCCGACGACGGGTCGCAGGTAGCGCAGATCCGTCGGCGGGAACGCCTGGGCCGCGGGGATCGGCGTCGCCTTCGCCGATCCGCCGGTGCCGCACCGGAAGAGCTCGAGCGTCGTCGAGCGAAGCGCGGTGCGGCTGTCGCCCGCGAAGTAGCGGCCGTCGGGACTGAAGCCGCGCGCGCCCAGCAGGTTCGGCAGCGTCGCGGTCGTCGGCGCGTCCGTTCCGACGCGCGCGAACGTGTCGAACGAAATGTCGCCGCTCACGGTCGGCGTGATCGGCCCGAGGAGCAACGAGCGCCCGTCGGGTGTCCATTGATGCACCGGCCCGGGGAACCCCGACAGCGGCGCGCTGTTCACGGCATTGCCCTCGCGCAGCTCGATCCGGTCCGCGTAGCGCACGAGGAGGGTCTCCCCGGTGGGCGCCCACTCGGTGTACGTCGCGTCCGGCAGGTCCAGCGCCGTCACTGCGCCGGTTCGCGTGATCCCGGCGTATCGGCGCACCGTGCCATCGAGCGAGTAACGCGTGATGACGAAGCGCTCCGCGTCGCCGCTGAAGCTGGCATCGTCCGCGGGGTAGGTGGGGACGACATCCGCGGGGAGACGCGACAGCGTCTGGACCTTCCCATCGGTCCAGCTCTGCAGCTCGTCCGTGGCGAAGTAATAGAGGGTGTCGCCGACCCAGCGGACATCCGGGATCGTCGCCTTCGGCAGGTCGACGACGTGGCCGCCGATGACGATGCGCAGCTCGCCGTCCCAGCTCCAGTACGAGAGGTACTTCCCGCTCGCCGACCACTGCTGCCGCTCCCCGACGCCGAGCGGCGTCAGCTCGCCGGTCGGAAGATCGAGCGCGTCGAGGAAGAACTCCTCCGGTGATCCGGTGATCCGCGCGGATGGCAGCGTCACCATGTGGTCGATCGCGAGGGTCCGGCCGTTCGGGGACCAGGCGACGCCGATGACGTCGGGGATCGGCGGGAGCGGGACCCGCGCCGTGCAGATGAGAGCGTCGGGACCGTTCGGTGGGGTCGGGGTCGGGGTCGGCGCCCGGCTCGGCGGATCGGTCGGGGACGGCGTCGGCACGGCGGTCGGCGGCGCGGAGGACGCCACAACCGCGCTTGGTGCGGGCTCGCACGCGGTGAAGACGATCGCCAGCGCGAAGACGACCCGCAGCGTCGCCCGCACCCGCAGCCACACGCAATCCACCTGCTCGACCGGCGAGTCGGTATTCGTCCGCAGAGGCGTCTCGCCTAGTTGCAGTTGCCGTTGCAGGGAGTGGGAGACGGCGTCCTTGTCGGCGTCGGCGTGGGTGTTGGCGTCACGGTGGGCGTTGGCGTTGGCGTCACGGTGGGGGTGGGCGTCGGTGTCGGAGTGGGCGTCGCCCCGATCATCGCCGCGACATCGTTGCGGATGGTCGGCAGGGTGGCGTAGAACTTCGCGCCCGGGCACTCGGTTGCGGCGACGTCGCGGTGTCCGGCGATGTTCGCGAACGTCGTCGCGACTTTGGTCACCGGGTTCACGTACCGGGTCGAAGCCTTCGGATCGATCGTGTGGGTCGCTGCCTTCCACCCGAGCATCTTCTCGATTCCTGCCCGGGCCGCAGCGGTCGTGTCCTTGGACGTGAGCGTCCCGAGGAGCGCGAGACCGACCGTTCCGGAGTTGTATTGGTAGGCGTGCGCGGCGGTGACGCCGTTTCCGTTCTTGTCCTCGCCGGTCGGTGATTCACTGAGGGCGTACTGCCGCGAGTACCGGCCTTCGTAGAGCCGGCCGGCCTCGTCGACCAGGAAGTTGTAGCCGATGTCGCCCCACGCCTGCGTGACCGCGTGGTAGTAGTAGATCGCGCGGATCGTCGCGGCCGGATCCGGATCGTTGTTCTGCGTCGCGGTGTGATGGCAGATGAGCTTCTGGACCGGATAGAACTCCGGCGCCCAGGTCATCAGGCTCTCGTCGCAGCCCCATGCCGAGCGGCGGATGACCGCCGGCAGCGCGACCGCGGACGCCGCCGAGTCCACGAGCTCGTAGCTGACGGTGCGGTCGCCGTCGGCCATCGCGAGGACGTTGACGCTCTTCAGCTGTCGATCGGCTGTGATGCGGACGGCGGTCGCGCCCGCGGCGGGCATCACCGAGCCGTACGTCCGCCCGTCGCGCCGCTGGCCGCCGACCTCATCGTGGATGATCGGCTGCGGCGCACCGAACGTCCGGCCGTCCGCGCTGAACGCGGCGGAAACGATCGCGTCGTGCTCGCCCTCCCAGTACACGGCGGCGTGGGACGCGCTGAACGGCAGCAGATAGATGGCGTTGCCGTCGACCTGCTGGGTCTGGTCGTGAGCCTTGGTCTTCACGGTCACCTTCGCGACGACCTGCCGCGCCGAGCCGAGCTCGAACGCCGCGACGGCGGGCGCGATCGCGAGGCCGAGGACCGCTCGGCGGAGGAAGGTCCGACGTGTCGTCATGCCACGAGAGCGTAGTCGCCGCCAGGTACCTTCAGCGGCAAGGACACGAGCACACGAATCGGCGTGACACTCGACCCGAGTGACGTAGTCGTCCGGCCCCTCACGGGCCCGGCGTGTCCTGCCGGTGGAGGAGTGGAGCCCGGTAAAGGACGTCGCCACCACGTCGTCTCCGGGTCCTAGCGACCCCGTAGCGGCGATCGCACCGCCCGAAAGCGAAGACCTCGACATGGACCCGAGATCCAACGGACGTGATCCAACGGGCCGCCGAGAAATCCGTTTCGCACGTTGCGCTTCCGCTTACCAATTCGGTCACCTGCGACCCATAGGTACAAGTCCCAGGGCCAGCCCGGTCAGTCAGGATGTACATTGGCCGGCGCCGGCGGATCGTCGGCCGCCAAGCGGGGAAAATCCCATGTTTGTTCGGAAGCTTGTCGTTGCGCTCGCCTTCGCGCTCATCCTGAGCACAGCCCCCCAGATCGCGCTCGCCGGCACCTTCACCTACGCCTATGCCGTGACCGGTCGGGAGCTCTTCGCGACCCCCACGCTCGGGGTGTTCGCCGGGACGGCGACGGGGTTGCAGGCGGGGTCGTGGTTCGCATACATCGGGCACATGCCGCTCAGCACAACACCACCAGTGCTCATCACAGGCGGTTCGTTCTCGCTTGCTACCACCACTATCTCGGGGAGCGCCGTCACCGTCAGTGGGACGTTCTCCCGCGGCACCGTGAAACCAGGGCTACCTGGTACTAACTGCACCAACCAGACCTACGACGTTCTGGGGACGCTTGCGCAGGTCGGAGTTGGCGGTGGAACTGGGACCGGCACGTTCTCTGCGATCTTGACCCACTACCGGCTCCTGTTGTGGGGGCGGTACTGCGTCACCTACAAGGCGACGGTTACCGATGGCACAGTGGTGCTCATTTTCTAGAACCGCGGCCCCGCCAGAGCGAGCGTCGTGGCCCGTCGAGACGGGTCGCGGACCAGCCGCTCTTCGGTGCGCTCACCTCGCGATAAGGCGCCCCGCCGGGTGGGGAATGCGCGCCTTTCACGATCGGCTGCGCGAGGCGGGATCGCTTCCGCCGCGCCTCGCTGAGCTGGAGCTAGGTCTCTAGGGACATGGCCCAGTCTGCTGCGGCCCCTGGCAGGGGGACTTCTGGATGGCGTTGCCGATGTCGCTGAAGATGTTCTGGAGCTGGCCGCGGAAGAAGATCATGGCGACGATGACGGCGATGGCGATAACGGCAATGATGAGGGCATACTCGACCAGACCCTGGCCGTCGTCGTCACGGAAGAATGCAAGCATTCGTAAGCCTCCTTTCTTCCTTAACGGTTGAGACCGGGCTTTGATCGGCAGACATCTGCCACGAGGTGGAAGTCTAGGAACACCCAACCAGCAGGCAGTCCCCCGCTGGAGGTACGCACGTCCTGGAACGTGCCGGCTTTTCCTCTGTAGGCATTCGATTCCCACCGTCGCGCCCTCTTCGCCAGGCCGGTTATTTCGATGGCGCCGCCGATCTTGCCGTCCGAATCCCGTCATCTTGCCGACGGCGATCGTTCGACCGTCGGCTCCGTAGAATTTTTCCCGCGAATTGCACGCGGTCTTTGAACCCGCCGCACCTGCCGGCGAACCATATGGTCCGCGTCGCCGCGCTCGCACGCGAAAAGGGCGAACCTGAAGGTTCAGCTGACAGCGTTTCGCGTGCAGCTTCAGTACGCGGCACTATCAAGCGGGTCACCGACGCATACACCCGGGGCGCGCTCGGCGAAGGGGGCTACCGGGAGAAGCTGCGCGACCGCAAGGACCACCTTGAGCGCCTCGACACCGCTCCCGATGGCGGCGCGTGATGACCGCGATCAAAGCTCGCGCAAGATTTCGCAGCAACGTGGCCTCGCGCTCGCCCGGAGCGACGGAAGCAGCTCATCGCTGAGCTGTTCGACACGATTCGGGTCGGCGGTGGGCACATCGTTGCGGTGCGGCCCAAGCCGCCGCGACGCCGCCCGTTGCCGTCATCGTTGCGGGCACCGAAGGCAAAGACTGGCGGTCCCGACCGGATTCGAACCGGCGATCTCGTCCTTGACAGGGACGTATGCTAGGCCGCTGCACCACGGGACCGTGCCGGAAATACGGGCTTTTTCTCACCCGCACTCCCCTGTGCAGGTCTCATTCTGCCACCTTCGGCCGTCGAACAGATAAAGAGGCGGCGAGTGCGCTTCCTTTCACTCGCCGCCCCTGCCGGTGTGGCCAACGTTGACGCGGGCTAGCTCGCCAGGGCCGCCTCGCGACGGATGGATCGGGTGACCTCGGCGGTGACGCGGCTCGTCCGCGCCAGGCCCGACAGCGTGAAGTCCAGTCCTGCCTCCTTCAGCTCCTCGTAGCCGAGACCCTTGTACAGGCGATTCCCGGCCACGTAGCACATCTCGTCATAGAGCTGCGGCCATTCGACCGCGCGTCGTTCGAAGCAGAACGCGATGAACTCGATCGCGAGCGCAGCGATCCGCTCCTCCACCACTCTTCGACTGATCCTCCTCCGACGCGACCTGCGCATCATCGGCACCGCCTTGACGAGCGACAAGGCTCTTTGTCCACGAACACGTCCACACCCTCGTCCACAGCGCGACACGCTTGTCGTCCACAGTCCGTCCACAGATTTCACCGAGGGCGGCGGTCGGAAAGGCGTCGCCGGCCGCCCGCGTCGCGCGCGCTCGCGCGGTCGAGTGCGTCATCTCCGAATTTCGCGCGCACGGCGTCAAGCGCGGCGTTCAGCCGAGAAACACGGGCACCGGTGAACAGATCGAGCTGCTCGCCACCGACCAGGCCACTCGCGGTGACACCGACGAGGCGCACCGGACTCACCCTGCCCGTGTCGCGGTCGGCCGCAAGCGCCTCGCGGAGCAACGCGCGCGCGGTCCCGTAGATCTTCAGATCGTCGGAGGTCGGCTCGCTGAGCGTCCGCTGGCGGGTCCGCGTCTCGAATGGCGCGACGCGGAGCTGCAGCGTGATCGTGCGGCCGCGCAACTCGTGCTTCCGCAAGCGCGTCCCGACGCCCTCGGAAAGGCGAAGGAGCGTCGACTCGATCTGCGCCCGGTCGAGGGTGTCGCGATCGAAGGTGTGGGCGTGGCCGATCGATTTCGGGTCGCCAGGGTCGGCGACGACCTCGCGGTCCTCGTCGATCCCCTTGGCTCGCGCGGCGATGGTGGATCCGTGCTCGCCCAGCCTCGCGTCGAGCAACGCCGGATCGGCGTTCGCGAGGTCTCCGATCGTTCGCATGCCGAGGTCTTGGAGGACCTGTTGGGTCTTCGGCCCGACGCCCCACAGGCGCTTGAGCGGCAGTGGCGCGAGGAAGGTCGCCTCGCCGCCACGCGGCACCACGACGAAGCCGTCGGGCTTTCGGAGATCGGACGCGACCTTGGCGCACAGCTTGTTGGAGGCCAAGCCGACCGAAAGCACCAAGCCGACCTGGTGGCGGACCGCGCGCTTCAGATCGCGGCCGCACGCCTCGGGGCCGCCGAACAGGTGCGCCGTGCCCGTGATGTCGAGGAACGCCTCATCGAGCGAGATCGGCTCGACGAGCGGGGTGCGTTCCGCGAAGAGCGCCATGACCGCGTCGGACGCGGCCTCGTACGCGGCGAAGTTCCCCGGCACGAAGATGCCGTGGGGGCAGAGCTTGCCGGCCTGGCGGAGCGGCATGGCCGAGTGCACGCCGAACGTTCGCGCTTCGTACGACGCGGCGCTCACCACGCCACGCTCGTTCGGGCCGCCCCCGACGATGACGGGTTTCCCCCGGTATTCGGGATGGTCGCGCTGCTCGACCGACGCGTAGAACGCGTCGAGATCGCAGTGCAGGATCGTGCGCTCGATCACGCGATCGTCACGCCATGCGACCTCGACGTGGGGGCCACGAATCGCGCGAGCCGCTCGCCCTCCTCGATCAGCGCCGTCCGATCGGACTTCGCGAGCCGTGCGAAGGGCGTCACCGTGATCGTCGCTTCCCCTGGCTTCACCGTCGCGCTCCACGTGCCCGCGACCATCCCATCGACGAGGATCGTCTGGGCCACGTCGCCGTTCTTCGCGATGACCGACTTGCGGTGCGCCTCGGAGAGGATGCGCACGCGCTCGGGTGCCGCGTAGGCGAGGAGGGTGCTGTCCCACTTGGGGAGGTAGCGCACCGGGGCGGCGGTGTCGGCCGGCGGGAGCGGCGCACCCGTCAGGTCATAGTGCCGGCGCCCACGCTCGTCGACGAACGTGCGGATCTTCGAGCCGAGCTCCTCGAGCGCGACCCTGATCGCGGGCGTGCGCATCGAGCTCCATGACGAGACGTCGTCCACGGTCGCCGGGCCGAACGCCGCGAGATGGCGCTGCACCGTCAGTCGCACCGCAGCGTCGAGCTTCGGCTCCCGCGCTTCGCCGATCCACGCGTCAGCGGCGACGAGGTCGCCGGCCTTGCGGTGGGTCCACGTCCCGCTCGGCGGCACGTGCACAAGCCAGCCATGCGACGCGATGAGCCACCACAACATCGGTCGCGAAAGGTCGGCCGTCACGCCCTGCGTCACCAGGAAGTCGGCGAGCGCCTCGCGGGTCCGCGCACTGCGGGCGTACTTGATGGTTGCCCGATGGATCGTGTCCGCATCGGCCAGGCGGCGCGCCGCCGGTGCCCACCGCTCGGCGCGCGATCGCGTCGTAGCCACGCAGAGCGCCGGGTAATCTGTCGCGCTCACCAGATGGAGCGTGCCCCGCATGAGCGTGGCCTTCACCACCGCACGGTCGGCGAGCGCGCCCTCGAGGTCCTTGATCGTGAACTTGGCGAGCCGCGACCACAGCCCCACGTACGGGGCGGGCGACCACTGCGCTTGGAGGCCGGCCAGCCGCCCGATCGCGGTGGCCGGGGACAGTGCCGCCCGCTTCAACAGCAGCTGTCGGGCGAGAAGCGCGCGGTTCAGCTCGCGGTCGGTGAGGATCCGGTCGGCCACGAGCGAAGGCTAGGAGAGCCGGCGGATGACCCCGATGACCTTGCCCTGGATCTTCACGTCCCGGGCGTAGATCGGCTCCATCTCGCTGTTCGCGGGCTGCAGCCGGACGCGATCGCGCTCCCTATAGAAGCGCTTGAGGGTCGCGGTGTTGTCGTCGAGGATGGCGACGACGATCTCGCCGTCGCGCGCGGTGTCCTGCGGTTGGATGACGACGTAGTCGCCGTTGTCGATGTGGTCCTCGATCATCGATTTGCCGCGCACCCGCAGCACGAACGTGTCGTGGCGCGGCGCGAGCTCGGCGGGGAGGGTCATGGTCTCGGTGCGGTCCTCGTAGGCCTCGATCGGCTGGCCGGCGGCGATCTCGCCGATGATCGGCGCGTTCACGAGCTTCGCGGCGTGGCTGCCAGGGAGGGTGAGGGCGCGGGAGCGGGTCGCCTCCTTCTGGAGCCGCCCGTCCTTCTCGAGCTTCGTCAGGTGGTGGTGGACCGCGGAGGTGGACGCGAGGCCGACGGCCTCGGCGATCTCACGAACGCTCGGCGGGTACCCCCGCTCGTCGACGGTCTCGCGGATGTAATCGAGGATCCGCTCGGCGCGCTGTTGGTCTTGTTTGGTCATGGCCCCGACGGTAACCGAACGGATGTTCGTTTGTCAAATGCGGGGCCCACAGGCGCGCTAGGGAAGCCCCTCGGCGTCAGGTCCATAGCATCCGGCCGGATGGATCCAGCCGTCATTCGCGAGACGCTGTTCGACTACACGGTCCGCACGTTCTGGGCGGCCGTCGTCGTGGTCATCACGATCGTCATCGCGCGGACCGTCCGAACGATCACGATGCGCCAGCTCACCCGGCACCGCGCGCATGGGAACGCGACAGTCCTCCTCGGCAACCTGGCGCAACTGGGCGTGATCGTCCTCGGCCTGCTCATCGTGCTGGCGATCTACACGCAGGGCGCGTTCGGCTGGATCCTCACCTCGTTCAGCGTCGTGGGCATCGTCATCGGGCTCTCGCTCCAAGACATCTTGCGCAATTTCTTCGCAGGCATCTGGGTCCTGGTCGAGCGACCGTTCCGGATCGGCGACACGATCGAGGTCTCGGGGTACACCGGACTCGTCGAGGAGATCTCGTTCCGCACGACCCAGCTCCGCACCGCCGATGGGCGGCAGGTCATTGTGCCGAACGGTGACTTCATGACCAAGCCCGTCGTGAATCTGACGCGGTTCCCGCTGCGCCGCGGCGTCGTGGTCCTCACCCTCGACAGCGGGAGCGAGCTCGCGGCCGACGCGGTGAATGAGGCCCTCGCCTCGGTCAGCGCGATCGGCCGCGACCCGGCACCCACGGTCGAGCTGCGCCGCGTGGTGAACGGCCGGGCCCGCTACCAGATCACCTTCTGGACGCCCGACCACGACGCCGGCATCAACGCGGCCGTGGCCGCGATCCGGCAGCACTTCCCGGATGGAGAGGTCCGCCCGGCCTAGCTCCGATCGAGGCGCGGAAGTTGCTCAGCGAGCCCACGTGGCGGGCGGTAGATTGGACGATGTCAAAAAGGGGGCGATCCGTATGGGCGACCGCGACAACGCCGGCGGGTTCTTCGGGGTCATCGAGGCGGTCCTTGCGATCATCGGCGCGTTGACGGTGATGGGTGTCCTTGCCGTCGCGGCCTCCGTCCTCGCGTGGGAGATGGAGCTCCGCAAGTCCGAGCAGGAGAACGTCCTGCCCGAGTCGCCGACCGTCCCGACCGCGTAGCCAGCCGGCTGTGCGCGTCGTCCTGAAGCAGGAGGTCCGCGGGCTCGGCCGCCCCGGTGACATCAAAGAGGTCGCCGACGGGTACGCCCAGAACTTCCTGCTCCCCAAGGGCCTCGCCATCGAGGCGAGCGCCGGCGAGCTGAAGCGCGTCGCGCAGGAGCGGGCGAGCCTGCAGTCGAAACAGGACCGCGCGCACGCTGACGCCGAGGCGCTCGCGAAGAAGCTCTCCGGGGTCACCCTCATCTTCAAGCTGAAGGCGGGCGATCAGGGGAAGACGTTCGGCTCTGTCACCACCAAGGAGATCGCTGATGCGCTCAAGAAGGAGCACCGCATCGACGTCGATCCGCGGAAGATCCATGCCGAGCCGTTGCGCTCGCTCGGCGTCCACCAGGTCGAGGTGCGTCTGCTCAGCGAAGTTCGCGCGCAGGTGACCGTGGCGATCGAGCCGCACACCTAACCGCCCTCGCGCGTCTCGCCGAGATCACGGAACCGCGTGAGCTCAGCCTCGAAGTGCAGATCGATGTCGGCGGTCGGGCCGTTCCGGTGCTTCGCGAGCTTCAGGCGCACGACGCCGTCCTTGCGGTCCTGCTGATCCTTCTGCCACACGAACATCACCAGGTCTGCGTCGGCTTCTAGACTTCCGCTCTCGCGTAGGTCAGACAACATTGGCTCGGTGCCGCGGGTCTCGATTTGCCGCGAGAGCTGCGAGAGCGCGACGACTGGGACCTCGAGCTCGCGGGCGATCGCCTTCAGCGCGCGTGAGATCTTGGCGACCTCCTGCACCCGGTTGTCGTCGTTGCCCACGGCGCCCTCGATCAACTGCAGATAGTCGATGACGATGAGGTCCAGCTTGCCGCGTTCGGCCTGGAGGCGCCGCGACTTCGCAAGGATGTCCGTGACGGTGAGCCGGGTCGACTCCTCGACGTAGATCTGAGCCTGCTGCAGCCGGGCCGACGCGTCGTTGATGGCCTGTAGCTCGGGAAGCGAGAGGCGACCGCGCCGGATCCGCTTTCCGTCGATCTCGGCGACCATCGAGATGAGGCGCTGTACGAGTTGGAGCTCGCTCATCTCGAGCGAGAAGATCGCGCAGGTCTTGCCAGCGCGCAGTGCGGCGTGCTCGATGAAGCAGAGCGCGAGGCTCGTCTTACCGAGGCCTGGCCGGCCGGCGACGAGGATGAGGTCCGAGGGCTGGAGCCCGCCGGTCTTCGCGTCGAGCGTCTTGAGGCCGGTGGGCACGCCGGCCTGGGTCTCATCCCCACGCTCCTCGATCTGCGTGATGTAGCGGTTCAGCGCGACGTCGAGCGAAACGATGTCGCGATGCAGCGATGCCTCGCTCACCGAGAACAGGAGCCGCTGGGCGTCCTCGACGGCGCCCCGCGCGTCTTCGCGCACGAGCGCCAGCCGCGCGATCTCGTTCGCCGCACCGATGAGCTTCCGCAGCTGTGCCGTGCGCGCGACGATCGTCGCGTACGTCTCGGCATGCGCAACCGTCGGCACGTTCTGCATCAGGCCGACGAGGAACTGCGCACCCCCGACCGCAGGGAGCTCATTCGTAGCCGCGAGCTCCTGTTGGACGGTCTCGAACGAGATCTGGTCACCGCGTAATGCCACGCGTTCCATTGCGCCGAGCACGAGCTGGTGGTTGTCGCGCGAGAGGTCGGGCGGAGCGATGCGGCCACGCACGAACGGCGCGTATAACGAGTGGTCGATGAGGACCGCGCCGAGCAGCGAGGCCTCGGCCTCTGGATTCTCCGGCGGCGGTTTCGGTGCGGTGCGTGCGACGTCAAGCGTCATACCGGCATGCCCTCGTCGTCGCTCCGCGAGAAGAAGCGCGCCTGCTCGGCTTCGAAGTACAGCTCGAAGCGCCCGGTCGGGCCGTTGCGGTTCTTCGCGATGCTGCCGCGGATGAGCCTCGGTGCACCCGGCGGCGTCTCGTCCTTGTCCTTCCAAAGCATCACGACTTGGTCGCTATCCTGCTCGATCGCGCCTGAGTTATGCGACACGATCCCGTCCGCGAGCCACGATGATGTCGCTGGTACCGTGAGGTCGTATACGTGTTCTTCACCGGTGGGCGAGATTGCGATCACGCGATCCCAGAACAGATCAGTCGTAGCCAACGTGGCGAGCGCTTCGCTGTCGAGCAGGTCTGCGTACTCTGCCACCAGCGCGCGAGACGGAGAGAACTTGTACGGAGCTGTTCCTCCGTTGGACGTTCCACGCAGCGCTGTCATTGCGCGGTAAGTGATGCCGCGCTCTGCCATTAGCGTGCGTACGTCATTGAAGACCTCACGCGGCAACGTATCTACGTTCGTGTTCGCGGCCGTTGTCGCTATTGCCGCCGATAGCAGTAGGGCAGGTGCGACCCGAGGACCAAACGCGCCGACAGTTGAAAGGAACAGCCGTTGGGCCTCGCATCCCGTCAGATGGACCTGATATCCCGGGAGGTAGTTCTCCTGGTCGATCTTGATGGTCCGGGCAACGATTCCAATACGTAGGAGAAGCGCGGCGACATCGAAGGCAAGGCCCGGGCTATTCGTCGAGTAGTACACGGTATGGCTACCCCGGCTCCCGGGCTTCCGAGCCGTGATCGAGCCGTCGGTCGCCCACAAATGCTTGAGAAGCAAGGCGATCTGGCGGTTGTGCAGCCGGAAGACCTCACGCGGCACGCGTTTCTCGTAGGAGTGCTGACCGAAAATGCCGAGTTCACGGAGCCATAGGTTCACGCCCGCCGGGTGCCACCTATTCCCATTGCCGGATATGAGGATCTCTTGCTTGTCACCGATGTGAGAGGTGCAACTCACGCGCGTACCGAATTCATGCGCAGCGGCTTCGGTTACGCACTCCACATTCGCGATCGTGCTGTTCGTGTAGCGAAGCGGTTGGTGAACGATGTAACTGCCGTCGCCGATCAGCTGGCCGAGAAGGGCGACGCGTCGATCCGGCCACTCGATGGCCTTCTCGGGCTCAGGCACCGCGCGCGCGATCGCCAGACGGTCGTCGACCTGAAGCTGCGAGACGGTTCGCCAGCCGCGGAACCCGTAGAGGCGATGCTCGGCCGTGGCGCGGATCGATCGCCCGCTCGCGAGCTTCACCTCGAAGACCGGCCGACGGCCAACAGACCAGACCTTGTCGCTGATCGCGCGCGCGAGGCGCCCGCGTGCATCGATGGACAACACCTCCGGAGTCGTGCCAACAAGCTCTTGGATCGGCACGCGCCGACCGTCAGAGAGGGAGACGATCGTGTCGCCGGTCACGCACTCGCGAAGGGTCGAGAGCTTCGGTTCGTTGCCCGCATCGCCCGCGGCACGCGACAGCTGCGAGAGCGCGACGATCGTCACGTCGAGCTCGCGTGCGAGCGACTTCAGGTTCCGGGTGATCGTCGCGAGCTCCTGCACGCGGTTCTCTTCGTGCTCGCCGGTGCGGATGAGCTGGAGATAGTCGACGAGGATGATCCCGAGCCCGCCCGGAGCCTGCGCGATCGCGCGCCGGGCCTTCGTGCGCAGCTCCATGATCGAGATCCCCGGCGTGTCGTCGATGAGGACCGGCAGGCCAGCGAGCGCGCTTGCCGCTTCGGTGTCCCGGATGTTGCCGGTCCGAAGCGCGAGAAGATCGGTGCGCGAGTTGAGGCCGAGGAACCGCGCGACGATCTGCTTCGTGTCCATCTCGAGCGAGAAGATGAGGACGCCCGTCCCGCGCTTCGCGACGTGATGCGCGATGGCGAGGCCGAGGCTCGTCTTCCCGACCGAGGGACGCGCCGCGAGGATCACGAGGTCGCCACGGGTGAAGCCCTCGGTGTACGCGTCGATCTCGCGGAAGCCCGACGGGATGCCGCTCACCTCGAACGGGTGCTCCATCCGCTCGGTGATGTGGTCGTAGTTCTGCATCAGCGCGGCCTGGATGTGCCGGAGCTGGGCGTTGATCGCCTCATCGCGAAGGCTGAAGATCCGCTGCTCGGCCCGGTCGAGCGTGAGCGTCACGTCCGCGGGCTCGTCGTAGGCGTCCGCGGCGATGTCCTTGGCCGCGTTCAGCAGCCGGCGGAGCAGCGAGCGATCGCGCACGACGCGGGCATGACGCTCCACGTCGACCGCGGTCGGCGTCGTGGCGACCAGCTCGCGCAGGTACGCGGCACCCCCGACCTGATCGAGGACCTCGTTGCGGGCGAGCTCGACCTGCATCGTGAGCGGATCGATCCGCTCACGGCGTTCGAGCAATGCCTGCGCGGCGCGGTAGACCCGCTGGTGCTTGGCCTGGTAGAAGTCCTCGGCCCGGAGCAGGTCCGCCACCTTGAAGATGGCGTCGCGGTCGATGAGCAGCGCACCGAGGACGCGCTGCTCCGCGGCGAGGTCGTGGGGCGTGGCTCGCTCGGCCGCCTGCTCAAGGGTCATTTTAGACAGTTAGAACGTTTGTTCGAGTCATGTCAAGAGGCTTCACCAGCGGTGAACGCTACGGGCCGCCGACGGAGCGGACGAGGACCTTGTGCACGGAGCCGCGAGCGCCGCCTCCCCAGATTCCGTTCACTTGTCCATGCCGCAGCACGCGCCGTCCACACTCTTGTCCACAGGGAAAGGGGATAACTCCTACATGCGGGTACTCGTCACCGGCGGCGCCGGCTTCTTCGGCTCCCACATCGTCGACGCGCTTGGCGCCCGCAGCGACGCTGTCGTCGCGCTCGACGACCTCTCGACCGGCGATCGGGCGAACCTCGACCCCGCGGTCCCGCTCGTCGTCGCGGATATCAGCGACCGCGAGACCGTACGCGATCGGCTCTCCGGCGAGCGGTTTGACGCCGTGGTCCACGCCGCGGCCAAGACCAAGGTCGTGGAATCCGTTGCCCAGCCCGACCTCTATCACCGGGTGATCGTCAACGGCACGTCGAACGCGCTCGATGTCGCGCAGTCGAGCGGCGCGACGCGTTTCGTGAACATCTCCACCGGCGGCGCGCTGTATGGCGAGACACCCGCATGCGCGACGGAAGAGAGCCCGATCGAAGCGCCCTCGCCATATGGCCGGTACAAGGCCGAGGCCGAAAAGCTCGCGTCCTCGACGCCCGGCCTGCGCGTGATCACGTTCCGCTTCGCCAACATCTACGGCCCGCGCCAGCGGACCGACCTGGAGGGCGGGGTCATCGCGATCTTCGCCGGCGCGTGGAAGCGGGGCGCTCCGCTGACCATCTACGGCGATGGCTCGGCCGAGCGTGACTACCTCTACGTCGCGGACGCCGTGGCCGCGATCCTCGCGGCGCTGGATGGCGGCGCGACGGGCTCGTACAACATCGGCACCGGCGTCGCGACGTCGGTGAACGAGCTCGTGGCGCAGCTCTCCGCGCTCCTGGGCCCGCCCACGGAGGTCGTCCGCGCCGCGCAGCGCGCCGGCGAGATCCAGCGAAGCTGCCTGGACTCCTCCAAGGCCGCCCGCGAGCGCCTCTGGCGGTCGTCGGTGCCGCTGGCGGAGGGCCTGCGCCGGACCGTCGCGGCGTAGAACCGGCTTCTCCCGCTTGCGTGCCGGGAGTACTTTTTCGCCCGGGAGCACGGGAAGATGTCCTTCGCGGATCGATCGCTCAGCTGCCGCGAATGCGGGAACGCGTTCGTCTGGACCGCGGGCGAGCAGGAGTTCTATCAGCAGAAGGGTCTAGTGCACGAGCCGCAGCGCTGCCCTGATTGCCGGCAGCGTGCGAAGGCCGAGCGCGCCGCCCAGCGCGCCCAGAACATGCACGAGATCGTGTGCAGCAGCTGTGGCCAGCCCGGCCAGGTCCCGTTCGAGCCACGCACCGATCGGCCGGTGTACTGCAGTACGTGCTTCGAGACGCGTCGCGGCACCACTCAGACAGAACTCTCCACCTAGATGCCGGCGCCACGCGAGCCCGCCCGAACGCTGAGAGTGGTCGAGCTCACGAAGTTGTCGGTCGAGGTCGCGAGCTCCGTCATCCACTAGCATCCCGTCACGTGCCGGTGACCGCCATCGTCGGGGCCCAGTGGGGCGACGAAGGCAAGGGCAAGATCACGGACCTCCTCGCGCAGGAGGCAGATCTCGTCATCCGCTACCAGGGCGGCAACAACGCCGGCCACACCGTCGTGAACGAGCTGGGCACGTTCAAGCTGCACCTCGTCCCCTCCGGCATCTTCAATCCGAATGCGACGTGCGTGCTCGGCACGGGCATGGTCATCGATCTCGCGACCCTGCGCGACGAGACCCGCATGCTCGAAGGGCGCGGCGTGTCGACCGCGAACCTCCGCATCTCGGATCGCGCCCACCTCCTCATGCCGTGGCATATCGCCCTCGACCGCCTCGACGAGCGCGAGCGCGGACGGCGCAAGCTCGGAACGACGGGCCAGGGCGTCGGCCCGGCGTACGCGGACAAGGTCGCGCGGCATGGGATCCAGGTGTATGAGGTGCGTGATGAGGCCGCGTTCCGCGCGCGCGTGGCGCACGAGCTCGAGACGAAGAATGTCATCCTCACGAAGTTCGGCGACGCGCCGCTGGACCCGCGTGCCGTGGCGGACGGCGTACTCGAAGCCGCGGCGGCGCTCGGCGACCGCATCGTCGACACACTGCCGATCGTCGAGCTCGCGGTCGCGACCGACGCGCGCGTGCTCCTCGAGGGCCAGCTTGGCGCGATGCGCGACCTCGACTGGGGGATCTACCCATACGTGACGTCGAGCAACCCGCTCGCTGGGTTCGCGTCCATCGGCGCGGGGATCCCGGCGCGCTCCATCACCCGCGTCATCGGCGTGGTGAAGGCGTACAGCACCGCGGTGGGCGAGGGACCGTTCCCGACGGAGCTCGAGGGCGAGGCGGCGAAGGCGCTCCGCGAGCGCGCGGAGGAGTACGGGGCCACCACCGGCCGTCCGCGCCGGATCGGCTGGTTCGACGCGGTCGCCGCGCGGCACGCCCAGCGGCTGAATGCGTTCACCGAGCTCGCCGTGACCAAGCTGGACATGCTCGGCTCCTACGAGGAGATCCCCTTCTGCACGGCGTATTCGCTCGACGGCCGCCTGACCTCCGACATGCCGCCGACGAAGCTCCTCGATCGCGTGGCGCCGCACTACGAGCGGCTTCGCGGCTGGTGCCAGGACATCGGAGCCATCCGCGAACAGGCGCAGCTGCCCCCCGCGGCGCGGGCCTACCTGAAGCGGATCGAGGAGACCGTTGGCGCGCCGATCGGGATGGTCGGGGTCGGGCCCGAACGGAACGCGACGCTGCTCAGCTGAGATAGGTCCCACCCCTCCGCGGCCTAATACCTCCGAGGGAGCGAATCCACCCGCCGGACCATTCCCGGCTCCGTGACCACCAGCCATCGTTCCGGACATGAGTCGCAACCTGCCCCGAGATCCGGACAGGCAGCCTGACCGGGATCCGCGCCGCCGCATCCTCGGGCTGCTCGATCTGCGCAGTTGGGTGTTCCTCGGGATGGGCCTCGCCGGCATCCTCACCGTCGCGCTGATCGTCACGGCCGACGAGTCGTACGCCGGGATCGACGGCATGCGCGCGATCCGCGCGCTCGTCCCGGACAACGAGACCGATCACCCGGAGGCGCGCTCGATCCCGGTGCTCGGCGGCCTTGTCGCGGCGATCCACGACATCGCTCCGCTGCTCTTCGCTCCGCCGCCGCCGGATCCGTCCCGGTCCGTTGGGCCGCCGGAGCCGTCGTCTCGTCCGGCGAACTCGCCGTCTTCGCCCGCGCAGCCGACGGCTGCTCCGGTGTCGGCGGCTCAACTGCCGGCCTCGACGACGCCTCCGCCGGCGTTGACGACCCCGTCCGCGAGTCCGTCGCCGTCGGCCACTCCGTCGCCGACTTTGGTGTCGTCAGCCAGTCCCTCGCCCACTCCGGCGCCGACTCCGTCACCCTCGGGTAGCTCTTCACCAACTCCCACGCCGTCGGCCACTCCGTCGCCGTCGCCGGTGGCCCTCACCACGGACCGCGGGGCGACCGCGATCGTCGACCTCACCGACCTCCTGCCCGGTGACTCGATCGACCGCACGATCACCGTGCAGAACATCGGCTCGCTCGCGATCCGCTACACGGTCTCGGCGACCCAGACGGTCTCCACCGTGCTATGGACCGACGCGACCGACGGCCTTCAGCTCACCGTGGGCACGATCGACGGCACCGTCCTATACGCCGGGCCGTTGTCTGCCGCGGGCTTCGTCGTCGGCCCGACCACGCTGGCGCCTGGCGCGAGCGAAACGCTGCGCTACACCTTCGCCTTCCCGGCGAGCGCCTCCAACGCCTTTCAGGGCCTGCTCCAGGACCTGACACTCGTCTTCGACGCCGTGGAGTTCCCATAGCCGTCACCCGCGCGGGTGACGGGTGGTATGAGCCACGCGTGATGGCGTCATACCAACGAAGGAGCGAGTCTCCCTCGCGGGTCCGATGGAGCGAACAAGCCAGACCGAGATAGTTCCCTTTGTCACAGCCGCCCGCGATCACCGCAACCAGGCGAGGCGGAGAGAAAGGGAACCAATCGATGCGTAAGCCAGCAGCCCTCCTCGCCGGTATGGCCCTTTCAGCCCTCGTGCTGATCGGCCTCACCGTCACGTCGGACAGGTCGAGCGCGAGCTTCACCGCCACGACGACAAACCCGGGCAACCAGTTCGGGTCGGCGACGCTCACGATGTCGAATGACAAGAGCGCCGCGGC
>DASYVN010000181.1:0-1508 GCA_035937095.1 Candidatus Limnocylindria bacterium
AGAGCATCTGGAAGGCGTTCATGCCACGCCTCATCACCACGTACCTCGACCAGATCAGCGAGCACCAACGTGACCTCACCAACTCGGCGTCGCAGCGCTTCTCGGGGGAGCTCATCGCGGCCACGGCCTACGCCGCGACGCGCCTGGCCGGCTCGATCGACGGCATCCGGATCGATCGCGAGCGGATGAAGGCGAACGTCGCGATGTCGAAGGGCGGGATCATCGCCGAGGCGCTGTACGTGCTGCTCGCGAAGCACGGCCACACCGACGCGCACGAGGCCGTGCGGCGGCACACGCTCGAGGCCGAGCAGAGCGGCCGGCCGCTGCTCGAGCTCGCGGCACTCGATCCGGAGCTGAAGTCGCTGCTCGCAGCGCTGTCCGCCGACGAGCGCCGGGTGCTCGACCAGCCGGAGGAATACCGCGGCCTCGCCGCGGATGTCGCTCGCGATGTGGCCAAGACGTGGCGCACGAAACTGGCGGGGGTGTTGCCCGAATGACGACGCTAACGGTGAGCGCGATCCCGAACGCGACGCTCTTCCGTCACGGGAAGGTCCGTGAGGTGTACGAGGCCGGCCCGGACACGCTGGTCATGGTCGCCTCCGATCGGCTGTCGGCGTTCGACGTGGTGCTGCCGACGCCGATCCCGGACAAGGGCCGCGTCCTGACGCAGCTCTCGAATTTCTGGTTCGGCCGCACCACGAGGATCGTGGCGAACCACCTCCTCGAGACGGACGCCGCGAAATTCCCGGCGCCGTTCCGGGACCGGCCGGAGCTCGCCGGCCGCTCGGTCCTCGTGAAGCGCGCCGAGCGCATCGACTACGAATGCGTCGCGCGGGGCTACCTCTCCGGCTCGGCGTGGGCCGAATACAAGAAGGAGGGGACCGTCGCGGGCGAGCGCCTGTCCCGCGGCCTCGAGGAGTCGGCGCGCCTCGACGATCCGATCTTCACCCCGGCGACCAAAGCCATCACCGGACACGACGAGAACATCTCGCGCGCCCAGCTCGCCGCGGCCCTCGGCCGCGAGCTCGCCAAGCAGCTCGAGGACGTGACGATCGCGCTGTATCGCCACGCCCATGCCTACGCCCTCGGGAGGGGTCTGATCCTCGCCGACACGAAGTTCGAGTTCGGGCTGATCGATGGGACGCTCGCGCTCATCGATGAGGCCCTCACCCCGGACTCGTCGCGGTACTGGGATGCGGCGACGTACCGTCCGGGAGGGGCGCCGCCGTCGTACGACAAGCAGTACGTGCGCGACTTCCTCAACGCGCAGGGCTGGGGTCACGAGCCGCCCGCGCCGGCGCTCCCGGCTGACGTGGTGCGCGGCACGAGCGAGCGGTATCGCGAGTGCTACCGCAGGCTCACCGGAAGCCCGCTGTCGTGAGCGGATACGTGGCGACGATCCGGGTGCGGCCGAAGGCCGAGGTCCGCGACCCGCAGGGCGAGGCCGTCGCGGGCGCGCTGCGCTCGCTCGGGATGGACGTCGCCGACGTGCGGACAGGCAAGGAGAT
>DASYVN010000182.1:0-3162 GCA_035937095.1 Candidatus Limnocylindria bacterium
GTGACGATCGCGATCCACTATTCGCATTACTCGACGACCGACATCGAGGTCCCAGCGGGCGTCCCGATCACCTTCACGATCCGCAACGACGACCCGATCGATCACGAATGGATGCTCGGTGACATGGCGATGCACGAGCGGCATCGCACCGGCACCGAAGCGGTGCACGCCTCGCGGCCGGACGAGATCACGGTCCCCGCGATGTCAACGCGGACGACGACGCTCACGTTCCCGGTCGCCATGACGCTCCAGTACATGTGCCATCTGCCGGGCCACGAGGCCTATGGGATGGTCGGCGTGCTCGCGGCGAAGTAGAAGCGGCCGCGGTGATCAGAGCGGCCGCGCCGGACGCGGCCGGAGGCCGCGGCGATAGAAAAGGCGGGCGGCTTGCGCCGCCCGCCCTTCGTGAAGGTCGCGCTAGGGGCTAGCTCTGCTCTTTGAACTCGCCTTCGATCGTGTCCGGGTCCTTGTGGTCCGCGCCCGCGGTCGCCCCGGCGGGCTCGCCCTCGGGCTGCCCGGCCTGCGACTGCCCGGCCTGCGACTGCGCGGCCTGGTCGGCCTTGTACATCGCCTCACCGATCTTGGTGGAAGACTGCCGGAGCGCGTCGGCCGCGGATTTGATCTTCTCGGTGTCGTCGGTCTTAAGCGCGTCGAGGAGGGCCTTGATCTTCTCGTCGACGTCGGCCTTCACGTCCGCAGGGATCTTGTCGCCGCCGTCACGGAGCGCCTTCTCCGACTGGTACGCGAGGTTGTCGGCCTCGTTGCGCGTCTCGATCCGCTCGCGGTTGCGGCGGTCCTCCTCGGCGTGGGCCTGCGCGTCGCGGACGAGCTTCTCGACCTCGTCCTTCGCCAGACCGCTCGAGGCGGTGATCGTGACGTGCTGCTCCTTGCCGGTGGCTTTGTCCTTCGCGTGGACGTTCACGATGCCGTTGGCGTCGATGTCGAAGGCGACCTCGACCTGCGGGACGCCCCGCGGCGCCGGCGCGATGCCGTCGAGGATGAATCGGGCGAGGCTCTTGTTGTCCCCGGCGAGCTCGCGCTCACCCTGAACGACGTTGATCTCGACCTGCGTCTGCGCATCCGACGCCGTCGTGAAGACCTGGGACTTGGAGGTCGGGATGGTCGTGTTCCGCTCGATGAGCTTGGTCGCCACGCCACCGAGGGTCTCGATGCCGAGCGACAGCGGCGTCACGTCGAGGAGCAGGATGTCCTTGACCTCGCCCTTGAGGACGCCGGCCTGGATGGCCGCGCCGACGGCGACGACTTCGTCCGGGTTCACGCCCTTGTGGGGCTCCTTGTTGAAGAGCTTCTTCACGGTCTCAACGACGAGCGGCATGCGGGTCATGCCGCCGACGAGGATGACCTCGTTCACCTTCTCCGCGGTGAGCTCCGCGTCCTTCATGCATTGCTTCACCGGGCCGAGCGTCTTCTCGATGAGGTCACCGACGAGCTGCTCGAGCTTGCTCCGGGTGAGCGCGATGACGAGGTGCTTGGGGCCGGATTGGTCCGCCGTGATGAATGGGAGATTCACCTCGGTCTGCATGGTCGTGGACAGCTCGATCTTCGCCTTCTCGGCGGCCTCCTTGAGACGCTGGAGGGCCTGGCGGTCATTCCGCAGATCGATGCCCTGATCCTTCTTGAACTCCTCGACTAGCCAATCGATGATCCGCTGGTCGAAGTCGTCACCACCGAGGTGGGTGTCACCGTTGGTGGCCTTCACCTCGAACACACCTTCGCCGAGCTGCAGGATCGAGATGTCGAACGTGCCGCCGCCGAGGTCGTAGACCGCGACGATCTCGTCCTTCTTCTTGTCGAGCCCGTACGCGAGCGCCGCGGCCGTCGGCTCGTTCACGATGCGCAGGACCTCGAGCCCCGCGATCTGGCCGGCGTCCTTGGTCGCCTGGCGCTGGGCGTCGTCGAAGTACGCGGGGACCGTGATGACTGCCTGGGTCACCTTGTCGCCGAGGAACGCCTCGGCGTCGGTCTTCATCTTGCCGAGGATCATCGCCGAGACCTCGGGCGGCGAGAGCCGCTTCCCGTCGGTGAGGACCACCTCGACGCCGCCGTGCGACGCCTCGGCGATCTTGTACGAGACGAGGTTCTTCGACCGCTGGACCTCGGGGTCGCTGAAACGGCGCCCCATGAAGCGTTTGATGGAATAGATCGTGTTCTCCGGGTTCGTGATGGCCTGCCGCTTCGCGATCTGGCCGACCAGACGCTCCCCGTTCTTGGTGAACGCGACGACCGACGGCGTGATCCGCCCGCCCTCCGCGTTCGCGATGATGGTCGGCTCGCCACCCTCCATGTAGGCGACGGCCGAGTTCGTGGTCCCGAGATCGATCCCAATGACCTTTGGCATGTGCGTTACTCCTTGTTCTTGGCCTTCGCCACGGATACGAGTGCGGGCCGGATGACCCGGTCGTGGAGGCGATATGCCTTTTGGTGTTCGTCGATGACCGTTCCTTCGGGCCGGTCCGATTCGACGTGCGCGACCGCTTCGTGCACGTACGGATCGAACGGCTTCCCGAGCGATTCGATGGGCTCAAGCCCCTCGGCGTCGAGGATCTGACGGAGCTTGCGCTCCAGGAGCCACATCCCCTCGACCCACGGCTGGCCCTTCGCGTCGTCGGGCACGCTCGCGAGCGCGCGGTCGTACCCGTCGAGGACGTCCAGCAGCTTCGTGATGAGGTCGCCCTTGGCGTACTTCGCGAACTCGGCCCGCTCGGCCTCGTTGCGCTTGCGGTAGTTGGCGAAGTCCGCGGCCATCCGCTGCAGGTCGGCCTTGTAGTCGCCGGCGCCCTGCGCGTCGTCGGTGGACGCCTCGGTCTCGGTCGGCTCGGTGGCCGTCGCGCCGTTCGGCTTCCGCGATTTCATGCGCTCTTCGAGCAGCTGTTCCGCCCGGCGCTGCTCTTCGTCCATCGCTAGTTCCCCTCGACGACGCGCACGAGGTCGCTCATGAGCCGGCCGACGAAGCTGACCGCACCGATCGACCGCGCGTAGTCCATGCGTCGCGGCCCGACGATCCCGACGTACCCGATGACGCCGCTCGTGCCGCCGTAGCGGCCGAACACGAGGCTGCAGTCGAGCAGCGGCTCGACGCGGTTCTCGGCGCCGATCGCGACGTGCACCTCGCCCTCGCCGATGATCCGCGGCAGGAGCTCG
>DASYVN010000183.1:0-58051 GCA_035937095.1 Candidatus Limnocylindria bacterium
CTTCACCTGCGCCTGGGTGATCGCGCCGGTGACCATGCCGGATTCGATGGGCGCCGAGTCGTCGAACCCAAGCCGGGTCATGAGGCCGGCGATGCGGTCCGAGGCAAAGATGCGGATGAGCTCGTCCTCGAGCGAGGCGTAGAAACGGGACGAGCCGAGGTCTCCCTGACGGCCGGAGCGGCCGCGCAGCTGGTTGTCGATCCGCCGGGCCTCGTGCCGTTCGGTGCCGATGACGTGGAGGCCGCCGAGCTCGCGGACGCCATCGCCGAGCAGGATGTCGACGCCGCGGCCAGCCATGTTCGTCGACAGCGTCACCGCGCCGCGCTGGCCGGCATCGGCGATGATGCGGGCCTCGCGCTCGTGGTTCTTCGCGTTCAGGACTTCGTGCTTGATGCCGTGCCGCTCGAGCTCTTCTGACAGTGTCTGGCTCTTCTCGACCGAGGTCGTGCCGATGAGCACCGGCTGGCCCTTCACGTTGCGCTCGCCGACCTCGGCGATGACCGCGTCCCACTTTCCCTGCTCGGTGCGATACACGAGGTCCTTCAGGTCCAAGCGGACCATCGGGCGGTTCGTGGGGATCTGGGTCACCTCGAGCTTGTAGACCTTGAACAGCTCCTCGGCCTCGGTGGCCGCGGTGCCGGTCATGCCGGCGAGCTTTGTGTACATCCGGAAGTAGTTCTGGATCGTGATCGTCGCGTGGGTCCGGGTCTCCTGCTGAATCTTCACGCCTTCCTTGGCTTCGACGGCCTGATGCAGCCCGTCGCTCCAGCGACGACCGGGCATCTGGCGACCGGTGAACTCGTCGATGATCACGACCTCGTTGCCCGGGGTGACGATGTATTCCTTGTCCTTGCGGTACAGGGCCTTGGCCTTGAGCGCGTTGTCGAGGTAGTGGACCGCGCTGACGTCGCCCTCGTACAGATTCGGACGGTTGAGCATCTGCTCGGCCTTCGCGATCCCCGATTCGGTGAGGGTCACCGCGTGGTGCTTCTCCTCGAGGACGTAGTCCTGGGCCTCGACGAGCCGCGCGGCGACGCGCGCGTACGAGTAGTAGAGCTGCGACGCGTCCTCGGCCTGCGAGCTGATGATGAGCGGGGTCCGGGCCTCGTCGATGAGGATCGAGTCGGCTTCGTCGACGATGCCGTAGTGCAGCTCGCGCTGCACCGTGTCGGCGAGGTCCATGACCATGTTGTCGCGCAGGTAGTCGAAGCCGAACTCGCTGTTCTGTCCGTACGTGATGTCGGCCAGGTAGGCGTCGCGGCGCGACACGTCTCGCCAGTGCTGGTGTCGCCAGTCCACTTCCTCGAGCGTGATGCTCGGGTCGTACATCGCGCTCTTGTCATGGGCGATGTAGCTCACGGTCATCCCGAGGGCGTGGTAGATCGGCGCCATCCAGCCGGCACCCGTCTTGGCGAGATAGTCGTTCGTGGTCACGAGGTGGGCGCCCTTTCCCTCGAGCGCGTTCAGGTACAGCGCCAGCGACGCGACGAGGGTCTTCCCTTCGCCGGTCTTCATTTCGGCGATGTGGCCGCGATGGAGCGCGATGCCGCCCAGCAGCTGAACGTCGAAGTGGGTCTGCGTGAGCGTCCGCGTGCCGGCCTCGCGCACGGCAGCGAAGGCCTGCGGGAGGACATCCTCCAGCGCCTGGCCCGCCGCGAGCCGCTCCCGCAAGAGCGCCGTACGACCACGGAGCTCGTCGTCGGACAGGGCCGCCATCTCCGGCTTGAACGCATTGACCTGATCGACGACCTTGCGGAGCCGCCGGACCTCCGCCTCGTTGCTGTCGACGAGGCTGAATAGCTTGGCGAGCGCGCTCAAACCGGGACCGCTAGGTGACCTGCAGCGGCAGCTGCATCCCCGGCGGGTTGAACAGCGCCCCGACCGACTCGCCCTCGTGGATGCGACGGATCGCCTCCGCGAAGAGTGGCGCGACGGAGAGCACGCGGAGCTGCGGGAGATTGCGCGCTGACGGCTTCAGGGGGACGGTGTCGGTGACGATGAGCTCCTTGATGCCGCTGGCGCACAGCTTCTCAGCGGCTCCGTCGGAGAACGTCGGGTGGGTGCAGGCGGCGTAGATCTCGGACACGCCGTGCTGCTGGAGGATCTTCACGGTGTGCAGCATGGTGGTGCCGCGATCGATCTCGTCGTCGATCACGATCGCGCGCTTGCGATCGATGTCGCCGATGACCCCGACGATCTCGCTGTTGCCGCTGTTGTCGCGGTGGGTCTTCTGCATGAAGACGAGCGGGATCTTGAGGAGCTCGGCGATGCGCCGCGCGGCGTTCGCGTAGCCCAGATCGGGCACGACCAGCGCGGTGTCGTCGCGCTTCGCTTCGACGAGCGGCCGCAGGTACTCGACCAGCAGGCTTCGGGCCGAGAGCTCGTCGCCGGGGATGCTGAAGAAGCCCTGGATCTGCATCTGGTGCAGGTCCATGGTGAGGAACCGGTCCGCGCCCGCGACGCTGATGAGGTCGGCGAGGAGTCGCGCGGTGATCGGGACGCGCGGCTGGTCCTTCTTGTCGCTGCGGCCGTAGGCGAACTGCGGCATCACCGCGGTGATCCGGCCGGCGGACGCGCGCTTGAAGGCGTCGATCATGATGAGCAGCTCCATGATCGCGTCGCTCACCGACGGGCCGACGAGGGACTGCACGATGAACACGTCGTGCTCGCGGGCGTTCTCGTTGATCTTGACGAAGATCTCGTCGTTCGCGAACTTGAAGACGTCCGCCTGCCCACGGGGGATCTCGAGGTGGCGGCAGATGTCTTCAGCGAACCTGGGATGGGCGTTGCCCGTGTAGACGGATAGACCCCGGAACACGGCTCCCCCTCCTGGCGAGTCTCGAGGAAACCTGAGTGTACCCGCTACCGTTCAGCCCAATGACCATCGCGCTGGGCCGCCGGCTCCGTTGGATCGTGGCGGTCGCGCTCGTCGCGGCGTGGTTCGTGGCCCTTGCCGTCGACGTAGGCGGCAACGGCGTCCACCTGCTGCTCGTCGCGGCGGTCGGCGTCCTCCTCTACGAGCTGGTCGCGGTGGACACGCCCGCCTGAAGCCGGCGCCCGTCGAGGAAGGGGCCGGACCGGACGCCGGCCGCGCGGATCATCGCCTCGGTGTGGTCGAGGGGGCCCAGCGCGAAGTGGCTGTCCGATCCGACCGAGAACCGCGCCCCTCTGGCGTGCGCCCGTTCGAGAAAGGCACGGTGCGGCACCCGGTAGGCCTCGTTGATCTCGATCGCCACACCGTGCTCGACGCACAGCGCGATGAGCCGTTCCTGCCAGTCGATCGGGTAGGCAGCGTCCGGATCGCCGAGCGCCGCGAGCGGCGACATGGTCGGGTGGCCGACGATGTCGATGCCGGTCTCCAAGATGCCTTCGCGCACGAGGGCGAGGTTGGCTTCGAGCACGCGCCGCTGCAGCTCCGGATTCGCGAATCGCGCGGCCTCGGCATACGGCGGCCGCGTGCGGCCTTTCAGGAACGCGCCGGCGGCGTCGTACCCAACACGCTTCCCGTCCAGGGTCAGCTGATGGACCGATCCGATCACGTAGTCGAGCGCGTCATGGGTCGACCGCGGGAGCGCTGGTGCGACGCCGAGGTCGTACTCGATCCCGACGCGCAGGCCCAGCCGCGCGGCGTCGTCGAGGTACCGGAGCACGTCGCCATCGGTCTGCATGCCGGTCGGCCAGGGATAGTGGTCGGAGATCCCGTGCGGCCTGACCGCGACGCTCTTGGCGCGGTCCTCCAAGGACACGCTTCCGTCCGACCGCGTGGAGTGGATGTGGTGGTCGAAGAGCCTCATTGCTCGGGGTGCCCGGACCACGCGGCGTCGACCATGGTCCAGAGCACACCCGACACGAGGGTCTGCCCGCCGAGCAGCAGCGGGAAGCCGGCGTCGCGCGCGGCGGTCGTGAACTCGCGGACGCCTGGGTGCTCGATCGCGTCAGGCTGCAAGAGGTCGGAGGAGAACCGGTCCGGCGCGCTCGGCCGCCAGCCGAGATGCGCGAACAGCACCCGCGAGTCGAACAGCATCCCGTCGCCGAGCTCCTTCATCCGCTCGAAGAACTCGCGCGCGCCGACGAGCTCGTAGAGGAAGCCGAGGGCCGTCCGCGCGTTCCCCGACGCGTCGCGTCCCGCGGCCTGCATCCCCCGTTCTTCGGCGAGCATCCGCACCCGACAAGCGGTCTGTGACTCGAGATACGACCACACCGGAGCGCCGACCCGACCGGCGACGAGCAGCTCGCGCTCCGGCGTCGTGACGAGCGTCATCAGCGCGTCGACACGAGGACCGAGCTCGGCCTCGAACGCGCCGACCGACTGGAGCTCCGCGGGACAGTGCGGGTGCCGCAGGAGCACCGTCGCATCGGGCGGCGTGTCGACATCGAGCAACGTCGCCGCGGAACGCGGCAGCTGCCGTGACGGCAGGCCTGCCTGCTGATGGAGGAGCCGCGGCAGCGGGTTGTCGGTGGCCGGCAGCGCGATGGCGTCCAGCGCGCTCGTGGGCGTGAGCGCGACGAGATCGGCCGAGTAGTAGTTGTTCGAGAGCACGAGCGCGGGCGAGCGCTCCAGGTCGTCGCGGATGGAGCCGAGATCGCCGGCCGTCAGCAACGCGCCCGCGCCGGCCCCGATCGCGCACACGCGGTCGATATGGCGCTCGTCGACGATCCGCTTGAGCTCGGACCCGAAATGGAACGGCTCGGTGCGCGGCGGGATCGCCTCCGCGCCGGCCGCGCCAAAGGCGCGGGCCCCGGCGGGATCGGCGGTGACCGCGATGAGCGGCGCGAAGCCCGCCGCCGCGGCCCGACGCAGCGTGCCGCACCCGATCGCGATGCGGATGCGGTCGAGCTGGGCCTCGACGGGACTCTCGCCACCCGGACCGAAGAACAGGATGAACGCGGTCGTCGTCACGTGCTCGACGATAGGCGCCGCGGCCAGACCCCCTCGAGGCGCAGGAGCAGCGCGACGATGCAGAACGAGAGCGCGAGTCCGATGGCCGCGCGCGCCCCACCGCTCGGGAGAGCCCGGAGGACCGCGAGCCACTGCGGGTCGCCCCAGTCGAAGAGCTTCTCGGGATGGAAGTTCACGTTGACCGGCGCGGTGTCCCAGGTCTGGTCGTACACGAGCGCGGCGGCGTTGAAGAGCAGCAGCGACCACGCCGCGGCGATCCAGAACAGCCGACGCCACAGCGCGCGCGACAGCAGCCCCTGTCCGATGCCCCACGCGAGCGCGACGAACAGGATCGGCGCTTGATCGTCCAGGAAGCGCGCGCCGAAGACGCGACCACCCCACCACTCCGTGTACGTCGCGTAGAGGAGCAGCGTGGCGAAAGCCACGATGCCGAGGCCACGCAGCCGAGCGGCGACGTGCCCACGCCTCCGCCAGGCCAGGACGAGCGCGGCGATCGCGAACGCGAGGTACGGCGCGTAGACGAGGAGGCCGCGGCTGGGCGAGAGAAGCAAGCCGTACAGGCCGGTGAGCATCGGCGTGTCGAAGGGCTTGGTACCGTAGCCCTGCTCGAACGGGTCGCCGAACGCGAAGGCGTTGTACACGAGCAGCGGCACGATCCCGATGCCGAAGCCCGCGACCGTGCGCATGAACGTCCGGCGCGACACGATCCCCGCGGCCACGACCGCCGTCGTCTGTCGTGCCACCGTGCCCAAGCCGAGAGCGAGCCCGGCGAGGAACGCCCGGCCCGCGCTCACCGCCCGCTCGTCGAGCATGAGCCAGAGCGCCGCGGCGATCGCCAGGTGGACGCCCGCGTGCTGCCAGAGCGCCTGCGACGCGACGGTGCGCACGCTCGTGGCAAGGAGATACAGGAGCACGAGCCCGACGGACCAGCGTGCGGAGACGAACCGGCGGAAGACCGACCACAGCACGAGCGCAACGATCGCTTCGAGGATCGACGCGACGAGGTGCCCGAGCAAGAGCAGTGACGTCGCGTCCGACGCGGGTACGCCGAGCAGCACCGCCGGCAGCAGGATGGGCAGCGCGAGGATCGCGATGCCCGGCGGGAAGATCGAGCAGACGTGCTCGCCGGGGAGCGGTGGTGGCGGACCGCCGGCACTGCGCGGGGTGGTCGTGAACACCTCCTGGCCTTGGGCAAGGTGCGCGCAACCCCGGAAGAAGTAGGCGGTGCGATCGATGCGGTCAGGTCGTTCGTCGGTCGGTGAGACCGTCGCGAACTCGTCGTAGTCGACGTTGCCGCTGCCGACAAGGGTCCAGGCGAACAGCGTGTTCGGCAGCACGTCCGGCGACCAGATGAGGTTCAGGTTCGCGAACGACAGCAAGACGAGCAGCGCGCCGCGGACGATCCACCTCATTCTTCGATGGCCACCGCATACGCCCGCACCGTTCGGGCGCCGCACGCGCGGGCGGCGGCCGCGGCGTCGAGCAGGGTCGCCCCGGTCGTGGCCACGTCGTCGACGAGCCAGACGTCCAACCCGTGCAGACGTCCGGCGACGCTGGCGAACGCACCGTGCACGCTCGCGCGCCGGTCCAGCTGGCCGAGTGTCGGCTGCGCCGGGCCCACGCGGAGGCGATGGAGCGCCGCGCGCATGGCCACGCCGGTCGGGGCCGAATCGACTTCGGCCAACGCGCGCGCCTGGTCGCAGCCGCGGCTCCGCCGGCGGCTCGGATGCAGCGGGACCGGGACGAGCGCATCGAGCGGCACCCCACATGACAGATCCGCCGCGATGCGCGATCCGACGAGCGAACCCAGCTCGTGGGCGGGGCCCAGCTCGGTCCCGTAGTTCAGCCGGTGGATCGCCTCCCGCAGCGGGCTCTCGTGCGCGCCGGTCTCGGCGAGCGCAAGCATGCCGGTGCGGCAAGCGCTGGGGTCAGAGCTGTCGCGACAGACGACGCAGTACCAGCTGCCCGACCCGCCGCGGCCCGCGCACCGCGGTGGGATGAGGACATCGCGAACGCCGGCGAGGGCGCTACCGGGCATCTTCGAACACGAGGTCGTCGCCCGCTTGCGTGCCGCTCTCGGCGATGGCGCCAGCCCGCAGCTCGACGACCTCGGCGGCGCCGCGCGCGGCGATCGAGAGGACCCATGGGCGCAGGTCCGGCACGGCGCGGACGACCCTGCCGCCGCGGTCCAGGAAGATGGCGTCGATCGGGAATCGCATGAAGAACATCGTGATGTTGCTCGTCTTGGTTATGCGCAGCGCCTCGCCGTCGGCGAGCCGGCTATGGAAGAGGAGCCCGATGCCCCGACTGAGGAAGCTGGTCGCGGTGCGGCAGTCGGTCGCGAGGATCGTGCCGCGCGTGCGGTTGCGGAGCCGCGCGGAGCTAGAAGCTACCGCAGCTGCTCAGCGCCGACAGGGCTGCCGGCGCGAGAATGACGATGAACAGCGACGGGAAGATGCAGCCGATGGTCGGCAGCATGATGAGGATGGGGGCCCTCGCCGCCTTCTCCTCCGCGCGCTGCCGGCGGTCTTGGCGCATCTGCTCGGACTGGATCCGCAGCACCTTGGACATCGGCACACCGAGCTGGTCGGCCTGGATGATCGCGGCGACGAAGTTCGAGAGCTCCTTCTGATCGACGCGGTCGGTGATCCCGCGTAGCGCTTCCTGCCGCGACTTGCCGACGCGCTGCTCGGACGCGGCGCGCTTGAACTCCTCGGACAGCGGGCCCTTCAGCTTCTCGGTCACCTTCACGAGGGCGGCGTCGAAGCCGAGCCCCGCTTCGACGGAGATCGTGAGCAGGTCGAGCGCGTCGGGCAGCGTCTCGAGGATCTGCTTGCCGCGCCCGCCGGCCCGGTTCCCGAGATAGAAGTCCGGAGCCATGAAGCCGACGAGCAGACCGGCGGCGGTTCCAATGAGGGTCTGCGTGCCGTCGCTGGTCACGAGGTTCACGGCGGCGGTCACAGCCACGGCGCCGACGATGGCGGCGAAGGCCTTCACGCCGAGGAAGAACTCAGCGCTCGTGGTCTCCATCCCGGCGCGCTTCAGCTTGAGGGTCAGCGACTTCGCGGTGTTCGCCGGGTAGAAGCGCGCCATAAGCCCGGCGAGACCGCGGATGATCGGCTTCAGGGTGCGGTCGGTGAGCGGCCGCTGGAGCTCGAGCTCCTCCAGGCTGCGCGGGCGGACCGCGATCTGCTGCAGCCGCGCCTGCACCGGATCGAGGCCCGAGCTCATCTGCGTCCCGAGGATCGCGATGACGAGCCCGACGGTCACGAGGACCGGAAGCAGCAGCTCCATTTAGACCTTGATGTCCGTGATCTTTCGGATGGCCATGAAACCGATGAACATCATCACCGCGCCGACCCCGATGAGGATCCGGCCGATGGTCTGCGTGAACAGCGGCGCCATGAATGCGGGGTTGATCGCGTTCAGCGCCACGCCGAGGCCGATCGGCAGGAACGCGACGAGGTAGCCCGACACGCGGCCCTGCGCGGTGAGGGTATTGATCTCACCTTTGATGCGCACGCGCTCGCGGATCGTAAAGGCGATGGTGTCGAGGATCTCGGCGAGGTTGCCACCGACCTGCTGCTGGATCCCGATGGCCGTGACCATGAGGTCGAGGTCGTCGCTCTTGATGCGACGCACGAGGTTGTGCAGGGCCTCTTCCATTCCGAGGCCGAGGTTGACCTCGCGCACGACGCGACCCATCTCCTCGCTCATCGGCGGTCCACCCTCGCGCGACACGAGCTCGATCGACTGGAGAAAGCTCGAGCCGGCCCGGAGCGAGTTGGAGAGCAGCGTGATCGTGTCCGGCAGCTGCTTGTTGAACGAGGACAGGCGGCCACCGATCCGGCGGCCGACCCAGAAGCGCGGCAGGAAGTACCCGACGATGAAGCCGATGATCCCCGACAGCGGATCACGGAAGACGAACAGCAGGACGCCGAGCCCGAGCGACGCGCCGATCCGGATGTAGTAGTACTCGGCCACCCGGAGCTTGAGGTTGGCGCGCGCGAGGTCGCGCTGCACCGTCGTCGCGAAGCGCTTGTCCTCAACGTCGGCGGACAGCGTCGCGAACGGGTCGATCTCCTTGCGCTCCCGCCTGCGCCGCGCCTTCTTCCTCGTCTTCTGGGCCGCGTCGGCCGCGACCTGGCCCGAGCCGGGGCCGGCGTAGCGGGCCATGCGGGCCTCGACGCTCTCGCTGCCGCCGCCACCGAGCATGCTCGAGAGGCTGGCGAAGACCAGCAGGATGCCAATGAAGAGCCCCGCCGGGAGGGCGTACTCCAACTAGCGCAGCCCTGCGGACATGTCGCCGAAGACGCCCTGCGGCAGCCGGATGCCGGCGGCCTCGAACTTCTCCGAGAACTTCGGCCGGATGCCGGTCGGGCGCAGCTTCCCGACGACCTTGCCGTCGACATATGCGGTCTGCTCGAACACGAACACGTCCTGCAGGACGATCGCGTCGCCTTCCATGCCCTGGACCTCGGTGATGGCCGTGATCTTGCGCGAGCCATCCTTCAGCCGGGAGATCTGCACGATGATGTCGAGCGCGCTCGCGATCTGCTCCTTGATCGCGCGCGCCGGCAGGTCGACGCCAGCCATGAGGCACATCGTCTCGAGCCGTGCGAGCATGTCGCGCGGCGAGTTGGCGTGGCCCGTGGACAGCGAGCCGTCGTGGCCCGTGTTCATCGCCTGGAGCATCGACAGCGCCTCACCACCACGGGTCTCACCGACGACGATGCGCTCGGGGCGCATTCGGAGGGAGTTCTTGACGAGATCCATGATCGTGACCGCGCCCTTGCCTTCGATGTTCGCCGCGCGCGACTCGAGTCGGACGACGTGATCCTGGACGAGGCGGAGCTCGGCGGCGTCCTCGATGGTGATGATCCGCTCGTCCTCAGGGATGAAGCCCGACAAGATGTTGAGGAGCGTCGTTTTTCCGGAGCCGGTGCCGCCAGAGATGAACATGTTCAAGCGCGCTTCCACGCACGCCCGGAGGAACTCCATCATCTCGTCGGTCGCGGTGCCGAACTTCACGTAGTCCGCGACCTGGATCCGGTACTTGGGGAACTTCCGGATGGTGACGACCGGGCCGTTCAGCGCGAGCGGCGGGATGATGATGTTCACGCGGGAGCCATCCGGGAGGCGCGCGTCCTCGAACGGCTTGGATTCGTCGACGCGGCGCCCGATCGGAGCGATGATCCGCTCGATCACACGCATGACGTGCTCGTCGGCCTGGAACGTGACGTCCGACAGTTGGAGCTTGCCCTTCCGCTCCACGTAGACACGGAACGGGCCGTTCACCATGACCTCGGTCACGGAGTCGTCGTTGAGAAGCGGCTGGATCGGGCCGAAGCCGAGGATCTCGTCGACGATCTGCTCGAGCATCCGCTGACGCTCGACGCGGGTGATGACGGTCCCGTCCTCGTCGATGAACTTGTTGAACATGCTGTCGATCTCGGCACGGACGGCTTTGACGTCGGAGAGGTTCAGGCGGGGGTCGAGGTTGTTGATGATCCGCGTCTGGAGGGTCGACCGCAGGTCACGGTTGGTGTCGCGGGCCGGCGCCTGGGTCTGGGTGAGCGGCCCCCCAGCCGGTGGCACGGAGCCAAGGGCGCCCTGGTCCGGGCCGTTCGCCCCGCCCGTTGGGGCGGCCGGAGCCTCGGGGGTGCCAGCAGGACGCTGGCCTTCGATCCGTCTCAGTAGCGACATATCTGGTCAAACCCCTCGGGAAAGCCCGTCGAGCGGGCGCTCCCTCCGTTCGCGAGTCTACTGACCCTAACGGCGCCGGCGGATGGTCCGGAAGGGGGCCTTTTGGGCTATTGGATGGGCTTAGACCGAGTTGACGCCAACCTTGGGTGCTAGCGGGCGCCGAACAGCCTCAGGCCCTGCTTGGGTGCCGCCTTTTGCGGTGTCGCCGCCGCTGTGCCGGGCGCCTCGCCGGCCCCAGACAGCTTGTCGGCAAGGGCGAAGACGTCTTTGGCGACCTGGCTTTCGCGGTGGCTGATGACGAACGGCACGCCCCGGTTCACCGCGAGGACGAGGGCGCGGCCGTCTGAGACGATCGTGTGGGGGATCTTCCGGGCCAGGCTCGCCTCGACGTCGGAGGCCTTGATGCCGCCGGAGCTGTCGTTGCGGTTCGCGACGAGCTGCACCTTCTGATCGTCGTAGCCGAGCTTCTCGGCGATCTCCATGAAAACGCGTACGTTCTTGAGGCTCGTGATCTCGAGCGTCATGAGCGTGAGGATCACGTCGGCGACGTCGAGCATCGTGAGCACCTGCTCCTGGAACGAAGGCCAGGTGTCGACCACGACGTACGCGTAGGACTCGCGGAGCGTCTCGAGGATCTTCTTGATGTTCGCGCCGGTGATGAGCTCGGCGGCCTCGGGCGTCGGCGGCGCGAGCAGGACCTTGATCCCGGTGGAGTGCGACACGAGGACGGTCTCGAGGACCTCGGCGTCGACCTGGTCGAATGCGCCGACCAGGTCCGCGATGGTCTTCGCCTTCGGGCTCATGTTCAGGATGACCGCGATGTCCCCGAACGGGAGGCTGCCGTCGACGAGGCACACCGCCTTGCCGGTCGACTGATGCAGCGCGACGGCGAGGTTCGTCGCGATCGTCGTCCGACCCACGCCGCCCTTCGGTGAGAAGAACGTGATGATCTTCCCCCGCTCGGGCTCGAGCACCTGCCGGAGGCTCTGCCCCTGGGCGCCGCCGCCGCCGCCCGTGGGCTGCGGCACCGGCGCGGCCTGCTGGTAGCGGGCGCGCTTCACCTTCTCGATCTCGTGCACGTGGCGGATCGCGTTCACGAGCTCGTCGGCGGAGAACGGTTTCACGAGGAACTCGCGCGCGCCGGCGAGCATCGAGCGGCGCAGGTAGTCCTGCTCGCCCTGGACGCTCATCATGATGATCGGCGATTCGGGGACCGTGTTCGCGATGATCTCGGTCGCCGTGATGCCGTCCATGTCCGGCATGTTGATGTCCATGAGGATCACGTCGGGCTTGTCGCGCTTCGCGAATTCGACGGCCTGCTGACCGCCGTCCGCCGAGCCGACGATGGTCATGTCGGACTCGAACCCGATCAGCTTGGCCAGGTTCTCCCGCGTTTCCACGATGTCGTCGACGACGAGGATGCGGATCTTTTCAGCCATGGACGGGACTCATGATATGCGGCTCATCTCGAGCGCCAGCGCCGCGAGCGCGCCCAGTCCGAGCGCGACTCCGTACGGGATCCACGAGTGGAGGACCGTGCCCATCGTCTCGCCGCTGCCGGCGCGCCGCGCCGCGGTCCGGCGCGCGACGATGAACCCGACCGCGATGAGGCCGCCAATGAGGGCCCCGTACACCGCCCCGACGAAGAGGAAGGTCGTCCCCTTGACCGCACCGACGGCCATGAGGAACTTGCCGTCGCCGGCCTTCAGGCCGCCGGCTGCGTAGAACGGGTACGCGATCAGGAAGCCGATGACCAGCCCGGCGACGTGATCGAGCAGGCCGCCGGAGAAGATGCCGCCGGGGAAGCCTGCCGGCCCGCTGCTCTCGAGCGCGCCGAGGATGAGCCCGACGACCATGGTCGGATACGTAACGAGGTTCGGGATGCGGTGCGAGCGCCAGTCCGTGACGATGATCGTCAGGACGAAGGCAACGAGGATGATGTCCTGGACCGCCAGTAGTGCTTGGATCCCACGCCCCTCCGCGGACGAAAGGGCGGCGGTCGCCGTCTCGGCGAGCGCCGCCCTTTCCTCGTATTCGACGGCTGCGACTAGGTGAGGTTGTTGCCGATGTTGCTGAAGATGTTCTGGATCTGGCCACGCAGGAAGACCATGGCAACGATCACGGCGATGGCGATGACAGCGATGATGAGTGCGTACTCGACCAAGCCCTGGCCGTCGTCGTCGCGGAAGAAGCTTTGGATATTCACGGGGACCCCCCTTTCTCTAGACGAAGCCTCATCTTGCATCAAACCGGCGGCAAGTAGGAAAGCGGTACTAACCCGTTCGGCGGAGGCTCCCTACACTCCGCCGGGGGAAGGAGGTGCCAAAAATGGCCGTAGTTACGAGTTCCGCGACCACCGAGAAGATCGGGTTCCTCATCCGGACCGTCGCCCTGATCATCGATTTCATCATCCTGGGCATCGTCGGAAGCATCCTGAACGCCATCCTGTTCGGGGGCGACGCGGTGCGCGGGAACGGGCTGTCGACGCTCATCGGGCTGGCGTACTACCTGTACTTCTGGTCCTCGTACGGGCACGGGCAGACGATCGGGAACCGCGCGCTCAGCATCCGGGTCGTGAAGACCACCGGCAGTGAGCTCACGCTCGTTGACGCGTTCATCCGCTACGTCGGACTCATCCTGAGCTTCCTCTGTCTCTTCATCGGCGTGATCTGGGTCGCGTTCGACGCGAACAAACAGGGCTGGCACGACAAGATCGCGAGCACCTACGTCGTAAAAGCCTAGCGGCCACCCCCGGCCCCGTGCTAGGCACGGGACCGGTCGAACGGCGCGGGTGAGCACGTCGGGTGCTCGCCCGCACCGCGTTGCGATTGAAGGAGGCCGCGCTAGCCCGGAAACGCCTCCGGCGTGCGCGAGTACGTGAAGAAGCGGTCCGCGTCCAAGCGCACGTACACGCCGTGCTCGCTCCAGTCGAACGCGCTCCCGCCGTAGTGCTCGCGGAAGATCGCATCGATCTCCGCGACGTCGGGATGGCCCTGGTACATGAGCTCGGCGTGGCCGTGCGCGGTGACGGCGAATTTCTCGCCCTCGAAATACACGACGCTCGCCCGGGGCCGCTTCCGCAGGCCCTTGATGCGGACCGCGTCGCCGCCCGACGAGAAGAAGAACCTCCCGTGCAGGAACCAGCCATCCATCGGGCCGACGAGCGGATCGCCGTTCGGCGCGGGCGCGGCGACGGCGATGATCTTCATGCCGTCGAGCAGCCTCACGACCTGCGTCGCGGTGAGCGAGTACGTGCCAGGATGGATGATCCCGGCCATGTGCGGCTTCGCCTTCGCGTGACTCCGATCGATGAGCGCCTGGAGCTGGCCCAGCTCCGCCGCAGTCTCGCGCACCGTGGCATTCTGCCTTGACCGCACCGTTCAACGCGCTAGCGAAAGCAGTGGCGGGCCGAGGAAGACCACGAGCAGCGACGGTAGGACGCAGAACGTCGATACCAGGACGATCACCGTCCTGTCGCTGGCTCTTGCGGGTGCCACCTCGGAGGTATCGGTCGGGCGGAGGATGATCCGGGTCGGACGGTCCGGCGGCGCAGAGCGCGTCGGACCATCGTCCCCGGTGGCGGCGAGCGCTCCCGGTCCGACAGCCAAAAAGGCAGAGGCCGTAGCCACGCTGACGAGGTGGGCCACGCGTCGCACGTCGCGATGACACGACAGCGGCAGTGGCCCGCGCAGCAGGACCTGTGAGCGGTACGCGAGTACCGATCAGGTGCGGGTCTTCGCGACCTCGGCGGCCTGGGCTTGGGCGGCGTACTCCTCGGCGTCGTCGAGCGGCGCGAGGTCGACGGCGCCATGCCGGCGGGCAAGACCCCAGGTGATCAGCTGATCCGCGAGCCACGGGTTCTTCGGCAACGCCGACCCGTGGAGGTAGCAGCCGATGAGTTTGCCCTGCACCGCGCCCTCGGTCTGGTCCTGCTCGTTGTTCCCGTGCCCGGCGATGACGCGCCCGAGCGGCTTCGCTTTCGGACCGAGGTACGTGTACCCGGAGTGGTTCTCGAAGCCGATGAGCGTCTTCCCGTCGTCCGTCTCGGCGAGGAGGTTCCCGACGAAGCGCACCTTGCCGGCGCGCGTCGTCACGTCGAGGACCCCAAGTCCGGGGATCGGATCCCCGACCGCGGGCACGTACTCGTGCCCCAGGAGCTGGTAGCCGCCGCAGACGGAGAAGACCGCGGCGCCGCCCGCGATGGAACGCTTCAGTGCGTCACCGTTCGGACCGGCGAGATCGGCGCCCACGATGTCCTGCCCCTGGTCCTGGCCGCCGCCGAAGAAATACACGTCGGCCCAGTCCGGATCCCAGGTCTCGCCCGCCGTGAACGAACGCGTCTCGACGTCAATGTCCCGCCACTGCGCGCGCTGCGTGAGCGCGAGCACGTTGCCGCGATCGCCGTAGATCGACATGAGATCCGGGTACAGGTAGCCGATGCGCAGATCCACTACGCGGGCGCCTGCATCAGCGTCGCGGCCTCGGCTTGCCAGATGGTCGTGGCCCAGGCCGGCTGGAAGCCGAGCTCGGCGTTGATCCGGAGCATCGCCTCGTTCACCTTCGCGTTGCCGGTGCGGATGAAGCGCGCCTCCGGCCGCTCGCGGACGAGCCGCTCGAGCATCGCCGCCTTCAGCCACATCCCGAGGGCGTGGCCGCGATGGGCCGGCGTCACCGCGGTCCCCTGCTGCTGCACGATCTCCGGGACCTGCGAGGTGCGATTGATCTCGGTGAACCCGACGCCCGCGCCGGTCGCGTCATGGATCGCGATGGCGGTCCAGACCTCGAAGCCCATCTTCACGAAGAACGCGTAGCGGTCGCGCGTCCGCGGAACGTCCCAATGCTCGTCATCGAACGCGATCTCGCCCTTGGGCATGTCGTTGATCGCCTCGTAGGCCTGCGCGACCTGCGCGATGGTCGCGTCGTCCGCGTTCGCCCAGTCGACCCAGGCGATGTGGTAACCCGCGGCCTTCGCGCGCGACCCTTCGATCGAGCGCTGGATCAGCTCGGGCTTCAGGGCGCGAACATCGAGCTGGTTGGTGTGCATCTCGAGCCCGGGGCTCGCGCCCACTGCCCGGGCGAACGCGGCGCCCGAGGGGACGCGGTCGCAGGTCTGGCCCGCGACCATCGTTCGTCCGTCGGACGACGCTCGCTCGGCGAGGTGCCGGAGCAGCGTGCGCCCGATCCCGCGACGCCGCGCCTCGGGTGCGACGAGCACACCACCGAATCCGAGGTGCCGGTTGTCCCGATCGGACACCTGCAGGTACGCGCCGCCGACGAGCGTGCGGTTGTCGCGGGCGCTCCAGAAGAAGAGCCGGCCGTCCGGTGGCGCCGCCGTGATCTGGCGCGCATACACCTCGTCGGGCGTGACCGGGTCCTCGGGGACGCGCTCCTGATCGAGGCGTCGCATGAGCCGGACGGCGTCCGAGAGGTCGGCCGACGAGAGCGCGGCGAGCCGCAGCTCCGCGATGGTCATCGTCATCAGTCCTCCCAGAACTGTCCCACGAAACCGAGGCGCGCGAGCGCATCGCGCAGCGAAAGCATCGCGGTATACGTTGCGAGGACCACGAGCTCCTCGCCTAGGGGCGTTCCCTCGATGGCCGCACGAAGGGCCGGCACCCAGCCCTCCACCACCGCCAGGCGGTCGCGCGGGACGCCCGCATACTTGAATCGCAGCGCGAGATCGCGAGCTCGCAGGCCGGTCACGGTCGCGTGCGCGATCCGCGGTGCGAGCGCCTCGAAGTCCGCGTCCCAGATCCATGAGACGTCGCGCGAGTCCGCGTCACGATCGTTCAGCGCGCCGAGGATGCGGGGGTGCCGGTCGGTCTCGAGCAGTGCGCTGATCGCCGCGTTGAACCCGGCCGGGTTCTTCACCAGCACGAGCCGCAGGCGCCGGCCGTCGGCCTCGACGATCTCGAGCCGCCCGAAGACGGGCTTGAACCCGGCGAGCGCGCGCGTCGCCGTCGTGACCGCGATCCCGAACGCCCGGGCTGCCGCGATGGCCGCGAGCGCGTTGTACGCGTTGTACAGACCCGGCAACGGCACGACGACGTCGTCCATCGCGGAGGCGACCGGACCCCCGAGGCGAAGTCGGGTGTCGTTCGGACCGAGCTGCACGCTCGCGGCGCCGACGTCGGGCCGCGGCCGCTCGAGGCCGCAGTGCTCGCAGTGCCAGTCACCGACGTGCGCGAGGATCACGCGGCTGTAGCTGAGGGGTCGCTTGCACCGCGGGCAGCGGGTCGCGTCGCTGATCGCCTGTGGCACGGTGCCTCCGACCGACCGATCGTTGACGCCGAACGTGAGGACCGGGCCGCGATGGTCGGTCCCCAGGTACGAGACGATCGGGTCGTCGGCGTTGAGGACGAGCGTGGTCGTGTCGGGGAGTCGGCCGATGGCGTCGCCGATGCGGCGCGCGAGCGCGTCGATCTCGAAATAGCGGTCGAGCTGGTCTCGAAACAGGTTCGTGATCACGAGGACGCCGGGGGTCAGCCGAGCGAGCACGCGCGGGACGGACGCCTCATCGATCTCGAACACGCCGACATCGCCGCGAAGCTCGCCGCCCCACGTCGCGTCGGCCAGGAGTGCCGCGGCGATGCCGCGATCGAGGTTCGAGCCAGATCGGTTGTGCACCGGCTGCCAGCCAGCGGTCCGCAGGATGTCCGAGAGCATCCGCGTGGTGGTGGTCTTCCCGTTCGTGCCCGATACACAGACCGTGCCGTGGCTCAGCGTGGCGCTCAGTCGCGCGATCGCGTCGGGATCCATCGCGAGCGTCACGAGCCCCGGCAGCGCGGTGGCCCCACGACCGAGGAGCTGGAGACCGATGCGCGTCACCTTGCCAGCGGCGATCGCGGTCATGAGGAGTGGATCGCGTGAGGTCACGCGGAGAACGTTAGGCGCCGGCCGGCTGGACCTCGCGGAGCAGGAGCTCGAGCTCGTCGACCGCGCGACCGAGCCGGAGCGCGAGCGCCTTTGCGATGTCGCCGTTCGCGCTCGCGTTCTGCAACGTGCCTTCGGCCTCGAGCCGCGCGAGGAGCGCGACCGCGCGGCGGAGTCGGGCGATGGTGAGCGATGCGGGGAGCGTGCGCCGGAGCTGGGACACGCGCTCTTCCAGCTTCTCGAAGCGGCGCCGAAGCTCGTCCTCGAGTTCCTCGTTCGCCAACCCTTCGAGGCGCTTCACCTCGGCCTGGAGCGCACCGAGGTCGCGGGCGACGACCTGGGCGGCCTTCTCGAGGGAGTACCCCTTCTCGAGGGCCTGCCGGATCCGGATCACCTTCTCCATGGCGAAGACGTCGTAGTCGTGGTCGTCGTTCGTCGAGGGCTTCACGAGGCCCTTCTTGGTCCAATAAATGAGCTGCCGCGGGGTCACGTTGCACACCCGGGCCGCCTCGGCTGCCGACAGACGCAGCCGCTGGATGACCTCGCCATCGTTGGTAATGAGCACCTGCGCCAGGATCTCCTGCGCGTCGCCGTCCGCCACGTTGCTCCCCTTCCCCTGAACCGCCGCCCCGCGGTCGTAGGAGGCGACGAGTGTGCTTCTGGCTGCCGAGCGTGTCAAGAAGTTGGACAGGTGGCTGATACCGGACCACGACGGGATGGTCCGGCCTAGGTGGCTGCCCTCTTCCGCTCCCGCTTCGGTGGCGCGATGCCCTGCCGGTAGGCGACCTTCACGTTCACGTGGTAGCTCGCGATGCCGCGCGCCGAGAGGTCGGCCCACTGGCGGGTGATCTCGACGGCGATCGGCTCGCCGACCTCGGAGCGGGCGGTCTTCACCGCCGCCTTGAGGGCCGCGTCCCAGCCGGCCTTCGCCACGCCGGTCGTCTCGTGCAGCCGGACGACGACCGACGCCGCGGGCTTAGCGGCCCTTGGGCGGGTAGCCCTCAAGGCCGTACTCCTTGATCTTGGCGTAGAGGAGGCGGCGGTAGATGCCGAGCATCTCCGCGGCCTTCGAACGGTTGCCGTTCGCGTCGCGGAGCGCCTTCATGATGAGATCCTTCTCGAACTGGGCGACGGACTTCTTGAAGAACGAGCTGTCCCCCTTCTCCTCGCCGCCGTCACCCTCCTCACCTTCGGCGGCGTCGTGCTCCCCGAACGGCAGCTCGCGGCTGGTGATGATCTGGCCGCGGGAGAGGACGACGGCGCGCTCGATGACATTCTCGAGCTCACGCACGTTGCCCGGCCAGTTGTATTCCATGAGCCGGCGGATGGCCTCTTCGCTGATCGCGGCGGGCTGCGCCGTCGCGCTGTAGCGGTGTTTCGCGAGGAAATGCTCGACGAGCGAGGGGATGTCCTCCTTGCGATCGCGCAACGGAGGCATATGGATGTTGATGACGTTGAGCCGGTAATAGAGGTCGTCGCGGAACTTCTGCTGCTCGACGCTCTTCTGCAGATCCTTGTTCGTCGCGCAGACGATCCGGATGTCGACCTTGATCGGCAGGTTCGAGCCGATGCGCTCGAGCTTGCGCTCCTGCAGGACGCGGAGGAGCTTCGTCTGCGTCGGCACGGTCATCTCGCCGATCTCGTCAAGGAAGATCGTGCCCTTGTCAGCCATCTCAAAGCGGCCGCGGCGCTGGGTCATCGCGCCGGTGAACGAGCCCTTCTCGTGACCGAAGAGCTCGGCCTCGAGGAGCGTCTCGGGAAGAGCCGCGCAGGAGACCTTCACGAGCGGACCGGAGCGCCGGTTCGAGTTGAAGTGCAGCGCCTCCGCGACGAGCTCCTTGCCGGTGCCGCTCTCGCCGGCGATGAGGACGGTGGCGTCGGCCTTCGCGACCTTGCCGATGGTCTTGTAGACCTCCTGCATCGCGGGTGAGTTGCCGACGATCCGCTCCGTCTGGACAAGCGTGCTGATCTCGTCGCGCAGGACCTCAACCTCTTGCGTGAGGTCCTGGTAGGCGAGGACGCGCTTCACGCTGTGCGAGATCTTGTCGAGCTCGAACGGCTTGGTGATGTAGTCGAAGGCGCCGAGCTCCATCGCGCGGATCGCGGCATTGGAGCTGCCGAACGCCGTCATGATCAGCACGGCGGTCTTGGGGTTCGTCGACTTGAGGCGGGCAAGCGCTTCGATGCCGTCGAGCTCCGGCATCCGGACATCCATGATCACCAGGTCAGGGCTCGATTCCTTGACCTTTTCGACGACCTCGATGCCGGTGGACGCCTCGAGCACGCCGTAGCCTTCGTCGGAGAGAAGCTGCTTTAGGAGAGAGCGGATCGAAGCGTCATCGTCCGCGACGAGTAGGGTCTTTTGCGCCACTGTCTGTACGGTTCCTTCCCAGGAGCAACGGGAAAGTCGGCCACGCGACCCCTAACGCTCCCCAGAGTTGCCTCAGTTGTCCCGCACAGCGTACAGGTTGTCAAGTTCGGCGGGCGGTGAAGCAACCCAGGGCCCGTAGGTGACCGACTTTCGGTCAGGCGACTTCGCTGACAGCCGGAACGAACCGCGCGGCGAAGACCGCGGTCGCGAGCGTGAGCCCACCAGCCGCAAGGATGAGCGGCGCAGGTCCAACGGCATCAGCGAGGGTGCCGCTGACAAAGATGATCGGAAGCCAGCTCAGGTTCGTGATCGCGATGCGGGCTCCGAACACACGCGCGCGCATGTCCTGCGGCGTTCCTTCTTGAAGGATCGTCACGGTCGGAACGTAGTAGACGATGTTCGTAACACCGAGGAGGGCGAACAGGGCGAGGGCAACAGGGAACGACGGCGCCAAGGCGATCAGCATGATCACCGCGCCCGTACTTGCGAAACCGATGATCAGCAAGCGGCCCTTGCGGACCCGCGACAGTGACGCGGGCAACGTAACGCTGGCGACGACTGCACCGAATGCGATCGCCGCCTCAGCGGCCCCGTACTCGACGGCGCCGATCTGCACGTCACCCGAAGCGAAACGGCCGACGAGGAACGCCGGCGTCAGACCGTTGATTACCGGATTGGAGACTTGTCCGGCGAGCGAGAACAGCGTGTTCGACCAAAGCGTCGCAGATCGCCGGAGGAAGACCAGGCCCTCGCGCGCGTCAGCGAGCAGGCCTAACCACGTCAATCGATGGGATGTCTCCGCGACGACGACACGTAATAGCAGCAGCGCCGAGATCGCGAAGGTCGCGGCGTCAACGAAGAACGCGTTCTCTCCGGCCGTCGCGACCAGTACGCCGCCGGCAAGCGCGCCGCCGATCTCGACCGCACGGTCGGACGCAGTCACCAGCGAATTGCCCGCGGCCAGACGGTCAGGCGACAGAAGCGCGGGAATGATCGCGATACGAGCCGGGCCGAAGACGGCACCACAGACACCAGCCAGCAGAACGACGACAAACACCAGAGCGAGAGGCGCCTGCAGACCCAGAAGCACCGGGATCGTGCTGATCAGTGCGGCACGGATGATGTCGCACCACAGCATCGCGCGGCGGTGCCCTACGGCATCCGCCACTGCACCTCCGAAGAAACCGAATACCGCGTTCGGGATCGTCGCGATCACGACCGCGACCGCGGTGAGCAACGCGGAGTGGGTCTGCCGATAGGTCACATACGTGAGGGCGACGAGCGTGATCGGATCACCGAACCGGCTGATGACCTGTGCCAACCAGAAGAAGGCGAAGTTCGGCGATCGGACTTCGTAGCGCGTCAGCTCGCCTTCGACCGGCGACTGGAGCCACATGAACGGAATGAGGAATCCGCCAAGCGCGATCAGGAAGTCGCCAACGCTGTAGACGGAGCGGACCACTCCGACCGGAACGATGTCACCCAGGAACGGCAACCTCGTCCCGGGGCCCATCAGCGTATGGAGACTGTCGGTCGGCGGTGGCGCTCCGACCGCACTTACGGTCGCGCCGTCGTACGGCATTCCAGAGTTGAGAGCGACGACCAAAATGTTCATCGCGGTGCCGATCGCGATCAAGCTCGCGCCAGGAAGGCGCCAGTTCAGCGCCGCCACGGCAGCGATGCCGACAAGAGCAACGAGGTAAACACCGAGTGGCGCGGCGGAGCTGAGACTCGCAACGAGCCTGATGGCAGACGCGACGATGAGGAGCGGCCAGAACCGGAGCGAAAACGTTGCGAGCCTGCGCCAGTCGCCACCGAACGCGATGGCCGCGGCGATGCCTGCGGCTACACCGCTAGCCAGCATGGGCGTCGCGAACGATCGGCTCGCGCGCCAACCGACGGCGAAGCTCGGCGAGGGTTTCGTAGTTGATCGGAGGCAAGTCGCTCACTTCGAACGCGCCGGGTCCGCGTTTCTGAAGCAGCTGTTCGAGGGCGCGGACCACCGTGGCATCGAACTGAATGCCCTTGTACTTGGTCAGCTGGTCCATGGCCTTCTCGTGGCCGATCGCCTTCCGGTAGATACGATCGGACGTCATTGCTTCGTAGGCGTCGGCAACGATGATGATGCGGGAACCGAGAGGGATGTCGTCGCCTTTGAGCCCTTCGGGGTACCCACTGCCATCGAAATTCTCGTGGTGGTGCAACACCATCTGAACGAGCGGACGTAGTGCTGCCGAGGGCTCAAGGATCGACGCACCATAGATCGGATGCCGACGCATCAACTCCTGCTCGTCGGCGTCGAGGCGCATCGGCTTCATGAGGATCCGGTCCTCTACGCCGATCTTGCCGATGTCGTGAAGCAAGCCAGCGAGCTCGATCTGTTCGATCTGCTTCTCGGTGATGTGCATTTCTCGCGCGATCGCACCTGCGATCCGCGACACGCGGTCTGCGTGGCCTCGCGTGAACCCGTCCTTTGCGTCGATTGCTTGCGAGAGCGCACTGACCGTACCGAAGAACAGCTCGCGGGTCTCGGCGTACTTGCTGAATGAGAACCGCGCCAGGTACAGCGGGACCATGAACAAGAAGGCTGCCCAGAGACCAACCTTCACGCCGATCTGCGCCATTAGCCAGCCGACTGGAACGAGCGCGACGAGTCCTGTCAGCACGTTGCTGATGCTTAGCGCCCATACACGCCCAAAAGGCGTGTCGGTGCGGAGACTAGCGAGGCTGACCGCGAGGATCATGTTTACGAAACTGAACGCGAGCCCCGCTAGACCGATCTGCGCAACGGTTCCTAGAGGGTCATCGGGCCTCACGGCATCTTGTGTCAAACGCACAGCGACCCACGCACCGAATGTCGCGAGCACGTAGTTAGCCCGGTTGTAGAACGTGCCCCATAGCGGGATTTGTCTCCGGAGGTCCCGAATCTCGATCGTGCCTAACAGAGCAATCCAGACAATCGCGAAGGGATTCGGCAGGCCTGAGTCGAAAACGGCTGCGATGAGCGGCGCTGTTGTCGTGTGCGCCACGATCCCGCCCGGCAGGCGTACAGGCAAAGCGGCGAGCGCGAAGGTGATCGCTGCCCAAAAGAAAATGCGCCCCAGGTCGACGCCAACGGGCGCAGGAAACGACGCTGCCACGATCACGGTCGTGGCGGCCAAGAGCACTAGGTAGACAAGCCACCTGACTTTTGCTGGCACGCCGAGTGGGTCGAGCACGGGCGGAGAATACGCGAGCGTCTCTGATCAACCCGTATCTCGCGGGGACCGACGCATCAATAAACGAAAAGAGAGCCTCCGGCTCCCTTCCCGCGCGCTTCTTATGCGCCTCTAGAGGACGCTAGGTGACCTAGATGCCTGAGACGCCGGCGCCTCCGCCAAGGACGAGCGCCGCAAGCGTGGCAACAGTTGCAATGATCCGACGCATTTTGAGCCTCCCTTCGCCGGAGCTTCGACAGGTAACTCGGCAGGCAAGGGGGCAGGCTTAAGGGGTGCCCGGCCTCTGAAACGGGACGGAAATATGACCGAAAATCACGAAGTCGCCGTTCCGGCCCGATTTGGGCCTGGTTAGAGCCTTTCGTATCGCGCAACGTCCAGAACGAACACCGTGGCCCCGCCGAAGGACACCTCGACGGGATACGGCATGTAGAACTCGCCAGGTTCCATGATCGGCGGCATCGGGTTGATGAACTGCTGCCGGGCGTGACAGGTCTCTCGGATCACCGCCAGGACGTCCTCAACCTGGGGCTCCTCGACGCCCACCAGGACGGAGGCATTGCTCTGCTTCAGGAAGCCGCCGGTCGAATGAAGCCGGGTGACGCGGTACTCCTTGTCGGTGAGCGCATCGACGAGCGCGCCCGCGTCCTCGCCGTGAACGATCGCGATGACCAGCTTCATGGCGGCGTGAGCGTAGCAGCGGGCAGCAGGCGCTCGACCTCTTTCCGGACGTCCGCGGCGACGGCCTCGACGGCGCGATCGGCACGGATCACGGCGAACCGGCGCGGTTCCGCGGCAGCCAGCTGGCGGTAACCCTCGCGGACGCGCTCGTGGAACGCACGCGCTTCGGACTCAAAGCGATCCCACGCTCGCCCGGGCTTCCTGGTCGCGGCGCGTTGCTCGGCGGCCTCGACCGGCAGGTCCAGCAGGAGCGTCCGATCCGGACGGACGTCGCCGACGGCGAAGTCCGTCACGGCACGCAGCTGCTCGAGATCGGCCCCGTGCCCGAACCCCTGATAGGCGAGCGTCGAGTCGTAGAAGCGGTCGACGATCACGATCTTGCCCGCGGTGAGCGCCGGGCGGATGACGTCCCGCACGAGCTGCGCGCGCGCCGTGCTGTACAGCAGCGCCTGCGCGTTCGGCGCAAGCGGGATCTCCTGCGCGTGCAGGACGATGTCACGCACGCGCTCGCCGACCGGCGTGCTGCCCGGCTCGCGTACTGAGACGACATCGTGGCCCGCCGATCGCAGCCATTCAGCGAGGCGCTGCGCTTGAACCGATTTGCCTGAAGCCTCTCCGCCCTCGAACGACAGGAAGAGGCCGCTCACCTATGGATCTGGACGCGGCGGTAGGGCTCGTGACCGGTGCTGCGCGAGCTCAGATTCGCGCGCTCGATGAGCTCGTGCTGCAGCTTGCGCACGTACGCGTTCTGCGGCTCGAGCTCGACCTCGTCCCGGCCGCCATTCGCGACGGCGTCGATGGCCTCGCGAGTCTCGTCCAGCGCGTCCTCCTCGGGCCCACGCCGGAGCTCGAAGACGCTCGTGAGCGCGCTCGCGATCTGCGACGACGAATTGCTCCGCGCGACGTAGATCGGGACGCCGTTCGACTCGGCGTCGCGCAGGCGCGGCGTCTTGCGGCGGTAGTAGTTCTTCAGCGTGATGACGACGTCGGCATCCTCGGGCTCGCGTACGATCGCGACCGGCAGATCCAGGCCCCGCGCGGCGTCCTCGAGGCGCGACCACGAGATCCCGAAGGGGTACACCTTCACCGTCTCGCGGACGCCCATGGTCGACGCGCGCGGTGTGCTCCGGCGCTCGACGGCCTCGGCGGGCTCCCGCGAGGCCCTGCCGCTCGACACCTTCACGTCGCCGGATCCGTCCCGCTCGCGCAGCTCCGGCGCGACCGGATTCCCGAGCAGCACGGCGTCGACCGTGTGCGCGACATCGTGATAGATCGCGACCTTTTGATAGCCCTGGATCTCCACGAGCACTTGGAACGTCGGCGGGGCTTTCCGCTCGAGCACGGACTTCTGGGTGCCGCGCCGGCGCGCTTCTTCGTCGGAGAGTGTCACCGTCTGGATGCCACCGATCAGGTCCGAGAGGGTCGGGTTGAGCATGAGGTTCTCGAGCGTGTTGCCGTGCGCGGTGGCGACCAGCTGCACGCCGCGCTCGGCGATCGTGCGGGCCGCGCCGGCCTCCTGCTCCGTACCGATCTCGTCGATGACGATGACCTCGGGCATGTGGTTCTCGACCGCTTCGATCATCACCGCGTGTTGGAACGACGGTGTGGCGACCTGCATCCGGCGCGCGCGGCCGATGCCGGGATGCGGGATGTCGCCGTCGCCCGCGATCTCGTTCGACGTGTCGACGACGACCACGCGCTTGGCGAGGTCGTCGGCGAGGACGCGGGCGACCTCGCGCAGCAGCGTCGTCTTGCCAACGCCGGGCCGGCCGAGCAGCAGGATGCTCTTCCCCGCCTCGACCACGTCACGGATGATCTCCATGGTCCCGTACATCGCGCGGCCGACGCGAAGCGTGAGCCCCACCACCTTGCCCGCGCGATTCCGCAGCGCGCTGATCCGGTGCAAGGTCCGCTCGATGCCGGCGCGGTTATCGCCGCCGAACTGACCGATGCGCGAGATCACGTACGCGAGGTCTTCGGCGGTCACCTCGCGGTGCGACAGCTGCTCCTCGCGGCCGGCGAAGCGTGCCTCGGGGATCCGGCCGAGGTCCATGACGATCTCGAGGAGACCGTTGAGATCCGCGAGCGCGCGCACCCGTTGGCATAGGTCGGGGGGAAGAGCATCCAGGATCGCGTCGAGGTCATCTCGATCGGTCGTCATCTCACGGTACTACGCGGAGCGGAGCATATCGAGGACCAGTCCCGTATGCCGCCGGGCAACGGGCTAGCGCACCACCGCCGGCGCAAGCGCCGGCTCCTCGATCCGCACGGCGAGCTCCTTGACGAACAGCATGGCCGTCGCGACCTCGCGGAACCCTTCGGAGAGCAGCGCCCGAGCGACGTGCTCTTCATATGAGCGCACCGGTGACGTGATCGGCCTGCCGCTCGGCAGCTCGAGGGTCGTCGCTCGCACGACATCGCGCGCGAGCTCGATGTCCCCGTCGACGGACCGCGCCTTCACCACGTGGGGGTGGGTATCCAGGCCGCGGAAGCTCACCCCGAATGCACCAAGGCGCGGCTCGGTGCCCACGACCATCGCAGTCTCGCGACGCATGGCCAGCGGATTCCCGCTCACGAGGAACGGCGGATCGAAAGCACCCGCGCGGCGCCCGATGTCGAAGTCCTCGACCGTGAGCTGCTCGGCGCGTTGTACTGCGTGCGGGGTCGTCGCGGCATAGAACCGGAAGAGGTCGTGCGCGTCGCGGGGGCGCGCGTAGTGGCCATCGAGCGTGCGGGTCGGAGCGCGCAGGGGGGCGCGCGGTGCCGCGTACCAGGTCTCGCGGGTGTACGAGTAGAAGCCGGCTTGGAAGAAGGTCTCGCGCGCACGCGCGGTGCCTGCCGCAGCGCTGAGCCCGGCATCGGCGACCGCGCCGAAGAGGCGCAGCTGGCCATGCTGGGCGGCCGACGCCGAGATATGCGACAAGAGCTTGACCGAACCTTCCGCCCCACCCGGATCGGGCGCGGCGGCGAGCGCGAGGATGACCCATTCGGGGCGCCGGCCGCTGTAGATGAGCGCGACCGCGCACAACCGGCCGCGGTATTCCTCGACGTACAGCCGCAGCCGGCCCCGCATTCCGAGCGTCCCGGGCAGCAGCTTCCACCAGCCGGCGAGCGCGCTCGAGACGAGCGGCTGGGGCAGGACCGAGCCGAGGATCGCATCCGGCTCACGGCTCGCGTTCGTGAGGAAGCGCGTCACGCGCGGCAGATCCGTCAGCATCGCGGGACGGACCGGCATGCGCTAGCTCCGGCCGAGCTTCAGGAAGTACTCGTGGAACCGGCCATCCGGAGTGAGCTCCGGGTGGAACGACGTCGCCATGAGCTTGCCTTCACGTGCCGCGACGATCGTGCCGTCGAGTTCGGAAAGCACTTCGACGCCCGGACCGACCGACTCGATGAGCGGGGCGCGGATGAACACGGCGTGGAACGGCTCGCTCCCGAGCTGCGATACGTCGAGATCCGCCTCGAACGAGTTGAGCTGCCGTCCGAACGCATTGCGACGGACGCGGATGTCCATCAGCTCCGCTAGCGGGTGCGGATGACCCGAGACATCGCGGGCGATGAAGATCGCGCCCGCGCACGTCCCCCACACCGCCATGCCTTCGGCGACGCGCTCGCGGAGCTTCGGGATGAACCCGTAGTGCGAGGCGAGCTTGCCGATCGTGGTGCTCTCTCCGCCGGGGATGACGAGCGCGTCGATCGCATCGAGCTGTTCGGGGCGACGGACGTCGACAGCGTCGATCCCGAGCCGCTGGAAGGTCTCGATGTGCTCGCGGAAGTCGCCCTGGAGGCCGAGGACGCCGGCGCGAGCTAGGCGGTCACCAACCGCGGACGGCAAGCCGTTCGCCTGCGGCGAGCGTCTCGAGCGCGATGCCGCGCATGGCCTGCCCGAGGCCACGAGAGACCTCGGCGATGAGCTGGGGGTCCATGAAGTGCGTCGTGGCCTCGACGATCGCCTTCGCGCGACGGAGCTGGTCCTTCGGGTCCTCGGACGCCTTGAAAATCCCACTACCGACGAAGTTGCCTTGCGCACCGAGCTGCATCATCAGGGCGGCGTCAGCGGGCGTCGCGATGCCGCCGGCGCAGAAGAGCACGACGGGCAGCTTCTTCGCCCTGGCGACCCCGCGCACCAGATCGAGCGGCACCCGGTACTCGGCCGCCTTCTCGCGAAGCTGCGACTCATCGAGGCCCGCGAGAGCCTCGATGCCGCCGGTGATCTCGCGGATGTGACGGACGGCCTCGACGATGTTGCCCGTGCCGGCCTCGCCCTTGCTGCGGATCATGGCCGCGCCTTCGCTGATACGGCGGAGTGCCTCACCGAGATCGCGCGCGCCGCAGACGAACGGCACGTCGAACTTCTTCTTGTCGATGTGAAACTTCTCGTCGGCAGGGGTGAGGACCTCGCTCTCGTCGACGTAGTCGACACCGATGGCCTGCAGCACCTGCGCCTCGACGAAGTGCCCGATGCGGGCCTTCGCCATCACCGGGATCGTGACCGTGTCCATGATCTCCGCGATGAGCTGCGGGTCGCTCATTCGCGCGACGCCACCCTCCTTCCGGATGTCGGAGGGGACTCGCTCGAGCGCCATGACCGCGACCGCTCCGGACTCTTCGGCGATCTTCGCGTGCTCGACGGTGACAACATCCATGATGACCCCGCCCTTGAGCATCTGGGCGAGGCCTGATTTCACCGTCCAAGTCGCCTTGGGAGTGTCCTTTGGGTGTCCGTTCCCGTTCTGAGCCATCGGAAGCCCAATCGTACCGCTCCACCCCTAAAATCGGAACATGGGCCTGGTCGACGCGAACGTCCTCGTGCTCAACCTGGACTACCAGCCGTTGAACGTATGCAACGTGCGCCGCGCGGTGGTTCTCATGGATAAGCAGAAGGCCGTCGTCATCGAGCAGAACGGACACATCGTTACCAGCGAACGAAGATCGATCGTCACGCCCTCAGTCATCCGTCTCGCCTACCACATCAAACGCCCGCGACCCGTCCTGAAGATGACCCGCAAAGAAGTCCTCGTGCGCGACGACCACACCTGCCAGTACTGCGGCAAGCGCGGCCACGACCTCACCCTCGACCACGTGATCCCGCGGCATCGCGGCGGCCAGCACACCTGGGAGAACGTCGTCGCGGCGTGCAAGGGCTGTAACCACAAGAAAGGCGGACGGACGCTGCAGGAATCGCACCTGACGCTCGCCCGCAAGCCCTTCAGGCCGCCATCCACGCCAAGCTACCTTTTCTCGAGCTACATCCGCGCCGGGGAGCGCACGTGGTTTAAGTTCCTCGGCGTCGAAGACTCCGCCGCCGCTTCCTAAGCGGCAGACTGGCACCGCACGTGCGTTCGACGTTCCTTCGATGAAGCTGCTGTTCACGAAGCGTGGCTACTCCCCGATCGGCGGATCCGAGAGCCTCGCGTACCAGTTCGCGACGCGCCTCGCCGCGCGCGGGCATGACGTTCGCGTCGTGTGCGCGTGGCCGACGGAGAATGAAGAGTCCGCGTACCGCGGCGCCGCGTTCGGTCCGGTCCTGTACGAGGACCATCGCGTGTTCGTCGACCAGGGCGTCGAGGTCGTCCAGGTGAAGCCCCGCGGCGGACTCCTCGGGATGGCGGCCGACGCGACGACGCTCGTTGACCTCATGCGCGGCGAGCTGCTCGAGCGATACGCGGAGGATCGCGACCTGATCCACAACGTCGGCCGCGAATACCTCGACTCGAGCATCGACGTGGCCGAGGAGCTCGGCATCCCGATCGCTCTGACGCCGCTCGCTCACCCCGGCCAGTTCCACGGCGGCGACAGTGCCGCGGACTTCGCGCGGTACCGGCTTGCGAGCGTCATCACCACGATGACCGACTGGGAGCGCGACTGGCACGCGGCACACGGCATCGAAGGCGCGCGGATCGTCACCACGGGGATGGGGCCCAACGCGACAGCGAGCGGCGATGGCGCCGGCTTCCGCGCGCGACATGGCATTCCCGAGGACGCGCCGATCGTGCTCTACGTCGGACGCAAGGAGCGGTACAAGGGCTACATCCAGCTCCTCGACGCGACCGAAGTCGTGTGGCGCACGCACCCGCACGCGCGATTCGTCTTCATCGGTCTCCCGGGCTTCTACTCGACGTTCTTCGACGATTTCCAGCGGTACGCAGACGAGCGGGTCATCCATCTGGAGAACGCATCCGCCACCGACAAGGACGCGGCGCTCGAGGCGTGCTCGCTGTTCGCGATGCCATCGCGCCACGAGACGTTCGGCCTTGGATATCTCGAGGCTTGGCTGCACGGCAAGCCGGTCATCGGTGGCGATATCCCGGCGTTGCGCGACGTCATCGACGACGGCAGCGATGGCATCGTGGTCCGCCAGCGGGCTGACGAGGTCGCGCGCGCGATCCTGCGGCTCCTCGATGACCCCGCGAGCGCGCGGGCCATGGGCGAGCGCGGTCGGACGAAGGTCGAGACCCGCTGGAGCTGGAACGCGGTGATGGATCGCGTCGAGGCGGCGCACGCAATCGCCATGGGCGTCGAGCGGGAGACGACCGCCGCCTAGGCTCAGCCGGGTGCGCGTGATCATCGCGAAGAAGCTGCTCTCGACGGTCGGTGGATCGGAAGCACAGGCCCGCGCGCTCGCAGCTGCGCTCCGCGATCGCGGGCACGACGTCACGCTCGTCGGCCTGCGTCCCGCGGTCCGCCGGACCGGCATCCCTGCCCGCGTGTACGACGCGCCGCCGGGTGATGTCGTCATCGAGGACGCTGGCCTGACCTACCGGTTCATCGCGAGTCCCGTCGCGCTGCTCGAGGGGACGCTCCCGGTGTCGCTCATCGATCCCGATCGGCTGCGCGCAGGGATCGCCGGCGCGGACGTGGTGCACTGCCTCGCGCGCGAGTGGGCCGGGCCCTACGAACGGGCCGCGCGTGCCGCGGGTGCCGCCTTCGTCGAGACGCCGCTCGTGCATCCCGGCCAGCCGTTTTCGGGTGACGGGCCGGCGGATGTCGCGCGTTACCGGCGCGACGCGGCGGTCATCGGCCTGACCGAGTGGGAGGCGGAGTGGTACCGCGCGCGGGGCGTCGAGCGCGCCTTCGTGACCGGGGTCGGCCCGATCCTGACCGCGACGATCCCGGAACGCCCGCCCGACCCGTCAACGATCCTGTTCGTCGGCAGAAAGGAGCGGTACAAGGGATACGACGCGCTCCGTGGCGCGGCGCGGCTCGTCTGGCGCGAACATCCGGACGCGCGATTCGTGGTGATCGGGCAGCGGCGCTTCCTCGGACCGGCGCCGCTGGCCGACGCGCGGTGGTCGGAGCCGGGGATCGTCAGCGAAGAGCGCAAGGCCGCGGCGTACGCGGACGCGACGATCTTCGCGATGCCATCGGACCACGAGACCTTCGGCCACACGTACCTCGAGGCGTGGTGCGCCGGACGACCGGTGATCGCCGGCGACATCCCGCCGCTGCGGGAGGTCGTGCGCGACGGGATCGACGGCCTTCACGCGGCGAACGATCCGCGCGCGGTCGCGGACACCATCCTCACGCTGCTCGCCGACCCGGCCCGCGCGGCCGCGATGGGTGCCTCGGGTCGCCGTCGAGTGCAGGAGCGATTCACCTGGCCCCACGTCGCCGCACGGACCGAAGCCGCGTACGAAGCCGCGCGGCTAGCATGACCGCGATGCGTGGAGTCATTGGCCAGCGCGCGATGCTCGAGAGACTCGGCGCGCGCGCGGCGCGCGGCGATGTCGCGCACGCCTACGGTCTCTTCGGCCCGCGATCCATCGGCAAGCGCACCGTCGCGATCCGCCTCGCCCAGACCCTCAATTGTCTCGATCCGAAGCGCCCGTCAGGCGGATGCGGCGTCTGCCGCGCCTGCCTGAACATCGAGCGCGGCGTCCATCCCGACCTCCGGACGATTGAGCGCGCTGCCGACCGCAAGGACATCCTCATCGAGCAGATCATCGAGATGCAGACCGATCTCGCGCTGCGTCCGCTCGAAGGGCGCGCCCGCATCGTGATCATCGACGACGCCGGCGACATGAACCAATATGCGCAAGACGCCCTCCTGAAAACGCTCGAGGAGCCACCGAAGCACGCGGTGATCCTGTTGATCTCGGTCGCGCCGATGTCGCTCCACGAGACGATCCAGTCGCGGCTGCAGGCACTTGCGTTCCGGTCCGTCTCCAGCGGCGAGATCGCAACCGGCCTGGCTGAACGCAAGGTACAGGACGCGGCGGGCATCGCCGCCGCCGCGGCAGGACGTCCCGGCATCGCGATCAGGCTCGCGACCGACGAAGGCGGCGAGCGCACGATGCGCCGCGCGATCGAGAAGGAGTTCTTCAAGCTCGTCGGCAGCGGCCTTACCGACCGCTTCGAGTGGGCCGTGAAGCTTTCCGATGAAAGCGACCCGCGCAAGCGCTCCGAGGCCATCGAAGTGCGCCTGGAACATTGGATCGAGCTACTCCGCGACTCTGCGGTGCGAGCGCGTGGCGTCGACGGCGACGCGCTCCGTCCCGATCGCGCCGCCGAGACCGCGCGGATCGCGGCAAAGACCGACGCTCGCGACCTCGTAGACGCGTCGCTGCTCGTGCAGAGGCTTCGCCGGGACCTCTTCTGGAACGCGAACGCGCGGGCGATGCTCGAGATCCTCGCGCTCAAGCTTCCGTACGTGGAGGGAGCGGCCGCATGACGCGCATCGTCGTCGGGGCCCGCTTCCAGACGGCCGGCCGGATGTACTTCTTCGAGCCCGGCCCCGTCGATGATCTGGCGATCAACGAGTGGGTGATCGTCCAGACGGAGCTCGGTCAGGACGCGGCGCGCGTGCAGATCCTCCCGACGGACTCACCGCTCGTGCAGATCGACCCACCGCTCGGCACGCTCGTCCGCAAGGCGACGGCGAGCGACAAGTTCGAGCTCGCGAAGCACAAGCGGCGCGAGACCGAGTCGACGCAGGCCGCTGCGGAGACGGCCCGGCGGCTCGCCCTCGAGATCCACGTCCTCGGGACGGACTGGCAGTTCGATGGCGGCAACGTCGTGGTCTTCTATTCGACGGAGGCCGCCGGCCCCGATCTCGCGCCGTTCAGCGCGGAACTCGCGGCGCAGTTCGGTACGCGGGTGGAGCTCCGCCGGCTGGGCGCCCGCGATGAGACGAAGGTGCTGACCGGTGTCGGTACCTGCGGGCGTGAGCTCTGCTGCTCGTCGTGGCTCGACAAGTTCTCGAACATCTCGATCCGCATGGCCAAGGACCAAGACCTCCCGCTCAACCAGAGCAAGCTCACGGGCGTGTGCGGTCGGTTGAAGTGCTGCCTCATCTACGAGCTCGAGACGTACCAAGAGGTGAAGGGCAAGCTCCCGAAGCTCGGCGAGACCTTCCACATCCCGTCGTGCGTGAGCGGCCAATGCGGTACCGGCGGCTGCGCCCAGGTCCAGGGCGTCTCCATGACCAAGGAGTCGATCGTCGTCGGCATGGTCGATGGCAGCCGGGCCACCATGACCGCGGAGGAGCTCGGCGTGACCTTCGATCCGGTGCCGGCCCACACGAGGGGCGTCGGCTCGTATGGCTCAGATGAGATCCCGCGTCAGGAGCGCGCGACCCCGGTGCCGCTTCCCGGTGCGGGCCCCCGGCGGCGGCGGCGCCGTGGGGGACGCCGCCGCGGCGGCCGTCCGGGAGGCCAGAGCTAGCGGGCCCGGCGCACCACGAAGCCGGCGATGTCGCGTAGTGCGTCGCGCTCCGGCCGGTCGGGTAACGCATCCAGCGCGGTGACGGCCGCGTCGTGGAACGCACGCGCCTTGGCACGCGCACGCTCGACCCCACCCGACTCGCGGATGATCCGAAGGAGCTCGCGCAGCTCGCCGACATCCTTGCCAGGCGCGACGATCCGCGCGCCGAGCGAGGGATCGCCGGTCTCTTCGACGGCGTAGATCATCGGCAGCGTCGGCATCCCCTCCGCCAGGTCACGGCCGACCGTCTTGCCGAAGTCCGTCTCGTCGCCCGCGACATCGAGGACGTCGTCGGTGATCTGGAACGCGAGCCCGAGGTTCGTGCCGTACGCGCCGAGCGCGGCGACGTGCTCCGCCTCCGCATCGGCGAGCAGCGCGGCGCCCTGGCAGCACGCGGCGTACAGGCTCGCGGTCTTCAGCTCGATCCGCTCGAAGTACGCGACCTCGGTCGGCAGCGCGCGTGAGGCGGTCACTTCGTTCAGCTCGCCGTCGCACAGCGCGAAGACCGTCTGCGCCACGATCGCAATGACCTCCGGCTTGGGGAGCACGGCGGCCAGGGCATACGCCTTCGCGAACAGGTAGTCCCCCACGATCAGAGCGACGTCGTCGTCCCACGTGGCGTTCACCGTCGCGACGTTCCGCCGGAGCTCGGCCTCGTCGACGATGTCGTCGTGGACGAGCGACGCGGTGTGAACGAGCTCAAGCGACTGCGCCAAGTTGAGCACGACCTCTCCGTCGTGGGATGGCCCGAAGCGCGCGGATAGGAACACGAGCGTCGGTCGTAATAGCTTGCCCGGCGAACCAAACAGATGCTGGACCGCCGCCGCGAACGTCGGGTGCGCGCCGACGCCGACCTCGAGCAGCCGCCGCTGGAGCTCCTGGAGCTCCGCGTCGACGGGTGCGTAGAAGGTCCGTTCGGCTCCCCTCGTGGCCACGAAGGAAAGTCTAGGTTCGGCTTACGGCTTCCTCGTTGGCTTCGGCTGCGGGGTCGGAGCCGGTGGCCGGGTCTGGTTCGGCAGCGGCGTCGGTGACTCGTCACCTGGGCTGGCCGAAGGCGAAGGGCTCGGCTTGGCGTAGCCGCAGATGTTCCAGTTGAACCGGCCGTAGTTGTATGCGCCCCCGTTCGCGGCGCTCGCCCACTTGCCGATGTCGGCGGACCAGTCGGCGAAAGGGATGTTGATCTTGTAGCAGCCTCCGGCGAGGTACACGTTGCGGTCGTCGCTCGTGGGCTCGGTGCCCTGCACGTACTGCTCGGTCCAACGGAAGCTCGACGGGCAGTTCGGGCCGGGCAGCATGCCCGAGCCATTGCCACCGGTGAGCGACGGGTTCACGCAGACGACCTTGTCCACGATGCCCGCGGGACGCGCGAACCCATCCGGCGGCAGCGCGCCCGTGACCGTCTTCATGTAGTCGCGCCACAGGATCCCCGGACCCAGCGCCGAGCTGATGCCGTTCATCTGGCTGTTGTCGGAGTTCCCCATCCAGATCGCCGTGAGGCGCGTCGGGGTGTAGCCGATCGCCAGCACGTCCTGCAGGTTGTCGGTCGTTCCGGTCTTCAATGCGGCCGGACGCCCGATCGAGGTGAACGGACCGAACACGAACGAGCCGTGCACCGGGTCGGTGTTGTCCTTGAGGATGTTGGTCATGACCCACGCGACGCGCTCGTCGATGACCTGCTTCGTCTCGGGCTTGCTGAAGTCCCGCGCGACCTTGCCGCTGCTGTCGACGATCTTCAAGATGAAGGTCGGCTCGATCCGGCGGCCGTAGTTCGCGACGACCTGATAGCCGCTCGCCATGTCGATGAGCCGCATCTCGGCCGCGCCGATCCCGAAGCTGACGCCGAGCCGCGAGCGATCGAATTCACGCTGGATGCCGAGCTGGTGGATCGTGTCGATGATCGCGTCGACCCCGACCATCCGCGTCACGTTGAGGGCCGGCAGGTTCAGCGACTCGCGCAGCGCCTGCCGGATGGTCACCGGGCCGTGCTGCTCCTTCGTCGCGTCCTTCGGCGAGTACGTCGTGCCGCTGCCGTCCGGCATGTTGAACTGGATGTCGTTCAGCACCGTCGAGGCGGTCATGCCCCCCTTCAACAGGCCGGTCAGGTACGTGAAGAGCTTGAACGTGGAGCCGGGCTGGCGAAGAGCGATGCCGGCGGCGTCGTAGTCGCCCTGCACCTTGACCGAGTGATCGTAGTAATCCTTGCTTCCGACGTACGCGAGGATCTCTCCGGTCGTCGGGTCCATCGTGATGAGCGCGGCATTGTTCACGTTCGCGAACTTCAGCCCATCGACGTGGTCCTTGACCTCTTTTTCGGCGAGCTGCTGCATGTTGTAGTCGAGCGTCGTGTACACGCGGTAGCCACCCTGATACGCGGCCTTCTCGCCCAGCAGATTGATGAGCTGCTCGCGCGCGCGGAACGTGAAGTGCGGCGCGTACAGCGACGTTTGCGCAGGCGTGACCTTGATCGGCTCGGCCTTCGCGGCGTCGGCCTGCGCCTGGGTGACGAATCCGAACTCGACCATCGCGTCCAGCACGAGGGCGCGCCGCGCGGCGGCCGCGGTCGGATTCTGGACCGGGTCGAAGTCGGACGGGGCCTGGGGCAGGCCGGCGAGCAGCGCCATCTGACCGAGGGTGAGCTGATTCAGGTCGGCGACGCCGAAGTACGTCTTCGCCGCCGCCTTCAGCCCGTAGGACTGATTGCCGTAGAAGATCTGGGACAGGTACATCTCGAGGATCTGCTGCTTGCTGAACGTCCGCGTCGCCTCGATGGCGAGGATCGCCTCCTTGATCTTCCGGGTGATCGTCGGCTCATCGCCCAGCAGCCGCGTCTTGATGAGCTGCTGGGTGATCGTCGAGCCACCTTGAGAGACGCCACCGCGCGCGAGGTTCACCTGCAGGGCGCGGACGATGCCGGCAGGATCGATCCCCGGGTTCGTCCAGAAGCTGTGGTCCTCGATGGCGATGGTCGCGTTCTGCATCATCACCGGGACCTCGGCGAGCGTGACGAGCTCGCGGCGCTGATCCTCGAGCGTGTAGAGGAGATGCTCGCCGGTGCGGTCGTAAATGTACGTGGACAGCGGGACCGGCACGGTCGCAAGCTCGTGTGCCGCGGGCAGGTCCGCCGCGAAATAGCCGAAGAAGGCGGCGGCGGCGGTGCCGGCGAAGATGCCGAAGGTGATGAGGATCGCCGTGAGGATGCCGGCGGTCGCGCCGAGCTTGCCGGCAGCCGAGGGGCGCCGGGACATGCGGCCGCGGCGGTGCGGCATCCGGTAGGCGCGATAGGCGCGGCCGAAGGTCGGCCCATTCCCGTTCCTAGAGGGCATCGGCGTCGTCACGATGCACGTAACGTGCCGGGGCTGGCCTAAGTGCGCGGTGAGCGGCCGAACAGCCGAGCGATCGTCTGGACGAGGGATGGCTGGGGCCGTGCGAGGTCGGCGCGCAGCCGTCGCTGGGCCTCCCGGGCGTCGCCCTCCCAGCGCTCGACGATCTCGCGGTCCTCGTCCTTCAGCGAATTCGCCGGTCCGCGCCGCTCCATCGCCGACTCCGCCGCGGGCATCCGCCCATAGAGATCCGCCGCGAACGCGTGGGCCGCGGGCAGCTCGCGCCCAACGGTCCCGGCGTGGAGCTGCCACTGGCCGTTCTCCAGGACGAACGCTTGCTTCGTCTGGTCGAACATGCTCGTCAGCTCGAGGTTGGCCGCGAGCTCGCGATCGATCGCCGCGACGGCGCGCTCGAGCGCGGCCTGGGCGGCGGCGGAGCGTCCCACGGCACGAGCGTAGCACGTGTATACGGTGGATGCAGCCACTGTATACGTTAGATGTATGCTAGCGCGAATGCCTCGCCCTTTCACGAAGGCTCCCCTCCCCGCGGCATATTTCCCGCTCGGGGGCCCGGTGCCCGCCGCGGACATCGTCGGCCGCGAGGGCTACATCCGCCGCGCCGTGGCCCGGCTCGTGGACGGGAACCACATCCTCATCGCGGGTCCCCGGCGGATCGGCAAGACGTCGGTGATCCTCGAGATCCTTCGCCGGCTGCGGCGCAAGGGCCTGCACACCGCCTATGTGGACTGCATGGGCGCGACCGACATCCGCGGGCTGGGCGAACGCCTCGCCGACGCCGTGCTCGAGAACGTGTCGGGCGTCGAACGGAGCTTCGACCACGCGAAGGCCATCGCGGCGGGGATGCGGCCGACGGTGAAGATCCGCTACGAGCGCGTCGAGCTCGCGCTCGAGCTCGCGCGCGAGAAGAACGCCCAGCGCTTCTTCGATGGCGCGCTCGACCTTCCGCGGGCGCTGGCGGCGAAGACCGGAAAGCGCGTCGTCGTCGCGTTCGATGAGTTCCAGGCCGCCGGCCAGCTGGGTCCCCGCGTGTTCGACCTCATGCGCACCCGCTTCCAAGCGCAGCGGGCAGTGTCGTACGCGTTCTTGGGCTCCGAGGAAGGGATTCTCGAGCAGTTGTTCAGCGGGAAAGGCCGCGCCTTCTATCGCTTCGCGCTCCCGCTCGATCTCGCCGACGCGGCCGGCCACCGGTTCGGCATCGATCCCGATGACTGGCTCTCGTACATCCAGGAGAAGCTGAGCGAGCGGAAGCTGACCATCGCTGACGCTGAGGTCGACCGGATCCTTGACTCGACCGGCGGGCACCCGCAGGACACGATGCAGGTCTGCGCGGCCCTCTACTACCTGATGCGCGACGCTGGACTGCGGACCGTGAGCGCGGAGGCCATCGGTGTGGCGCTCGAGCAGTCGTTGCGCGAGCTGGAGCGACCGTTCGCGCTGCACTGGGCGGACCTCGGGAAAGGCAAATACCTGCAGCAGGTCGCGAAACGCATCGCGCACGGCGCGGTGCTGTACGCGAGCGACGGCGCCGGCGGGGTGCCCCGGGCCGAAGTGCTCCGGGCGCTCGCGGCGCTGCAGGCCCGCGGGCTCGTCGCTCATCTCGCGCGCGGTCGCTACGAATTCGTCGAGCCGCTGTTCGGCGAGTACGTGCGGCGACTGGACGAAGCTATCGTGACGACGAAGTGATCGACCCGCCACTCGAGCTCCGGCCCGGCGTGACGGTGCAGTACCGCGCCGCGGACAGCGATGAATGGCGCGAGGGCACCCTCGTCCACGGCTCGGCGAACGACGAAGAGTGGCTCGTCAAGAATCGGTTCGGGAAGTTCTGGCTCCCCGTGAGCCGGCTGCGCCCGGCGAACGAGCTGCAGGAGCCTTAGGAGCTCGAGCCGCCGGTCGGTACCCCCGAGCGGACTCGAACCGCTGCTTCAGGCTTCGGAGGCCTGCGCTCTATCCACTGAGCTACGGGGGCGGGAATGGAGCGAAAGGCCCTGCTCCGACGGTGATTCTAACCTTGCGCAGTGAGTCAGATCCTGTCCGAACGCGACAAAGAGCTGTCCCTGATGCAGCACCTCACCGAGCTGCGGACCCGCGTGATGATCACGGCATTCGGGGTGCTGATCGCGACGGCCATCGCGTTCGTGTTCGCGAAGGACATCATCCTCGCCCTCGAGGCGCCGGCCCACCTGGGCAAGCCGCTTCAGCTCATCAGCCCGACCGAAGGCTTCACCACGTACATGCGCGTCTCGCTGTTCACCGGGATCGCCCTGGCGATGCCGATCATCCTGTACGAGATCTACGCCTACGTCGATCCGGCGCTCCGTCCCGGCGAGCGGCGGTTCCTGCTGACGCTCGGACCGTTCGTGTTGCTGCTGTTCGTCGGCGGGATGGCGTTCTGCTACTTCCTCCTGCTGCCCAACGCGATCAACTTCCTCTTCACCTTCGGCAGCGATGTGTTCGAGGCCGCGCCGCGGGCCAGTGAGTACATCTCGTTCGTGACCACGTTCATCCTCGGGGTCGGGCTCGTCTTCGAGATGCCGGTGATCATCCTCGCCGTCACGCGGATCGGCCTCGTGAAGCGATCGTGGCTCGCGAAGCAGCGCCGCTACGTCGTGCTGGTCGTCTTCATCCTCGGCGCGATCATCACGCCGACGCCGGATCCGTTCAATCAGACGCTGGTCGCGGTCCCGATGTATCTCCTGTTCGAGGTCGGGATGCTTCTGTCACGCTTCGGCGGAGGGCCTCGACGCGCGACTTGAGCGCCGCTTCGGCGCCGAGGTCCGTGGGCTCGTAGTAGCGGCGACCTCTGAGCGATTCGGGCAGGAACGTCTCCTCCGGATCGAAATGGTCCGGCGTGTCGTGCGCGTAGCGATAGCCAATGCCATAGCCGAGGCCGCGCATCAGGCCGGTGACCGCGTTGCGCAGGTGGAGCGGCACCGGATCAGCGCGCGTGCCCTCCACGTCGGCCATGAGCGCGCCATGCGCGCGCTTGATCGAGTCCGACTTGGGCGCGAGCGCGAGGTAGACCGTCGCCTCGGCCAGCGGGTAGTAGCCCTCCGGCATCCCGATGAGATGCACGGCCTGTTGCGCCGCGGACGCGAGGACCAGCGCCTGGGGATCGGCGAGGCCGACGTCCTCTCCCGCGAGGATCACCAACCGCCGGGCGATGAACATCGGGTCCTCGCCCGCGTCGATCATCCGGACCAGCCAGTAGAGCGCGCCGTCCGGGTCGGACCCACGCAGGCTCTTGATGAACGCGGAGATCGTGTCGTAATGCGAGTCACCTGCCCGGTCGTAGACGAGCGAGCGTCGCTGGAGCGCGTCCTTCACCGCAGCGAGGTCCACGTGGCGAATGCCATCCGGGTCGGGCGCCGCGGCGTCGGAGGCGAGCTCGAGCGTGTTGAGCGCGACGCGCGCGTCGCCGTTCGCGATGACCACGAGCGACTGCAGGGCATCCGGGTCGAGGGCGACCGTGCCGTTCAGGCCGCGCGGATCGGCGAGCGCACGCTCGACGATGAGGCGCACGTCGTCCTCGCCGAGCGGCTGCAGGACGAACACGCGCGATCGAGACAGCAGCGCCGAGATCACCTCGAACGACGGGTTCTCCGTCGTGGCGCCGATGAGCGTGATATCGCCCTCTTCAACGGACGGCAGCACGGCGTCCTGCTGGGCCTTGTTGAAGCGATGGATCTCGTCGATGAAGACGACCGTGCGCTCGCCCGTGGCTCTGCTGAGCTCGCGCGCCTCCTCGATCACGCGCCGGAGATCGGCGACGCCGGTCGACGCCGCCGACAGCGCGACGAACCGCGCCTTCGCCCGGCGCGCCGCGATCGCCGCGAGCGTCGTCTTCCCCGTGCCCGGCGGGCCCCAGAGGATCATCGACGGGAGCTGCCCCGCGTCGATCGCCTTCCGCAGCACCCGACCGGGGCCGACCAGATGGGGCTGGCCGACGTACTCGTCGAGATCGCGCGGCCGGACGCGGGCCGCGAGCGGCTTCCCCTTCCCTGGGTCGGCGGCGTCGATCTCGGCGGTGAACAGCGGTGAGACGCCGGTCGGACGTTGCGACCGCCGCGGATGTGGCACGTATCGAGTATGGCGGGTGCGCACCCTCCCCTCCCCCACCCCGGGGGTACGATGGCCGCATGAAGCCTGACACGAAGAAGGACGTCGCTGCGCGGCTCCGGTCCATCGCGGGGCATCTCAAAGCGGTCGAGCGCATGGTCGATGAGGACAAGTACTGCGTCGACGTGCTCAAGCAAACGATGGCGATCGAGAAGGCCCTGGAGCGCGTGGACGCGATGATCCTGGGGTCGCATCTCGAGACCTGCGTCGCAGATGCGTTCCGCGAGGGCCGGGCCGAGAAGACCGTTCAGGAGCTCGCCGAGATCTTCAGCACCGCACGGAAATAGGGCCTCATGGGCCCTGTTGACATGAATTTTCTGGCTGCGACAATACATAAGCGATAGTTTTGCTATCGCGATCCGCGACCAGGGGAGAACACGTATTGTTGACCGAGGCGTCGGTGCGCGATCTGCGCATCTACTACCGCGCACTGGGCGATGACACGCGCTTGCGCGTCCTACAGCTGCTGGCGACCGAAGGCGAGCACACGGTGACCGATCTGGCCGAACGGCTGCGCCTCTCCCAGCCGCTCCTGTCGTGGCACCTTCGACGGCTTCGCCGTGCCGGAGTGGTGAAGACCGTGCGCGTCGGACGCGAGGTCCGCTGCACCTTCGACCGCGAACGCTTCGCCCAGCTCCACGAGCGTGGCTTCCGGACGCTCATGAACCCGGGGAGCGCGCGATGAACCACGGATTGATGCCGAACGAGGTCGCCGAGGGGACGCGCATCGGCTTGGCCCCCCTCGCGCGCCGCCTGCACCGCGTCGGCATCACGGCGAACGCGGTGACGGTGATCGGCGTGCTCATCACGTTCGCCGGCTCGGCGCTCCTGGCGGCCGCCCAGCCGCTGCCGGCGCTCATCGTGCTCCTCGCCGGGGCGCTCTCCGACACGCTGGATGGCCAGCTCGCGAAGGCCGCGGGTGGCGGCACTCGGTTCGGCGCGTTCCTCGACTCCACCCTCGATCGTGTCTCCGACGCCGCGTTGTCCTGCGGCGCCGCCGCGCTCGGTGCCGCGCGCGGCGATGCGCTGCTGTTCTGGTCGGCGCTCGCCGGCCTCGTCGCGTCATACCTGGTGAGCTATGTCCGAGCCAAGGCCGAGTCGATGGGGACGACGGCATCTGTCGGTCTCATGCCTCGCGAGGCGCGCCTGACCGTGCTGCTCGTCGGCATCGGGATGTGGGGCGTCCTCAGCCTGTACCAGCTGTTCGTCGCGGCGTTCGCCGCCGTCGCCGTGCTCTCCGTCATCACGCTGTTCCAGCGCATCGCCTTCGTGGCCCGCGACCTCCAGAAGACCACCCCCAGGGAAGGAACTCGATAGCCATGGCTGCTTCGACCAAGGCGCCCCGCAAGCGCACCACGACCACTCGCCGGGTCGGCCGGCCGACCACGCGCCGGCGTCCCATCCGGGTCGCCATCATCGGCGTCGGCAACTGCGCGAGCTCGCTCGTGCAGGGCGTGCACTACTACCGCAACGCCAAGGTCGGCGACAAGATCCCAGGCCTCATGCACGTCGAGCTCGGCGGGTATCACCTGCGGGACGTGGAATTCGTCGCCGCGTTCGACGTCGACCGCAACAAGGTCGGCAAGGACCTGGCCGACGCGATCTACGCGCCGCCGAACAACACGTATCGCTTCGCGGACGTGCCCAAGTCAGGGGTGAAGGTATCGCGCGGCATGACCCACGACGGCATCGGCAAGTACCTGGCCGCCGTCGTGAAGAAGGCCGACGGCCCGACCGACGACATCGTGGCGATCCTGAAAGACCGCAAGGTGGACGTGGTCGTGTCCTACCTCCCGGTCGGCAGTGAGGAAGCCACGAAGTGGTACGTCGAGCAGGTCCTCGACGCGGGCTGCGCCTTCATCAACTGCGTGCCGGTCTTCATCGGCCGGGAGCCGTACTGGCAGAAGCGCTTTGCGGACCGCAAGCTCCCGATCATCGGCGATGACATCAAGTCGCAGGTCGGTGCCACCATCACCCACCGGGTCCTGACGCGCCTCTTCATGGACCGCGGTGTCCGCCTGGATCGGACCTACCAGCTCAACTTCGGCGGCAACACCGATTTCTTGAACATGCTCGAGCGCGAGCGCCTCGAGTCGAAGAAGATCAGCAAGACGAACGCCGTGACCAGCATGCTGGACTACGAGATGGACCCCAACGACGTGCACGTCGGCCCGTCCGACTACGTGCCGTGGCTCCTCGATCGCAAGTGGTGCTACATCCGGATGGAGGGCACGACGTTCGGCGACGTCCCGCTCAACGCCGAGGTGAAGCTCGAGGTCTGGGACTCGCCGAACAGCGCCGGCGTCGTGATCGACGCCATCCGCTGCTGCAAGCTCGCCCTCGACCGCGGCCTCGGCGGCACCATCGTGGCGCCGGCGTCGTACTTCATGAAGTCGCCGCCGAAGCAGATCCACGACGACCGAGCCCGCGTCCGCCTCGAGGACTTCATCGCCGGGCGCGACAACGAAACGCTCGTCGGCAAGGGCTCGTGATCGACCGCGTCATCCACGGCATCAGCTACTGGATCTGGCGGATCGCGGCGGGCGGCGCGCAGCGGCTCCCCGCGCGCGTGCTCTACGCCCTCGCCGTGATCGTCGGTGAGGTCGGCTACGTGGCATGGACCGCGAAGCGCCGGATCGCGAAGCACAACTTCGCGATCGTTCTCGGACGGCCGTCGACGGACCCGGAGGTCGCGCGGGTGGCGCGGCGATCCTTCCGGAACTTCGCGAAATACATCGTCGAGATCATGCGATTCCCCCTGCTCAGCGTGGCGGACTTCGAGCGGCTCGTGGCCGTTGAGGGCTGGGAGCACCTTCGGGGCGCCCTGGCCCTCGGTAAGGGCGTCATCTTCGTGTCGATCCACTTCGGCAACTTCGAGCTCGGAGGCGCGCGCATCGCCGACGAGATCCCGCTCAACGTCATCGCTGACGGGCTGGAGAATCAGCGGCTGATGGATCTCCTCGTCGGGAACCGCGCGCACAAGAACATCACGCTCCTCTCGCCCGACGGTGCGGCCAGGAAGGTCCTCAGCGCGCTGCGCCGGAATGAGATGGTCGGCCTGATGATGGACCTTGGTCCGCGAGCCCAGGCGTTCGACATCGTGGAGGCCGACTTCTTCGGGACACCTACGGCTTTCCCGGCCGTCGCCGCGAATCTCGCGCGCGTCTCAGGCGCCCCGATCGTCGTCGCTGCGGTGGTGCGCCGGCACGACAACACCTTCACCGGCATCGCCATGCCACCGATCTTCGTCGAGCGTACGAAGCAGGCCGCCGAGGACGTGCAGCGCGCGACCCAGGCCATCGCCCACAGCCTTGAGACCTTCGTGCGCCGGTGGCCCGACCAGTGGTACATCTTCCGGCCGATGTGGCCACAGCCGGTCGTCGCCGCGGCGACATGATCGCCGGCGCAGCCGCGCGCCTTGCCGAGGGCACGCTGCCCCACCTCCCATCCGTCCTCGACGTGCCGATCGCCACGGTGGGCGGGACCCTGGCCTACCGCGCGTCGTCCAGCGCGCGCGACGCGGTCCGCGAGAACCTTGCCATCGTGGCACCCGAACGGCGTGACCGTGAACGGCTCGTGCGCCAGACGTTCGTCGAGCAGGTCCGCCACTACATCGAGATCTTCCGCCTCGCGCGCCTCGATCACGACACCGTGCGGCGAGCGGTCGTGATGACGGGATGGGAGCGCTTCGTCGCGGCCGTCGAGCGCGGCAACGGGGTGATCGTCGCGAGCGCGCACGTTGGGCCGATCTCCGTCTGCGGTCAGATCATCGCCGCGAATGGCTACGACATCACCCTGCCGATCGAAAAGGAGACCGATGAGCTCGCGCGCTCGATCAACCGCGCGCGCACGCGCATGGGTCTGCGATTCATCGAGACGGACTCGGCGCTCGGCATCCATCGGGTGCTCAAGCGCGGTGGGATCCTCGGCGTGCTGGCTGACCGTGCAGTCACCGGTGTCGGCGAGCGGGTGCCGTTCTTCGGGCGCCCCGCGCTCCTTCCGTCCGTGCACGTCGCGCTCGCGCTCCGCACCGGAGCGGTGCTCCTGCCCGCGTTCGCGCATCGCGATGGGAACGTTCTGCGGGCGGTGTTCGAGCCCGAGCTCGAGCTGCCCCGCACCGGCGACCGCGACGCGGACGTGCGCGAGGGCGTGCGGCGCTGGGCCGCCGTGCTGGAGCCGCACATCCGCGTCGCGCCGGAGCAATGGTCGGTGTTCGAGGCGGTCTGGCGGCGATGAGATCGCTGGGCTACGGTCGCCGTATTGGGTAAGGCGGATGTCCAGCTGCACTCGGATCTCGGCGACGGGCTCAATTCACCCGAAGAGATCCTCGACGCCGCGGAAGCAGCGGGGCTCGACGTCATCGCCCTCACCGATCACGACGACATCCGCGGCTCGTTCCTCCTTCGCGACCTCGCGGCGAAGCGCCGGTCGGCGGTCGCGATCGCGACGGGCATCGAGGTGACGACACGCGCCGGTCACCTGCTGGCGCTGTTCGTGGAAGACGAGATCCCGATGTTCCGGCCGCTCGCCGAGACCGTGACCGCCATCCACCGTGCCGGGGGGATCGCGATCGTGCCGCATCCGCTCTCCTACCTCACCTTCTCCGTCGGCGAGCGGGCCCTGCGCACGCTCGCGGTCGGTGCCGACGGCGCGTCATTCGTCGACGGCATCGAGGTCCGTAATCCGAGCTATGCCGGGCGCGTCCGCGGCGAGCGCGCACGCTGGCTCAACGAGCACGTGCTCCGGGTGGCCGAGACCGGCTCGAGCGACGCGCACCACGCGAAGCTCGTCGGGACCGCGTGGACCGAGTTCCCCGGCGACGACGTGACCGCGCTGCGCGCGGCGATCCTGGCGCGGACGACCCGCGCGCACGGCCGCACCTGGACCCTCGGCGAGCACCTCGACGGGGCCGCGAAGCAGCAGTGGCGATCGATCGTCCGCGACCCGTACAAGCGCGTCCGCCACCGGATGCGCCGGACCAAGAAGCCCGCATGAAGATCGGCATCGTGAGCCCGTATGCGTATCCGCGCCCAGGCGGGGCCAACGACAACATCCGAGAGACCTATGCGAACCTGCGCGGGCGCGGCCATGAGGTGCGGATCATCACGGCACCGTGGGGCGATGACCCGCCGGCGCAGGACGTCATCCAGATCGGCCAGGCCATCGCCATCCCGTACAACGGCAGCGTCGGCCGGATCACGCTCTCCGCGCGGCTCGAGTACCTCGTGACCCGGATCCTCGACCGCGAACAGTTCGACATCGTCCACCACCACGAGCCGCTCGTGCCGCTGCTCTCGGCGCAGATCCTCGACCGGAAGGCCTGTCCCCAGGTCGCGACGTTCCACGCGTTCGGCGGCTTCTCGTTCAGCTACTGGCTGGGCCGGCCGATCGCGAAGCGCTACCTGAACAAGCTCGACGGACGCATCGCGGTCTCGAGCGCGGCGCGGCACTTCATCTCGCGCTACTTCCCCGGCGACTACCGGATCATCCCGAACGGCGTCGAGGTGGACTTCTTCGCCAACGCGAAGCCGTTCCCCGAGTACCGCGACGGCAAGACCAACATCCTGTTCGTCGGACGGGTCGAGCCCCGCAAGGGCGCGCAGTACCTCGTTCGCGCGTACGCGAAGCTGAAGGAGCGCCATCCCGAGACCCGGCTCATCATCTGCGGGCGTGGCCCTGAGCTCGGCGAGCTGCGGAGGTTCGTGCACGAGCAGCGCGTCGGCGACGTGCTCCTTGCCGGCCGGGTGAGCGAGATCGACAAGGCCCGCTTCTACAAGACCGCCGACATCTTCTGCGCGCCCTCCACTGGGCAGGAGTCGTTCGGCATCGTGCTACTCGAGGCCATGGCCGCCGGCACCGCCGCGATCGCCAGCGACATCCACGGCTACAAGAAGGTGATCCAGCGGAACGTTTCGGGCTTGCTCGTCGAGCCGCGCGACGTCAATGCGCTCTGCGGCGCGCTCGAGCGCCTCGTGACCGAGCCAGCGCTGCGAACGCAGCTCGGCACGGCGGGGTCGGCGCGCGCGCGCGAATTTGACTGGTCGCATGTGACCGATCAGCTGCTCGCCTTTTACGACGAGGTCATCCATGGCTACCGCGGCGCTTGACGGGATCCGGGTCCTCGAGCTCGGCAACTACATCGCCGGCCCGTACGCCGGGACGCTCCTTGCGGACATGGGCGCGGACGTCGTCAAGATCGAGTCGCCGGCGGGCGGCGACTACTCGCGCGAGCTCGGCCCGTTCGCGCCCGGCAGTCCTGACGGCGCCGGATTCCTGCGTCTCGATCGCAACAAGCGGAGCGTTGCGCTCGACCTGAAGTCCGACCTCGGGACGCGGGCGTTCCACGCGCTCGTCGCCTCGGCCGACGTCATCATCGAGAACCTGCGCGCGGGCACGCTCGACCGGCTCGGCGTCGGTTACGACGCGCTCGCCGCGGCGTACCCGCGTCTCATCTACTGCTCCATCACCGGCTTCGGGCGGACCGGGCCGTACCGCGATCGCGCGGGCCTCGACCTCATCCTCCAGGCGGAGAGCGGCCTGATGAGCGTGACCGGTGAGCCAGGCCGGCCACCGGTCAAGGTCGGCGTGCCCGCAGTCGACCTGGCCTCCGCCCTATACGGCGCCTTCGCCATCGCGACCGCGCTCATCGCGCGCGAGCGGACCGGCCGGGGTCAGCTGATCGACCTCTCGCTCCTCGAGAGCGGCGTCTCGCTCGCGATCTGGGAATCGGGCGTGTACCTCACGACCGGCGAGGTCCCCGGCCCGCTCGGCTCGGCGCACCGGGTGACCGCGCCGTACCAGGCCTTCAAGACCGCCGACGGCTACGTCGCGATCGGCGCCACGACCCCGCCCACGTGGACGGCGTTCTGCCGGGTCAGCGGTCTGGAGCGCTTGCGCGAAGACCCAAGGTGGAGCGTCGCGACGCGGCGCCGCGAGCGCGCGACCGAGCTCGCGTCCATCATCGAGGCGGTAACAGTGAGCAAGCCGACGGATGAATGGATGCGGTCCCTCTCGGCCGCGGGCGTGCCCTGCGGGCGGATCAACGACCTCGGCGCGGTCTTCGCCGATCCGCATCTGATGGAGCGCGGACTGTTCGTCGATCTGCCCCATCCCGTGCTCGGCTCGGTGCGTGCGATCGGCTCACCCCTGCATCTCTCGGACACGCCACCGGTCATGCGCCGGGCCGCACCGCTCCTGGGCGAGCACACCCGCGAAGTCCTGAGCGAGGCCGGCCTTCCGACGGCGGACATCGATGCGCTCACGGCGAGCGCGCGATGACCGTCCGGCTCGACAAGCGCGAAGCCGTCGCGTGGGTCACGTTCGATCGGCCGGAGGCGCGCAACGCGTTGACCCACGAGATGTACGCGAGCCTCGCGGACATCTGCACGGACCTCGCGGCGGACGACACGATCCGGGTCGTCGTGTTCCAGGGCCAAGGCGACGAGGCGTTCATCTCCGGGAGCGACATCCGAACGGTCGGTGAGATCCGCGGGCTCACGGACGCGCTCGCTTACGAGACGCACATCGAGCGCGGGATCGGGGGGGTCGAGCGGCTCCCCCAGGCCACGATCGCGCTCATCCGCGGCGTCGCCGCCGGCGGCGGCGCGGCGCTCGCGCTCGCGTGCGATATGCGCATCGCCGCGGACAACGCGCGGTTCGGCGTCCCGATCGCGCGCACTGTGGGGAACACACTGTCGCTGCGCAACGTGGCGCGGATGGTCCAGGTCATCGGGCCTGCGCTGACGAAGGAGCTGTTGTTCACCGGACGGCTCGCGACCGCCGTGGAGGTGCAGGCCGCCGGCGCGTTCAACGATGTCATCCCGCTCGAACGGATCGAAGCGCACGTGACGGCACTCGCCGATCGGATCAGCAAGAACGCGCCGCTCACGATCCGAGCGACGAAGCTGGCGGTGCTGCGCGTCCTCGAGACGGAGCGCGAGCGGCTCGGCGCGGGCGAGGACATCGTCGGCCTGGCCTACGACTCGGAGGACTTCCGCGAGGGCGTGACCGCCTTCTTAGAGAAGCGCGCGCCGGTGTGGAAAGGGCGCTAGGGGGCGATCGGCCGTCCGGCCGGCCCAGGCGCCGCGTCGCGGTCGGTACGCCGGGCCACGCCGTCGGCCCGTGCCGCGGCGCTCACGGCTTTGGCGATCGCGGGCACCACCTGCGCATCGAAGACCGACGGGAGGATGTACTCGGCCGATCGGAGCGCCGCAGGAACACTGTCGGCGAGCGCGGCCGCGGCCGCGAGCTCCATGTTCGTTGTGACCGTGCTCGCTCGGGCGTCGAGCAGGCCCCGGAACACCCCGGGGAACGCGAGGACGTTGTTCACCTGATTCGGGAAGTCGCTGCGGCCGGTGGCCATCACGTCCACCTCCAACGCGACCGCGACCGGGTCGACCTCCGGGTCAGGGTTCGCCATGGCGAACACGATCCGCGGTCGCGCCATCGTGCGGACCATCTCGACGCTCACGAGTCGCGGACCGGAGAGGCCGATGAGCACGTTCGCGTCTCTGAGCGCGTCCGCGAGCGGTCGGGCAGGCTCGTTCGAACCGAGCTCCTCCGCGAGGGCCCGCTTCTCGGCATTCAGGTCCGCTCGCTTGGTGGTCACCGTGCCGTTCCGGTCCGCCACGATGACGTGCTTCGCGCCCGCGATGCGGAGGAGTCGCGCGGTCGCGATCCCGGCCGCTCCGGCACCGAGCACCACGACGCGCAGGTCGTTGATCGACACGTTGCACACCGCTGCGGCGTTCCGAAGACCGGCGAGCACCGCGATGGCGGTGCCGTGCTGGTCGTCGTGGAAGACCGGGATGTCGAGCCGCTCGCGGAGCTGGCGCTCGATCTCGAAGCATGCCGGCGCGGCGATGTCCTCGAGGTTGATCCCGCCGAAGCCCACCGAGATCCGCGCGACGGCCTCGACCGTCTGCTCGACCGTGCCGGGCTGGATGACGATGGGGAACGCCGACACCCCGGCAAGATCCGCGAAGAGCAGCGATTTCCCTTCCATCACCGGCAGCGCGGCGAGCGGACCGACATTGCCCAGGCCGAGGACCGCGGTGCCGTCTGAGATGATCGCGATCGCGTTCGCGCGCTGAGTGAGAGCCCACGACCGCTCCGGATCGGCCGCGATCGCACGGGACACCCGGGCGACGCCAGGCGTGTAGACGAGCGACAGGTCGTCGCGATTGCGCACCGCCACCCGGCCGGTCATCGCGACCTTGCCGCCCAGATGCATGAGGAAGGTGCGGTCGGACACCGAGCGCACCTCGACGCCGTCCACGTTCTTGAGGTCCGCGGTGAGCTGCTCGCCCGTCGCTTCGTCGGGCACGTCGACCGTCACGTCGCGGACATGTTTCTTCGGCGTGGCCTCGACCAGGTCGATCGCGCCGAGGCTACCGCCGCGCGCGCCGATGGTCCGCGCGACCTCGGCGAACATCCCGGGGCGGTTGTCGATCTCGAGCCGGATGACGAGGCGGTAAGCCGGGGACAGCACCGGGGGCATATTGGTCACTGCGACGAGGATAGCTAGAGGCCGAGGTACGCGGACCGGACGCTCGGGTCGCTCGCCATCTCGCTCGCCGACTTCGACAGCACGACGCGCCCGTTCTCGATGACGCTGGCCATCGATGCGACCTCGAGCGCGCGATGGACGTTCTGCTCGACGAGGAGCACCGTCACACCGCGCGCGACGATGTCGCTGACGACCCGGAAGACCTCGTCGACGAGGATCGGCGCGAGCCCGAGCGACGGCTCATCGAGCATGAGGACCTGCGGTTTTCCCATGAGCCCGCGGCCGATCGCGGCCATCTGCTGCTCGCCACCGGACAGCGTTCCCGCGAGCTGCGCCCGGCGCTCGGCCAGCCGAGGGAAGAGCGCATACACGGTGCCGAGGGTCTCCGCCCGGTCGGCGCGCGACCGCGTGCCGTACGCGCCGAGGACGAGATTGTCCTCCACCGACATGTTCGGCCACAGATGCCGGCCCTCGGGTACCTGGATGACGCCGCGCTCGACGATGCGGTGAGGCGACAGGCCGCTGAGGCGCTCGCCGTGCAGCAGCACCTCGCCCTCGAGCGCCGGCATGAGCCCGGAGATGACCCGAAGCGTGGTCGTCTTGCCCGCGCCGTTGCTCCCGAGGAGGGTCGCGACCTGGCCTTCCTCGACGGTGAAGCTCACGTCCCACAGCGCTTGCACGTCGCCGTACGCCGCCGCAATGCCGTGGACCTCCAGGACCGCGGCCATCAGGACGCCACCGCGCGCTCGCCGAGGTACGCCTTGATGACCACCGGATCGTTCGCGATCTCGGCCGGAGTGCCGAGCGCGATGCTGCGGCCAAGGTCCATGACCATGATCCGGTCGGAGAGCGACATGATCGCCTTCATGACGTGCTCGACCATGACGATGGTCACCCCGGAGTCGCGGATCTTGCGGATGAGCTCGACCATCCGCGCGCCCTCGGTGGGATTCAGGCCCGCGGCCACTTCGTCGAGGAGCAGCACGTCCGGCCGGGTCGCGAGGGCGCGCGCGACCTCGAGCCGCTTGCGACGCGCGAGGGTGAGCGACCGCCCGAGCGTCGCGCGATGCGGCGTGAGCTCGGTGAGCTCGAGGATCCGCCCGACCTCGGCGTCCGCCGCGCGTCCGCGGAGACGGCTCCGGCCATACAACACGCCGACGAGCACGTTCTTCTCCACCGGCATCTCGGCGAAGGGGCGAACGATCTGATGCGTCGTCGCGATCCCCATCGCGTTGATCGCATGGGCCGACCGCCCGCGGATCTCGCGTCCGCGGAGCGCGATGGACCCGGCGCTGGGGCTGTAGACGCCGGACAGGAGTCGAAACAGCGTGGTCTTGCCGGCGCCGTTCGGGCCGATGAGCCCGAAGATCTCGCGCTCGCGCACCTCGAGGTCGATGCCGTTCACGGCGACGAGACCCCCGAAGCGGCGGGTGACGCCGCGGCCGACCAGGATCGCCTCACTCCCGCTCACGACTCGCCGTCCCGTGGCATGAGCAGCGCGCGCGCGTACTTCGTGCTTCGGCCGAGCAGCCCGGCGATCCCGAGCGGCTCGAACATCACGATCACGACGAGGAGGACGCCGTAGATCAGGGCCGGCAGGTACGGGTTGTTGACGATAGAGCTGATCCGGTCCTGGACCGACGAGTAGAGGATCGCACCGAACACCGGGCCCCAGACGGTGCCGAGGCCGCCTACGACCGGCATCAACACGAGGGCGATGGACTTGTCGAATCCGAACATCGACGCCGGGTCGAGGAACTGCTGGCGAGCCGCGTAGAGGCTGCCCGCCGTCGCGGCGAAGAACGCTGACGCGGCGAGCGCGAGCACCTGCAGCCGTGCCGTCGGGACGCCGACGGTCTCCGCGGCGTCGCGGTCCATGTTGATCGCGAACAGCCCGAGCCCGAAGCGGCCGGCGCGGATCCACATCGTCGTGAGCATCACCAGGACGAACACGACGACGGTGGCGTAGTGGACGGTCACGGGGTCATACGTCGGCAGCGAGATGCCGGTCACGCCCTTCGTGAGCGTGACCCCGAAGATATCGTCGAAGTTCACGAAGAACAGCCGGGTGGCCTCACCGATGCCGATGGTCGCGATCGCGAAGTACGGACCGCGCAACCGGAGGGTGGGGACGCCCACGAGCACCGCGTAGCCCGCGGCCACCAGACCGGCCACGGGAAGCGTGAGGAGCGGATCGACCTTCAGCTGTGACCAGAGGATCCCGGTGACGTACGCGCCCATCCCGAGGAACGCGGCGTGGCCGAACGAGATCTGGCCCGCGTAGCCACCGATCATGTTCCAAGACGACGCGAGGATGGCGTACCAGAGCAGGAAGAACGTGATCCGCTGCAGATTGAACGAGCGCTCGTCGACGATCGGAATGAGGGCGATCGCCACAGCCACGGCGAGGACGAGCACGACCTGGCCGATGACGAGCGCGCGCTTCGAATAGCGGGACAGGAACGCGGTCACGCGAGCCGCCGCCGCCGGATGATCGCCGCGAGCCCGCCGGGCATGACCACGAGGACCACGACCAAGAGGACGAACGACACGAGGTTCTCGAGCTGCGGCTTCGAGATCGTGACGGTGAGGTTCTCCGCCGCGGCGAGGACGAACGAGGCGACGGCGACCCCGGGGATGGACTCGAGGCCGCCGAGCACGATGATCGTGAAGCTCTTCAGCTGGAGGACCCCGTACGGAGTCACGGGGTCGAACGGGAAGACGGCGGTGAGGAGCGAGCCGGCCGCGGCCGCGAGCGCCGTCCCGAGACCGAAAGCGATCATCGACACCCGCCGCACATCGATGCCCGCGAGCCGGCAGGCATCGCGATCCTGGGCCAGGGCCCGGATGGCCCGGCCGAGGAATGTGCGGCGGAGGAACAGCTCGAGGCCGATGAGGATGATCACGCCCGCGACGAACACGAGGAGCCGGTTGTACGCGATGACGACATCGCCGATCCGGATGACCTCCTGGATGTACACCGGACGGACGGAGCGGACGTCGCCGCCAAGGAAGAGGCTCGCGCCGGCCTGCATCACGAGAAGGATGCCGAACAGGAGCAGCAACGAGATCACGGGCTTCTCGTTGAGGACGCGGCGGACGAAGACGACCTCGATGAGCGCGCCAACGACGAAGAAGAGTGGCGCGACGAGGAACACCGAGACGAGCGGGTCGAGCCCGAACGTCTGCCACAGGAAGAACGTCGCGAACGCTGCGAGCATCATCACGCCCGCGTTCGCCAGGTTGATGATCTTCATCACGCCATAAATGATGGCGAGCCCGTACGACATGGTTGCGTACAGGCCCGCCACCAACAACGCGCTGATGAGCGCCTCTAGGAGGCGCATTTACTGCTGCTCACGTGATTCGGCGAATGTGTAACAGACGCGCCAAGGAATGGTGCGGCCTCACGCGCGAAGCGCGGCTTGCTCGACCGTTTTCTCCGACGTCAAGAAGCGCTCTTCCGCCGCACCAACCCCCGCGCCGGCGGCGACCATATGGCCGCACTCGCGCAGGGCCATCTCGACCCCGCCGAGCGTGGCGAGGACCTCGAGCTCGTTCAGCGCGCCGAGGTGGCCGATGCGGAACACCCGGCCGCGCAGTGTGCCGAGACCTACCCCGAGCGCGAGGTCGAACCGATCGCGCGCGCGGGCGATGAGCGCGTTCGAGTCGAGCCCCTCCGGCATGACGACCGCGGTGAGGCTGTCCGAGTGCGCGTCGGGCTCCTCGCACACGATGCCGAGGCCCCACGCGCGGACCGCCGCGCGAACGCCGTCGGCGAGGCGATAGTGCCGCGCGAAGACGTGCTCGAGACCTTCCGCGAAGAGCATGTCGAGCGCCTCGCGCAGCCCGAACAGCACGAGCGTCGCGGGCGTGTACGGGAAGAAGCCCGCGGCGTTGTCCTCGAGGATCGGGCGCCAGTCGAAGAAGTTCCGCGGGCTTCCGCCGTGCGATGCCACCTCGATCGCGCGTGGCGACGCGCACACGAAACCGAGCCCCGGCGGGAGCATGAGACCCTTCTGGCTGCCCGTGAGCGCGACATCGACGCCCCACTCGTCGAAACGAAAGTCCATGCTGCCGAGCGAGCTGACGGTGTCGACGATGAGCAGCGCGTCGCTGCGCTTCGCCTCGATCGCCTTCCGAACCGCGCGTACGTCACTGCGCACGCCGGTGGAGGTCTCGTTGTGCACGATGAGCACGGCTCGATGCTCCGGACGCAGGTGCTCCGCCACCGCTGACGCGGGCACGCTCTGCCCCCAGCGCAGCGGCACGAGATCGACGGCGAAGCCGAGGTTGCGCGCCGCCGCGGCGAACCCTGCGCTGAAGTGGCCGTACTCGAACGCGAGGACGCGGTCGCCCGGCGCGAGCACGTTCACGAGCGAGGCCTCCCACGCGCCTGTCCCCGACGACGGGTACACGATCACACGACCGCGCTCCGTCTTGAACACCCGCGCCAGGTCGGGCAGCAGGCCGCGCACGAGCGCGGCGAACGCCGGGCTGCGGTGATCGATGACCGCGCGGTCCATCGCGCGCAGCACGCGATCTGGAACGTTCGTCGGGCCGGGGATCTGGAGGAAGGGCCTGCCGCTCACAGTCGCCCTCGCACAACGGCCATCGCGCTGCCAGATTAGCGCGGCGTGGAACGTCGTTTCTGGACAGTGAGATCGACGGAGCGGAGGTACGTGCAGCACATGACGAGGCCCGGGTTCGTCCCGGGCCTCGTCGGATCTCGCTAGTCGATCACTTCTTCGGGATCGGCATGGTCGCGGCGGCGGTCTGGATCTCCTTCGGCCAGATCAGGATCCGGGCACCGTTCGGCGTGTTCTGGGTCATGACGTAGTCGTTGTTCGCCTGGCCCGTCTTGTCGAACTTGATCGTGCCGCTCGGGAAGAGCGAGCCGTCCCAGCTCGTGCTGAACAGGATGTCGTGGATCTTCTGCTTGTCGACGCTCAAGGTCTTCTGGATCGCGCCGGTGAGGATGCGCGCGCACTCCCACGCGGAGGCCGCGTACCACTCCGGCGAATCGCCGGTGGCCTTGAACGTGTCGAGCCATTTCTTGATGTTGTCCCCGGGCATGAGGCTGTCGAACCAGGTCGCTGCGGTGATGTAGTCACTCGAGTCCTTGAGCGCGTCACGCGCCGCCTTCTCGGGGCCACGCGGTCCATAGGTGAGGTACTGGTGGTACATGCCGAGCTGCTTGTACTGCGTTTGCATCGTGATGTAGTCGGCGACGCGCGCGTCGATCATGTACGCGTCGGCGTTCGCATCCTTCACCTTGTTGAGGAGCGAGGTGTAGTCCTTGCCGTTGAGGTCGAAGGTCTCGTTGAACACGACCTTGAACCGGTCGGGAGCGGCCTTCTCGCCGTCCTGGATCCCCTTGAGGAACTCCTTGCCGTGCGAGCTGTTCTCGTACGCGACCGCGATCTTCAGCGGCTTCGGCAGCTTGTTCGCGTCCTGCTGGGTCTTGATGAACTCCAGCTGCGTCGCCGCGAGCTTTTCGATCGAGGCGAGGACGCCGACGGCCCACACGTTGTCGACGTAGATCGACGACGATGCGCCGCCGCCGCCGACGTACGGGATCTTGTAGCGGTTGGCGACCTTGACCTCTTGGGTGACGATCGTCGTGTTGTACCCGCCAAGGAGCAGGTCGACGTTGTCCTGGGTGATGAACTTCTCGTAGAGTTGGCCACTCACGGCAGCGTCACCCTTGTTGTCCTCGATCTTCAGGTCGAACTTCACCTTCTTGGTGCCGACCTGGAGCCCGCCTGCGTCGTTGAGCTGCTTGAAGTAGAGCTCGTAGCTGTCCTTCATGATCTTGGCGATCGACGAGTCCGCCCCGGTGAGCGGCAGGGCCGCCGCTAGGTGGACCGTGTCCGGGACGTTGACCGTGACCGCCGCGCTGCCGCTGGCATTGCCACCGCCCGCGCCGCTGCCACCGCACGCCGCGATGACGAAGGCCGCGACGAGCGCGACCACTGCGAGCCTCCGCATGTTCATCCTCCCCGCCCGCGAGTTGACAGGGGGCAATTATGCGGTCAGACCAGTTCGGCGCTACGGCACGACCCGTCGCGGATCCGCGCCGAGCAGCGCCCGCAGCGCGGCCGGCCACGCGAACCAGTGGCGAGAGGTGACCGCCCCGGACCGCTCGTCGTAGGCCTCCGGCAGGAGCCCGTCCCAGGTCTCGACCGCTCGAAGCCTCGCCTCGGCCCGCCGGACCCGCAGCACGTCGCCGAGCAGCCGACCGACGACCAGATCCTGGAGATCGCCGAGTGGCCACGGGTGGAGCGTGTGGAGCGAGCCGAGCCCGCCGAACGCGCCCGGGATGAAGCCGGCGTTCGCCTCGCTCCAGGCGTGATCGATGGTGGCCCGCCACACCGGATCCGCCGCGTCACAAAAGCCCCAGCCCGGAGCGAAGACGGTCGGAAGGTCATTCGCGTCGTGGTAGTGGCGCGCCGGACCGTCCGCGCCAGAGACGGCGTAGGCGAACTGGCCGTCGCGGGTGAACAGCGCGCGGACGACCCGGCGGAGCGGCTCCGCATGCGGATGCTCGAAGAGCGCAAGGACGTGCCAGAGCAGGACGTGGCTCGAGAAGTGGAACGGGAGCGACAGCGGGTCGTCAGCGGGCGTCTCCGCGGTCGCGATGAGGCCACTCGGTCCCCGCTTGGCGAGGAGCTGCTCGATCAGCGTGCGCGCCTCCGCCACATGCCGGCCGGCCTGATGGGCGAGGAGCAGCGGGTAGAGCTGCTGATCGAGCTGGAACTGCGGATCCTTCGCCTGGCCGGACGCGAGCGCTGCGCGAGGCCACCAGCCCCCCGGCCGTTCCGCGCGATCGAAGAGCCAATCCAGGAACGCGGCGGTCATCGCTGACGCGCCGGCGGCGCCGGTCGCCGAGAGGGAGCGCACGACGTAGTACGCGTCCCTCGTCCACACGAGCGGAAGGATCTCGTGATCGGCGAGGATCGCCAGCGATCCGTCCTCGAGCCAGGACGCCGCGCAATCGAGGCAGTAGGCGGTCGCGCGCGCAGCCACGATGTCGGCGATCGCTCCCGGGCCTGAGGCCTCCGGCACGGGCCCCGGCGCGTCGCGGAGCAACGCGTCCACTTCGGCCTCGGCCTCCGCCGGCGTGGCACCGAATGCCGCGGCCAGGTAGACCGCACGATCGCGCGAGACGGCGCGCATCGCGAACGCGCCGAGCTCGCGCGGATCGACCGGAGGGAGCAGACCGCCCGGGGTGAGCTCGGTGTACGCGGCCCGCGCGATCCGCGGAGCCATCGTCACGCGGTCGTCGTGCAGCCCGATCGCACGCTGGACGATCCCCCGCCGACCGGCAGGCGCGACGGTGACGATCTCGACCGCGCCGGCGCGCCCGACCGGCCAGCGCTCATCCAACAGCGAGGCCTCGGCCGGTCCGGCGAGGGACGCGAGGCCGAAGCCGGCCCGGTCCGGCGACGCCAGCTGCGCCCGGTACCGCCGCACCGCCGCCTGGTCGTGCCGCAACGCGGCATCGAACGGCGAGGCATCGGTGACCACGATCCGGCCGTGCAGCTGGTGCGACGTGCCGAGCGAGAGGATCCGTCCGGCAGGAGACACGGTGCCCGACACGATCCCGTTGCCGACGTCGAGCGGCTTATACGGCCG
>DASYVN010000184.1:0-2252 GCA_035937095.1 Candidatus Limnocylindria bacterium
CGCGAGCGGTGTTCGTGTCCGGCCGCAGCAGCGAGGGGATCGACGCCCTTCGCGACCGGCTCAGCGAGACGGCGCGCGCGAGCTGGACGGCGATCCGGCTCACCCTGCCGTACGACCGCGGCGGCGCGATGCTCCAGCGCATCCGCGAGCGGGGCGCGCTGCGGCGCGAGGAGTACTCGGAGAGCGGCATCGACGTCGAGGCGGACGTGCCGGCGGATCTCGCGGCGGAGCTGCGCGCCCTGGCCCGCGCATAGTGGAGGCGACGGCCGAGCCGGTCACGAGCTATCGCGCGCTGCTTCACGTGTCGGGCTTCCCACGTCTGGCGATCGCGACGTTGCTGGTCCGGGCCGGTGCCTCGATGTGGCAGCTCGCCCTCGTCCTCTTCGTGCTCCAGCGCTACGGGTCGGCGTCGCTGGCCGGCATCAGCGTGTTCCTTGCGATCGCCCCCGGCGTGGTCGTGAGCCCGCTCGCCGGGGCGCTCCTCGATCGCTACGGCCGCGTGCGCCTGATGGTCTCGGACTACGCGGCGTCGGCGATCGCGCTCACTGGCATCGTGGTCCTCGCGAACGTGCACGCGCCGCTGCCGGCGATCCTCGCGCTCGTCGTCTTCAGCTCGCTCATGAACCCGCTCGGCACGAGCGGCTCGCGCTCGCTGTTCCCGCTCGTCATCCCGTCGCACCTGTGGGACCGTGCGAACGCAGTGGACTCGATGTTCTACATGATCACCACCGTGCTCGGGCCGCCGCTCGCGGGTGCGATCGTCGCGTTCTACTCGCCCGAGGCCGCGATCGCGGCGACCGCGGTCGTGTTCGTCGCCGGCGCGGTGACGCTCGTGGGCGTACGCGACGTGCCGTCGGACCGCGCCGATCGTGCCGACCTCTGGACCGAGGCGCGCGCCGGCGTGGTGTACGTGCTGCAGCACCGTACGCTCCGCGGCCTCGCGGTCGGGATGTCGGTCGTGAACCTGGGGCAAGGGATCCTCCTCGTCGGCCTGCCGGTCGTCGTGTTCGAGCGGCTGCACGCCGACGCGTCGGTCGTCGGTGCGCTCTGGGCGATCATGGGCATCGTCGGCGTGGTCGTCGGCTTGAGCGCCGGGAAGCTCGGGAGTGCCGGTCGCGAGCGGCCGATGCTCTGCGTCGGCATCCTCGGCATCGGCGCAGGCTTCGCGGCCGTCGCCGTCGCGCAGACGCTCGGCGCGCTCGTGGTCGGGGTCGTGCTCATCGGTGCCGGCAGCGCGGTCATGGATGTCGCGCTCTTCTCGCTACGGCAGCGGGTGACCGATCCGGCGTGGTTCGGCCGCGCGTTCGCGGTCTCGATGCACCTGAACTACTCGGGGATCCCCGTGGGCTCGGCACTGTCCGGTCCGTTGCTCGCGATCTCGACGCCGTTCGCGCTCGCTGTCGCCGTCGGGTTCGCGGTCGCCGCGGCGGGCTTGACGTTCGTGATGGTCCCGTCGACCGAACGGGGCTAGCTCCGCCCCACGACGATCGGCACGTCGTCGCGGTTGCCCCATTCCTCCCATGACCCGTCGTACGTGCGGACGTCGTCATGGCCGAGCGCTGTAAGCACCAGATGCGTGAAGGCTGCACGGACGCCCGCCTGGCAGTAGGTGACGGTCGCGGTCTCGGGCCCGAAGCCGGCGTCGATGTACATCTGTTCGAGCACCTCGGGATCCTTCAGCATCCAGTCGTTCTGCAGCGCGTCCTTCCACAGCAGGTTGACCGCGCCCGGGATGTGTCCCCCGTGCTTCGCGCGTAGCTCCGTGCCGGTGTACTCGCTGTCGCGACGGACATCCAGGAGCCACGGATCGGCGGTGCGCACGGCGGCGAGGACCTCGTCCTTCGTCGCGACGACGCCCTTGCGCGGCCGCGGCGTGAACGTCGCGGGCGGCACCGTCACGTCCCCGGCCTCGACCGGGCGGCCTTCGCGGAGCCATTTCTGGATCCCGCCCTCCATCACCGCCATCGCGTCGTGGCCGTACCGGCGGAGCGCGAGCCAGAGGCGCGCCGCGTGGTGGCCGCCCTCGGCGTCGTAGCCAACGACGAACGTGTCGCCGCCGATCCCGAAGCGGGCCATCGTCGCGGCGAAGTCGGCGGGCTCCTGAAGCATGTACATCGGGTGGCCCGAGGCGGGCGGGGGAGCGGCGATGTCGTGGCTCCAGTCGATGTGCACCGCCCCCGGCAGGTGCGCCTTCAGGTACTCGGTGCGCGCCTCGGCGTCGGAGCTGAACCGGCAGTCGACGACCCGTACCT
>DASYVN010000185.1:0-11243 GCA_035937095.1 Candidatus Limnocylindria bacterium
CTGGGGATGGCCGATCAGCCGCGGACCCGCGAGCCCTTGGCCGGTGCGGAGCTCCGCGAAGCCGCGCGGTTTGCGATGCACCTGGTCGAGGAGCAGTCCCGGATCGACAACAAGATCACCCGGCTCATCGAGCTGGGGTTCCCCGAACTCGAGCGGGCGTACGACGACCCGACCTGCACGAGCGCCCTCGCCGTGCTCCGGCTCGCCCCCACCGCGGCCGCCGTCGCCCGCAAGAAGGTCACGACCCTCGCCGATGCGAACCGCGGCCCTGGTCACCGGGCGGTCGGGCCGACGAAGGCCGCACAGATCCAGGCCCTCGCCAAGGACACGATGGCCCCACCGGAGCTGGCACCGCAGATCGGGTTCGAGATGGAGCTGCTCATCGCCCAGCACGACCTCCTCGAGCAGCAGATCGCCCAGGCCGAGGCCCAGGTCGCGGGGCTGCTGGATGGCGAGCTCGCCCGGCGGCTCCAGACGATCCCCGGGGTCGGTCCAGCGATCGCCGCCACGCTCATCGCCGAGATCGGCGACATCCGCCGGTTCACTGACTTCGATCAGCTCGTGGCGTACGCCGGAGTCCACCCGGCCGAGAAGAGCTCAGGCCAGAAGGGTGGCCCCGAGACGAGCTGGCGGATGGCCAAGACCGGCAATGCGTACGTCCGCGCAGCGCTCTATCGGATGAGCGTCGTCGGGCTCAAGCACAACCCCACGATCAGGGCCCACTACGCCCGCAAGCGGGCCCAGGGAAAGACCAAGATGAACGCCCTCGGCCACTGCATGAAGAAGTCGCTCGCGATCGTCTGGGGGATCTGGCGCGGCGACCACGACTTCACCCCGGAGCCACCCATCGCTTGACAAGGAGTTATGGGACTAGCTCCCGACGTCGCGCCGTCGCATCGAAGCGAGCGCCAGCCCGGTCCCGGCGATGCCGATCGCCATCAGGGTGGCGGCGCCGCCCCAGTCGACCGTCGTCATCGGCGTCCCGTACAGGACGAAGAACGACGTCCGGCGCACCCAGTCCGGCCAATCGAACAGCGGCCCGAACTCCTGCGTGAAGTACGAGATCACCGCGACTGCGGCGACGAGCACGACCGCGACGCGCGGACGCCAGCCCACGAGCGCGTGACCGACCGACCCGAGCGCGAACACGACCGGCAGCACCAGCACCGTCGCGATGGCGAGCCGATCACCTGGCACGGCGATATCGAAGGACCTCGACGCGATGTACACGCCGGCGCTGCTGACCGCCGCGACGATGCCCGCGGCCACCAGCAGCACCGCGATGCGCTCGAGCACGATGCGCGTGCGCGACGCGCCTGCCGCGAGCACGACCTCGAGCCGGCCCTCGGCGTCGTCGGCGGCCCACGCGTTCACCTGCGCGACGGTGAAGATCGCGATGATCAGCAGCGCCGTCGAGAACCAGATCACCCCCACGACGTCGGCGTATCCGCCGATGCCGGCGCGCTGGAGATAGATCTGCATCGCGGGGATGTCCTTGAACCCATCGACGATCGTGCGCGCGAGGGACGACAGGAAGTAGCCGAGGATCGCCATCGCGATCGCCCAGCCGAGGATCCAGCCGCGCTGCTGGTCGACCCCCGCGAGCACCGGGGCGCGGAGGAACGGGTCCCCCGACGGCCGCCACGAGGGGCGGCCGGACGCCGCGCGGCCCCGAACGAGCGTCCCACCGACGTCGCGGCGGGCGAATGACCAGATCGAGAGCGCGACGAGCGCTGCGGCCACGGCGAGGTTCGCGACGGTCGCCGGGACGTCGACCGAGCCGTCCGCCAGGAGGGGCGCGCTGCGGTCGAACAGATAGAAAGGAGAGAGCCACTTCAGGGCGCCCAGGTCGGCGCCCGCGCGGAGCGCCGAGTTCAGCGTGAAGAGCGCCACGATGACGATGCCGCCGGTCACCGATGCGACGCGGCGCGTCGTCACGAGCTGCGCGACGAAGAGCCCGCCTCCGAAGACCCAGATGGTGAGGGCGAAGAGCGGGAAGAGCTCCGCCGCGAGCGCCTGGAGTGGCAGTCGATCATTCGCGATCGCGGCGCCGAGTGCCGTCGCGGCGAGCGTGACCACGAGCGAGACCGCCGCTGTGACGACGAAGGCGGCGGCGCGCGTCCCAAGCCAGCGCGCGCGCGACACGCCGGCGGCCAGCCACGTTTCGGTGAGGCCTCTCTCCTCGTCGCCGCGGCCGGCTCCGGTCGCCGCCAGCAGCGCCCAGACGGCGTACATGATCGCGATCACGCTGAGGGCGCGCCAGGTGATGTAGCCGCCGATGGTGTCGAGCTGCACCGGGCGGGGGAGGAGATACGAGAGCTGCTGGCCGAGGATCTCCATCGAGCGTGCGAACGCGACACGCTCTGCGTGCGTCGCTCCGGCGACCTGGACGTAGGCGATGGTGTTGAGGAGCCCGGTGAGGCCGCCGATCCACGCGGTCGCGATGGCCCCCGTTCGGTGCGAGCGCAGCGCGAGCCGGAAGAGGGTCACTGCTTCGCGCCCGAGTAATAGCTGAGGAAGACCTCCTCGAGCGTCGGCTCGCGGCTCTCGAGCGTCGCGACGGGAGATCCCGCGATGGCGCCGAGCAGCTCGTCAAAGCTCCCGCGGTACAGCCCGGTCACCTGCCGCCCGTCGATCGCGAGCCCCTCGAAGCCGCCCACGCCCCGCAGGCGCTCCACGGGCACGGCATCCGCGAATTCGATGCGCACGTGATGAGCCCGGATCCCGGTGAGCTCGTCGAGCGAGCCGACGGTCGCGAGATGACCCTCACGGACGATCCCGACGCGATCGCAGATGTGCTCGACTTCCGAGAGCACGTGCGACGACATGAAGATCGTCGCGCCACGCGCCCGCGCGTCGCGGACCAGGCCGTAGAACTCCTGCTGGTGGAGCGGGTCGAGCCCGCTCGTCGGCTCGTCCAGGATGAGCAGGGCCGGCTTCGGCGTGAAGGCCAGGAGCAGCGCGAGCTTCTGTTTGTTGCCATGCGAGTACTCGCGGTACTTGCGTCCGAGATCGAGGTCGAGCCGCTTCGCGATCGCCTCGACCTCCGCGTCGTCGATGTCCCGGCGCAAGCCCGCGATGTACGCGACGATCTCCGATCCGCGCCAGCCGCCGAACTGCGGCAGCTCGCCGGGCACGTACCCGACGCGGTGCTTCACCGCGACCGCGTCGCGGTCGGCGTCGAGCCCGAAGACGGTGGCCGCGCCGCGCGTCGCATGGCTCAGGCCCATGAGCAGCTTGATCGTCGTCGTCTTGCCCGCGCCGTTCGGCCCGAGGAACCCGAAGACCTCGCCCTCGTTGATGTCGAGATCGAGATCGAAGATCCCGCGACCGGCCCCATAGTCCTTGGTGAGCTTGTCGGTATGGATCGCGCTCGTCATTGGCCGCCTCCTTCGCCTTCGACGCTACCTCACCGCGCTGGCCCCGGACTTGCGTGTGGTCCGGGGGTGAGCTTCAACGACAACGCCAAGCTGGATCCCTCGCAGGTCGAGGACGTCCGCGGCCGGCGGATGGGTGGTGGCGGGCTCGCGATCGGCGGCGGTCTCGGGCTTGTCATCCTCGTCGTTTCGCTGCTGCTCGGCGTCGACCCGACGGCGATCCTCACCTCGATCCCCACTGACACGACTACCACCGACCCGAGCGCGCAGACGGTCGCCGATTGCAAGACCGGCGCGGACGCGAACAAGCGCGAGGACTGCCGGATCGTGGGCTTCGTCGACAGCGTCCAGCAGTTCTGGACGGATGAGCTCGCCCGACGCGGTAAGAAATACACCCTCGCGCCGACGGTCCTCTACACCGACGTCACCCAGGCTGGGTGCGGGACGGCGTCCGCGCAGATGGGCCCGTTCTATTGCCCGGTCGACGGCAAGGTCTATCTCGATCTTGCGTTCTTCACCGAGCTGCAGACCCGCTTTGGCGCGAAGGGCGGCCCGTTCGCCGAGGCGTACGTCGTCGCCCACGAGTACGGGCATCACGTCCAGGACGTCCTGGGCATCCTTAGCAACGATCAGCGCACCGGACCACAAAGCATCTCGGTGAAGCAGGAGCTCCAGGCCGACTGCTTCTCCGGCGTCTGGACCAAGCACGCCGCGGAGACCGCCTACCTTCAGGCGCCCACCGACGCCGATATCGCGAGCGCGCTCGACGCCGCGGCGGCGGTGGGTGACGACCGGATCCAGCGCTCGAGCTCCGGGCGCGTCGCGCCCGAGGCGTGGACGCACGGCTCGGCCGCCCAGCGGCAGCAGTGGTTCACGAGCGGGTATTCGACCGGCGACTACACGAGGTGCGCGCCCTAGGGACCGGCTCGCGCTAGCGTGTCGGCGTGCCCGGTCAGGCCATCGGTCCCATCGCCCTTCCCAAGGCGGGCGCGCGCACCACCGGCGAGTTCACGTTCGGCGGCGACGCGGGTCTCGAGAAATACCGCTGGCCGTTCATCGCGATCCGCGGCGCATCCGATGGCCCGACGGTGCTCATCACCGCGGGGATCCACGCCGCCGAGTACACGGGGATCGAGGCCGCGATCCGTATCGGCCGCACACTCGATCCGAAGCAGGTGCGTGGCACCGTTCTTGTGATCCCGCTCCTGAACCGCCCAGGCTTCTACGAGCGGAGCATCTACGTGAACCCCGAGGACAACGACAACCTCAATCGGCTGTTCCCCGGCCGTTCCGATGGGACGTGGGGTGAGCGTTTCGCCCACCGCCTGCTCACGGAGATCGTGACCACGTGCGACAACGCGGTCGATCTGCACGCCGGCGACCTCATCGAAGACCTCATCCCGTTCGTCATCTACCGGCAGACCGGGGACGCGGCGCTGGACGCGCGGATCACCCGGATGGCCAACGCGTACGGCGCGAAGTGGGCGGTGAAGAGCGCGCCGACCGGGGAGCGCCCCGGGTCGCTCTACGCCGTCGCGTGCCTCAACGGGGTCGCGTCGCTGGTCGCCGAGTCCGGCGGCCGCGGACTGCTCATCGAGGCCGACGTCGCACGCCACGTCAAGGGCGTCACGAACATCCTGCGATCGATCGGCGCGCTGGCCGGCCTGCCCGATCTGGTGAAGCCGCCGACAGTCGTGAACAGCTTCGACTGGCTGCGATCGCCGGTCGAGGGCATCTTCCATCCGCGCGTCGCCGTCGGCCAGATGGTGAAGAAGGGTGATGTGGCGGGCGAGATGGTCGATCTGGTGGGCGAGCCGCTCGCGACGATGCACGCTCAGACGAGCGGCATCCTCCTGTTCATCGTGACCAGCCCGGCGATCAAGAAGGACGGGCTGCTGCTCGCGATCGGCGGGCTCGACCACTGAGCGTCTGCGGCCTCACGCCGGTCACTTCCAGCGGTGGCCGACGAGGCCGGCGGCCAGCGACCGCTCGCCGACGCGGTGCAGCTGTTTCGCCATCGCCGGCGTGACCAGCCGCGTGTGGGAGATCTCGAGCAGGTACTCGGGGATGAACCACACGTCCTTGTCCGTGGTCATCCAGTCCCGATCGTCGAATCGGCTGAGATCGACGGGCCGCGAGTAGTTACGCAACGAGCGGTCGCCGCGGAGATTGAAGTACACGTCGAAGTAGCTGATCGCGAGCTCGCGCAGCGTTCGGTGGACCGGCTCCCGGTAACGGCAGCCCGTGTAGTTCGACATCGCGACGGCGCCCCAGTGGCCGCGCTCCTTGAACACGGCGAGGACGTGATCGGTGTCGCCGTCAGCTTCGAGATCGACGATGAGCGGCGGGCGGCCGATCGCGCGCAGCGCCGCGGCCGCGAAGATCGCGCCCTCGAGGCAGTGCGCCGTGCGCTCCTTCAAGACGCGGCGCGGCGACCACGCCGTCGTCGCCAGGTGATACGGCAGTTCGTCGAGGAACCGCTGGATCCCGTACGGGGTCTTGAGCGAGCGGAGCGTCCGCAGCTCGGCCGCGGTGAATTGCTGCACCGCGACATTCTCGCGGCCGTGGCGTCGTAGAGTTCCCGCCGATGCCGACACCCGCTGAGATCCCGGTCTCCGAACACCTCAGGAGGATCCCGCCGGCCGTGCGCCCGACGGTGCAGGCGGCCCGCCGAACGGTGAAGTCGGCCGCGCCGCAGGCGAAGGAGATCGCCTACCGGAGCTCGCCGATGCGATCGCGTACTTCACGCAGCATGTCCAAGGTGTGTCGTTACGCGGTTGACGACGCGAATGTGGTCGGGATCGGCACGTTCCCGACGTACACGTCCCTGTTCTTCTACCGCGGCCGCGAGCTCGACGACGGGAGCGGGCTGCTCGAGGGCGCCGGCAAGGAGCTGCGGTACATCACGTTGCGTGGGCGCGAGGACGCGGAGAGCCCGGCGGTGAAGCGGATGGTGCGGAAGGCGTTCAAGCTCGGCGGGGTCACGATGCGAGGCGAGAAGCGCTAACCGGTGCCCTGCTGGGCGTCCGCTGAGTGCCGCGACGCACGGCGAACAACGTCCGCGACCGTCGGCCAGAGGCCTCGGCGCAGCCCGAGCACGATCAGGATAAAGACCGTGCCGGTCACGACACCGGGCGCGTCGCGGAAGAGGTCGGACGTCGAGAGGAAGTCGCGGAGCAGCATGAAAATGCCGGCACCGAGTACGCCGCCCCAGAGCGTCCCGAGCCCGCCGAGGACGGTCATGAGGACCACCTGGCCTGAGGTGGTCCAGTGCAGCATCTCGAGCGAGGCGAGGTGCTCGCCCAGGGTGTACACGGAGCCGGCGAGTCCCGCGAGCCCGGCCGACAGTACGAACGCGATCAGCTTGTAGCGCGCGGTGTCGTAGCCGAGCGCCTGCGCGCGCGCCTCGTTGTCGCGGATCGACACGAGCACGTGCCCGAATGGCGAGTGGACGATCCGGTACGCGGCGAGATAGCCGAGGAGCAGGAGCGGCAGCGCCGCGTAATAGAAGGAGAGCGACGGGCCAAGTGAGAGTCCGGGGAACGTGCGCGAGACGCCCTGAAGCCCGTTCTCGCCGCCCGTGATCGGCCGCAGCTCGTTCGCGACGTAATAGAGCATCTGCGCGAACGCGAGCGTGACCATCGCGAAGTAGATGCCGGTGCGGCGGAGCGAGAGGTAGCCGAGCGGCACGGCCAGCGCGGCCGCGGCGACGAGCCCCGCGAGGGCCGCCACGGGATAGGGCGCTCCCAGGTCGCGCGCGACCATCCCCGCGACGTAGCCGGCGACGCCCCAGTAGGCCGCGTGGCCGAACGAGAGCAGGCCCCCGAACCCAAGGAGGAGATCGATCGCCATCGCGAACAGGCCCCACGCCAGGATCTCGAGCGCGAGGACCGGGTAGATGACCCGCGGCAGCGCCAGAGCCATGCCGATCGCGACCGCGACAACGGCGAGCGTACGGACCCGGGGTTTCACCGCGTCTCGAGCGACCCGAACAGGCCGCTCGGCCGCACCAGCAGCAGTACCGCCATCAGGGCGAACGCGACGATGCCTTCGACGGCCGGATCGAAGATCGCGCCCACGCTCGACAGCACGCCGACGAGGAAGCCAGCGACGATCGCGCCTGCGATCGAGCCCATGCCTCCGATCACGACGACGGCGAACGTCAGGATGATGAGCTCGGAGCCCATGAGCGGCGACACGTTCCGCATCGGCGCGGCGAGAACGCCGGCGAGCGCCGCAAGGCCGAGGCCGAAGCCGAACATCGGCGTGATCCAGCGATCGACATCGACGCCGAGCGCGCGGGTCAGATCGGCGCGCTCCGTCGCGGCGCGTACCACCATGCCGAGACGCGTCCGCTCGATGATGAACCACACCGCGACCGAGGCGACGAGGCAGAACGCGACCACGAAGAGGCGATACACGGGATACGTCACGGCCCCGAACATGACCGTGCCGGCAAGCTCGACGGGCATCGCGTACGGCTGGCCCTGCAGCCCGAACCGCAGCCGCATCGCATCCTGGATCAAGAGCGTCAGCCCGAAGGTGAAGAGGAAGCCGTACAGCGGATCGAGGCCCACCAAGCGCCGGAGCAGAACGCGCTCGAGGAGCATCCCGGCCACCGCGATGACGAGTGGGGCGATGACGAGCGATGGCCAGAAACCGATGCCCGCTTGCTGGAGCAGCACGTACGCGATGAACGCGCCGAGCATGTAGAAGGCGCCGTGCGCGAAGTTTACGATGCGCATCATCCCGAAGATGATCGCGAGGCCGAGCGATAGGAGCGCGTAGAAGCTCCCGTTCACGAGGCCGTTGAAGAGCTGGACCGCGAGGTAGTCCATCGGTCGGCGCGGCGCGCCCCGCAGCCGGGCGCGCCGCGTCATCCTCTTGCTACTTGGGCATCTTGCAGCCGGTCTCGGCGAGCGGCCGCGAGGCTTTTTCGGCCGGGATCGTGTTCAGGATCTTCGAGTAGTCGAAGGCCTCCTTCGACTCCGCCTTCGACTTCACCTGGGCGAGGAAGGCGTCGTGCATGACCCAGTGGTCCTCGGCGCGGATCTGCCCGTTGTGAATGAAGAAGTCGTTGAACTTGTAACCCTCGAGCGCCTTCACGACGGCGTCGGCGTCATCCGAGCCCGCTCGGCGGATCGCCTCGAGGTATTGCGTCGTCGCCGAGTAGTTGCCTGCGTGGGCGAACGTGGGACGGATCTTGGTACGAGCGAGGAACTTGTCGGCGAACGCCTTCGACGCGTCGTCCTCGCTCCACAGCCACGGTGTCGTGTACACGACACCGGCCAGGGCGTCCAGGCCGAGCGCGGTGATGTCGGTGTCGAACATGAGGCCGACCGCGAGCTTCACGCCCTGATCCTTGAGCTTGAATTCGTTGTACTGCTTCACGACGTTCACGAGGTCGCCGCCCGCCTGCATGACCCCGAGGATCTGCGGCTTCAGCTGGCCGGCCTTCAGCAGCAGGCTGGAGAAATCACCGGTCTGGTTCGGGAACGGCGAGCCGTCGGATCCGACGACCGTGCCTCCGCTCGCGGTGACCGCAGCGGTGAACGACTTCGTCATGTCCTGACCGAAGGCGTAGTTCGGATAGATGATGTACCACTGCTTCCCGCCGCTCGCGACAACGGCGGCGGCCGTTCCTTGGGCGAGCATGTACGTGTCGTAGGCGTAGTGGAAGGTGTACTTGTTGCACTGCGGACCGGTGAGGTCCGTCGAAGCGGCGGTGATGTTGATGTACAACTTCTTCTCGTCCCCGGCGACCTTCGCGATCGCGAGCGCGCCCGACGACGTCGGGACGTCGAGGATGATGTCGGCGTTGCTGCGCTCATAGAACTCCGTGGCCTTCGCGCTCGCCAGGGCCGGATCATTCTTGTGGTCGGCGGAGATGACCTCGATCGGACCGCCGAGGGCGTTGTCGCCGTACTTCGCTTTGAAGTCGGCGATCGCCATGTTCACGGCCTCGACGGCATTCTTGCCGGACAGATCCGCATAGACGCCCGACTGATCGTTGATCACGCCGATCACGACCTTGCCGTCGGTGAGCTTCACCGCGGTGGGCGCGGTGCCGCCGGTCGTCGCGCCGCCGCAGGCGGTCGCGACGATCAGGCCGGTCAGTGGGAGCGCGATCCAGCGTGGGATGCGCATGTGATTCCTCCTACACGATTCGCTAGATGCCAAGATGCTGTAAGAGCTCGGACTCCCGGGTCCGCACTTCGTCGTTCCCCAGGGTGGCGACGATCGTGCCGTGGCTGAGGAGATAGTGGCGGTCGGCGACTGCCGTCGCAAAGCGCAGATTCTGTTCGACCAACAGGACAGCCCGGCCTTCGGCTTTCGCGTCGCGCAATATCGCCGCGATCTGCTGGACCAAGATCGGCGCCAGGCCTTCGGTGGGCTCGTCGAGAAGCAAGAGCCGCGCGCCCATGCGCAGTACCCGAGCGATGGCGAGCATCTGCTGCTCGCCGCCTGAGAGCTTGCTCGCGGACTGGCCGCGCCGGTCGCGGAGCGCGGGGAATGCGGCGTACACGCGATCGAGATCCCAGGCAGAGTCGGCGGCCTTGGCTGGCAGGATCAGGTGCTCCTGCACCGTGAGCGTCGCGTAGATCCCCCGGTCATCGGGGACGTAACCAATACCGGCGCGGGCACGGCGCACCGGACCGAGCGCCGCGAGGTCGGTGTCGCCGAGCCGCACGCTGCCGCGCATCGCGCGGTGCAGACCCATCACGCAGCGCAGCGCTGTCGTCTTACCCGCGCCGTTGCGGCCCACGAGCGTGACCACCTCGCCGGGCCCGGCGCGCAGGTTCACATCGCGCAGGGCCTGCGCTTCGCCGTACCACGCGTCCAGACCGGCGACTTCAAGCATCCGCGGCTCCCAGGTACGCGACGACGACGGCGGGATCCGCCCGGACGGTGCGGTACGGCCCTTCGGCGATGACCCTGCCCTGCTGCAGCACGATCACGTTGTCGGCGAGCTGACCGACGACTCCCATGTTGTGCTCGACGAGCACCACGGTGCGACCAGCGCGGAGGCGTGCGATGAGCTCGATCGTCCGCTGGACGTCTTCTGCGCTCATCCCCGCGGTCGGTTCGTCGAGCAGGAGGAGCTTCGGCTCGAGCGCGAGCGCCAACGCCAGCTCGAGCGCGCGTTTCTGACCGTACGGGAGGTGGCGCACCGGCTGCTCGGCGACGCCGGCGAGCCCGACCTCCGCGAGGAGCTCGCGCGCTCGCGGATCGAAGCGCCGCAGCGCCGCCTCGTCGCGCCAGAAGCCAAAGCCCAGGCTGGTGCGCGACTGGAGCGCGAGCGCGAGGTGCTCGACGGCACCGAGCTCCTCGAAGAGGCTCGTGATCTGGAAGGAGCGGGCGACACCGCGCGTCGCGATCTGGTGGGGACGCAGCCCGGTGACGTCAGTGCCGAAGAGGATGATCCGGCCACTCGTCGGTGCGAGGAAGCCGGTGAGCAGGTTGAAGAGGCTCGTCTTGCCTGCGCCATTCGGTCCGACGAGGGCGTGCACCTGTCCTTCCTCGAGACGTAGGTCCACGCCGTTCACCGCTAGGAAGCCGGCGAAGTCCTTGTGCAGTGCGTGGGTCTCCACGGCGTACACGTGAGCCGCATCGTACGTGCAGCCAGGGCGTGTGCGACCCGCTCTTTGACCGGATCTGGCTGTGACCGTGCCCACGTCCGCCTCGTGGATCTCAGGGGGCGCCGTATCGTTACGGACCAGGTGAACGCCGTCCCGGATCTTGCAGGCAAGGCCGCGCTCGTCACCGGGGCCGCGAGCGGGATCGGGCGTGCGATCGCGGTCGATCTCGCTGGTCACGGCGCCCATGTCCTCCTCGCCGATCTCGACGAACGGCACGGTGAGCTGG
>DASYVN010000186.1:0-50843 GCA_035937095.1 Candidatus Limnocylindria bacterium
GATCAGCATGAACAGGATGAGGAAGTACGTCGCGATGAGCCCCTGCACCGCCTCCTTCGGGTCGAGGCCGACCACCGCCGGCGACGCCGCGTACAGCGCGGCGACGTCCTTCTCGCTCGGGGGCACGATCGCGGCCGTCGCCACGGCGGCGATGCCGGCGGCCAGGATCACGAGCGGCGGGAAGATCGTCATGCCGACCAGGAGCCGGTTGCCGAGCGATTCGCGCCACTCGCGGACGCAGACCGCCCGCACGATCGTTCCGCGGCCCGCGGTCGTTGCCAGCGTGCTCACGTGCCCTCCACGATCCGCAGGTACACGTCCTCGAGCGATGCCTTGCGCTCGGTCACGTAGGCGACCTCCGCTCCCGCGCCGACCAGCGCGCGGATCACTCGCGGATTGACTCCCAACGGATCGCCGCTCGAGACGACGATCGAGCCGTTCTCGAGCTGCGCGCCGGTCACACCCTCGACGCGCTGGACCGTCACGAGGTGCTCGTGCCGGGGCGAGGGGAGGATCCGGAACTCCGTCGCGTGGCCATACAGCTCGGCGCGCAGATGCGCCGGCGTATCGATGCGGATGACGCTGCGGCGGAAGAACGCGATGCGATCGCAGAGCCGGTCGGCCTCGTCGAGGTTGTGCGTGCACAGGAACACGGTCCGGCCCTCACCGCGGATCTGGGCGATGAACTCGCGCACCGTTCGCGCGGCGTCCGGGTCGAGACCCGTCGTCGGCTCGTCAAGGAAGATGATCCGCGGCTCGTGGATGGCTGCTCGCGCGATGGCCATCTTCTGCTTCATGCCGCGCGAGAACGTGGCGACGGCCTCGGTGCGGCGATCCCAGAGTCCCATGAGCCGCAGGTAGCGCTCGGTCTGCTCGCGCGCCACCGTCGGGCTGAGGCCGAACAGCGCGGCGAAGAACAGGAGGTTGTCCTCCGCGGACTGCCGTTCATACAGGCCGGGCTGCTCGGTGAGGATGCCGACCGAGGCGCGGATCTGCTCGTCCTGGGCGCCGAGCCGGAATCCGGCGACCTCCGCGCTGCCGCTCGTGGGGGCAATGAGCGCGCACAGCAGGCGCAGCGTCGTGGTTTTCCCCGCGCCGTTCGGCCCGAGGAATCCGAAGACCTCACCCTCGTGCACCTCGAGGTCGAGGTCCTGCACCGCGGTGAGACGCTCGAATCGCTTCGTCAAACGCTCAGTGCGAAGGACCACGCCCATCGGAGCGAGTGTATTTCTATCATTCAGCGATGACGGCACCTGTGGACACCGATACCCAACGGAAACTCACGGAGCTGTCGTTCCTTCGTGAGATCGCGCAGCTCGCCTCATCGACACGCGATTGGGACGAGATGCTGCGCATCGTCATCGACCGCACGACCGATGCGATGCGTGCCGAGGTCTCGTCCCTCTACCTCGTGGAACGGCGGGACGGCGTGCTGCGTCTGGCCGCGACAAATGGTCTCGATCGCCGGTGGATCGGGAAGGCGACGCTCCGCATCGGCGAGGGCATCACCGGCTGGGTCGCAAATGCTCGCGTGCCGCTCGCGGTGCGCGACGTGCGGAACGAGCCGCGGTTCAAGTGGGTCCGCGCCGTCGACCAGGAGCGTTTCACGTCGATGCTCTCGGTGCCCCTCGTCATCCGGGACGAGGTCATCGGCGTGATGAACGTCCAGACCGTCGAGCTGCGGGAGTTCGAGCGCGGCGAGATCGACTTCCTGCAGACCATCGCCAACCAGGTCGCCGGGATCATCGAGAAGAGCCGGCTGCAGCGCGACGCGGAGCGCAAGCTCCGCGAGGTCTCGGCGCTCTTCGAGGTCTCCAATGTCCTGACGTCCACGCTGGAGCTCGACGAGGTCCTCGCGCTCGTCGTCGACCGGCTCGTGCGTGTCTATCCCGGATCGTCGGGCGGCATTCTCCTGCGCCACGAGAGCGGTGAGGCGGTCCTCCGCGCGAGCTCGGGCTCGCTCCCGCGGTCCGCGCTCGCGGCCGCGCGGACGGCGCTCGCCGAGACCCGCCCGGTCGTCGCCGCCGACGGCCTCGCGCTGCCGCTCATCGCGGGCGACCGGCTCGTCGGCGCGGTCGCGCTCCACGTGCCTGGGCAGACCGAGTTCGTGGAGGCGGAGGTCGCGTTCGTCGGCGCGCTCGCGAATCAGGCGGCACTCGCCATCGATAAGGCCTCGCTCTACGCGCTCGAGCGCAGGACGTCCGAGAGCCTGCGCGAGCTCGATCGCGCGCTCTCGGACTTCGTTGCCGTCGTCACGCACGATCTGCGGACGCCGCTATCCGTCGTGCGCGGCTACCTCGACCTGTTCGCTGAGGAGGCCCGGAAGAGCAAGAACGGCCACCGGCTGCCGCTCGCGGAGGCGTCCGCGCAGGTCGAGCGGCTCGACCACCTCGTCGACCGCATCCTCGCGTCGGTCAAGGACGACCGCCCGGTCATCGTGGTCCGCCGCACGCGGTTCGACCTGCGCGCCGGCCTCGTGAGCGTCGTCCGCGAGCTCGGCCCGATGGGCCGCAAGCACACGCTGACCGGGCCGCGAGCGGGCGCGCCCCTCTGGGCGCGGGGCGACAAGCGTCGCACCGCCGAGGTCGTGGGCGGCCTGGTCCACAACGCCACCAAGTACGCCCCGGCCGCTACCCGCATCATCGTGTCGGTGACAAGGGAGAAGGACCGCGCGATCGTGCGCGTCGCCGACGAAGGGCCGGGCGTGCCGCCTGAGGACCGCAATCGCATCTTCGAGCCGTTCGTCCGGCTGCATTCGGACGAGATCTCCGGCACGGGCATCGGTCTCTTCTCATCCCGACGCGTGGTGGAAGCCCAGGGCGGGTCGATCTGGTTCGAGGATCGTCCGAAGGGCGAGCGAGGCAGTGTGTTCGCGTTCAGCGTGCCGCTCGCCAGGAGCGACGACCGATGACGAGCGTCCTCATCGTCGACGACGACCGCGCGATGGTCGGCATGGTCGCCTCGCTGCTGGGCTCGGAGGGCTACGACCTCATCACCGCGTACGACGGCGAGAGCGCCGTCCGCCGTCATGCGGAGGAGCTGCCCGACCTCGTGATCCTCGATCGGGGTCTCCCGAAGATGAGCGGGGAAGAGGTCTGCAAGCGCATCCGCGCGGGCTCCCAGACGCCGATCCTCATGCTCACCGGCGAGAAGGGTGAGGACGAGCGCGTGAAGCTCCTCGACCTGGGCGCCGATGACTATCTGGAAAAGCCGTTCGGCCGCAAGGAGCTCCTCGCCCGCGTGCGGGCGCTCCTTCGCCGCGCACCGCGCAGCGCCGGGCCGGCCACGGCGGCGGACATCGATGGCCTGCGCATCGACACGCGCACCCATAGCGCGCGGATGGGTCGGGACGAGCTACCGCTCACCCCGACCGAGTTCCGGCTGCTCGCGGCCCTCGCCGCGCGCCCCGGCGAACTCGTCGATCGCAAGGCGCTGCTCCGCGCGGGGTGGCCGGAGGAGCGCGATCCCGATCCCGAGTGGCTGAAGGCCCACCTCGCGCGGCTGCGCTCCAAGCTCGAGGCCGCCGGCGCGCCCGTGCCGGCGAACGTGCGCGGCGTCGGCTACAAGCTCGGCTAGATCCGCTCGACCGCGATTCGGTGCGCCTCGAGGTACGCGAAGAGCGCGTCAGCGGAGACGTGCTCGTCGGCCGGCACGAGACCAAGGGTCCCGCGGTCGCCCGACGCCAGGCGGCGCGCCGCGATTGTCGCGGGTCCGAGCGCCAGGAGGTAGCTGCCGCGCCGGGCGCGGAGGACCCAGCGCGCGACGCCCGCCGATCCCTCGATCCGGACGGCGAAGGTGCCCTCCCGGGTGCCGGCGAGCCGCGCGAGCTGCACCCCCAAGGGGACCACCGCGTCCATCGCGCGCCGCACCAGGCTCGAGCGCGAGGCGAGGGCCAGCAACGTTGCCGCACCGCGGGTATGTGGATCGACCCAGAACGCAACCTCCTCGAGGGCCGGCCAGATCGCGGGGAGCTGGACCACAAGGCCACTCTCGACGTGCATGCCGCGCACCGGCGCGAAGTCGCACGCCTTCCAGGCCGGCGCGGTAACGGACCCCAGGAACGCCCGCGCCGTCGCGACGTTCGCCGTCTCCCGTGATGCCGGTGCCAGCCAGGCGTCGACGCACCGGACCTGCCCGACCGTGCTCGCGCGGACGAGCGTCGCGACGACCGCCGAGATCGCGCTGCATCCGGTCAGCACGGCGATGCCGCGCGCCGCGATCTCACCTTCCCGCGCGCGCATCGATCGCGCGTAGGACAGGCTGTCGGACAGATCGACGAGGTCCGCCCCGAGCTCGAGCGCGACATCGAGGAGCGCCGTCGATCGCGTCTGGAACGGGCCGACGGCGTCGAGGATCACGTCGTTCTCATGGAGGGCAGATCGCAACGACGAGCGATCGTTGGCGTCGGCGTCGGCGCGCGTCAGCCCCACTGCGGGAACAGCGGCAGCCCGGAGCAGGCGCACGGCGTGCGCGCCGAAGAAGCCGCGCGCGCCGAGGACGATGACCCGCCTCAGGCGATCCGCCGCCCGAACACGACGAGCCACGGCACGAACAGGGCGAACAGCACGGCGGTCACGACCTCGCTCGCCGCGTCGCTCGACATGGCCGCCGCGATCGCGAGAGCGATGCCGAGGAGCCAGATGGCCCATGACCAGGTCCTGAGCCACCCGGGGAGGGCGTTCGTCCTGAGCGTGAGCAGCGCGCCGGCGGCGCTGTACAGGCCATTCGCGACGATCCCGCTCAGCCGCAGCGGGCCGCCGATGTCGAACGGGCGGCCGGGCGCCCACGCGATCAGCTGGGTCTCGGCGACGACGTCCGCGACGACGCCCACCCCCGCGACGGCGACCGCGACCCGCGCGATCGCCGGCCAGCCGATGCGCGCGCCCCACCACCAGAAGAACGCGAGGAGCGAGAGCGCCGCGGCGATCCAGACCGCCCACCCGACGCGCCAGAGGTTGAGGTGCTCGGCGACGTACGTCGCGTTCGACGCCGCCGGCGCGAGCGAGACACCCGGCGCTAGGACCGTCGCGAGGAGGATCGCCGCTGCGCCGTTCACCACACTGCACACCAGGGCCACGCGCCATTTCACCTCGCGAAGTGTGACGGCCTGCGTCACCCAACGGCAACCTGGCGCACGCTGTCCCGTCACCTGGCCACTACGTAGCGTTCATCCATGGACGAACGCGACGCCTGCGCTCTGGTCTCGGTCGCCCGCAAGGACGGTGCTGCGACCCGGGAGGTCCTAGCCGAGACGATCCGCGGCCTCGAATGCCTCGCCCACCGCTCCGGCTCCATCGATGGCGAGGGCGACGGCTCCGGCGTCCTGACCGACATTCCGCGCGAGCTGTGGGCCGACGCGTTCGCGGGGGCGCGGCTCGATCCGTCGCTCGCCATCGACCGTCGCTTCGCGGTGGCGCACCTGTTCGTGCCCTCCCGTGACGACGAGCTGATCGAGGCGGAGGTCCGCCGCATCCTCGCGCGGCATCGCATCCGCATCCTGCTGGAGCGGCACGGCACGACGCGCCGCGCGGCGCTCGGACCGCGCGCGATGGCGACAGAGCCGCGTTTCTGGCAGCTCGCGCTCCAGGTGCTCGGCCCCGCGCGACACGCGGGACGCCTCCTCTATCGAGTGGGCGTCGAGGTCGAGCGCGCGACACCTGCGACGATCGTGAGCCTGTCGCGCAGCACGGTCGTGTACAAGCTGCGCGGGCACCCGCAGCAGCTCGGCGCCTACTACACCGATCTCGCCGATCCACGGTTCCGTACATCGATGGCGTTCGGCCACAACCGCTACGCGACGAACACGATGACGAGCTTCGAGCGGGTGCAGCCGTTCGCCGCCTTCGCGCACAACGGCGAGATCAACACGATCACGCGCCTGCGCGACGAGGTGGCATCGCTCGGCATCGCGCTCTCGCGCGACGGGAGCGACTCGCAGGATGTGGACGCAACGTTGCGCGGCCTCGTGCTAGGTCGCGGCCTCGATCCGGTCGAAGCGCTGGAGCTGCTCTTCCCGCCGATCGTGAACGAGGTCCGGCGGATGGATCCGCAGGCCCAAGACGCGTTCGCTCGCGCCCGCGCCGCGTTCGGTCCGTTCGCGCAAGGACCGGCGGCGTTCCTCGCGCGGATGGGCGACCTCTGCCTCGTGGGCGTCGACGCGATGGGTCTCCGCCCACTCTGGTATCTGCAGACGGACGAGGCGCACGTCTTCGCGAGCGAGCGTGGCTTCATCCCGCTCGAGCGATACAGCACGGATCCGCGCCCGCTCGCGCCGGGCGAGCACGCCGGTCTCGAGCGCACCGCTCGCGGTTGGCGCTACCTCGATGAGCCGGCACTGCGCGCACGCTTCGTCGCGCTCCGGGCGAAGCGTGGCTGTGCGCCCCTAGACGACCGCCGCCGGCTCGAGACCGGCGGGCCGGCTGTGGCTCCCGCGCCGGCGGCCCAGCCGCCGCGTCGTCGAATGGAGCTCAGCGTCATGCCGGACGAGATCGAGGACCTCGCGATCCGCCGTGAGCAGCAGCTCGCCGCGCTCGGCTATGAGCCCGAGGACCTGAAGCAGGCGACCTTCATGGAGGAGACCGCCAACGAGCTCATCGGCTCGCTCGGCTACGACGGACCGCTGGCCGCGCTCGCGACGAAGCGCGCGAACCTCGCCGATTACCTGCAGGAGACCGTGGCCGTCGTCACGAATCCGGCGATCGACCGCGAGCGCGAGATCGAGCACTTCTCCACGCGCGTCGTCGTCGGTCCGCGTCCGTCGATCGACGGCGTCGGCAGGCCGCGGCCATGGATCGAGCTGCGCGTGCCGCTGCTGCTCGGCGGGCACGCGCCCGAGAGCGCGATCGCGCTCGACGATCTCCGCCCGCTCGCGCGCGCGGCCGGCACCTGGCTGGTCGAGGATCTCGTGGCGGAGCTCGGCGCGCAGGGCCGCCGGAGCGCCGCTGTGTTCGAGGCCGACCGCGACTGGGAGGAAGATCCGCGAGTCGCGCTGACCCGTCTCGCCGGCGCCGCGACGCGTGCGGTCCGCGCCGGCACGCGCGTCCTGCTCGTGCGTGACCGCGGGGTGCGCGCCGAGGGCCGGGCGTGGATCGACCCACTTCTCGTGATCGCGGCGGTCCACCGCGCGCTCATTGCCCAGCCTGCGCTCAACGGCTCGCTGCGTCGCGAGTGCACGCTGCTCCTCTCGGCGGGCAGCCTCCGCAACCTCCACGACATCGTCGTCGGGTTGGGTCTCGGCGCCGATGCGGTCAACCCCTATCTCTTGTTCGAGCATGCGCTCGCGACCGGCGACCCGGACGCGCTGCCGAACCTGGTCGAGGCGCTGCGGAAGGGCATCGAGAAGGTGTGCTCGACCCTCGGGATGCACGAGGTCCGCGGCTACGGCCGTGCGTTCTCCGCGATCGGCCTCGCGCCGGACGTCGCAGCGTTCCTCGGGGTGCGCACGTTCGGGGCGAGTGCGATTGGCGGCACCGGTTGGGACGCGCTCGCGCGCGACGGCTTCGAGCGCGCGACGATGCTGCGCGAGCGCACACCGGCTCGGCTCGAGCCCGCATTCCGCATCTACCCGCGGCTCTGGAAAGCCGCGCTCGGCGTGGCGAGCGGCGAGACCGCGTACGCCGTGTATGCCGAAAAGCTTGCGGCCATCGAGGCGGAGCATCCGGTCTCGCTGCGGCACGTGCTCGACGTCCGGCCCGCGGGTCCGGCGGCCGACGAGGCGTCGACGACGGCCGGCGAGCACAGCGCGCCGTTCTACATCTCGTCGATGTCGTTCGGCTCGCAGGGCGAGACCGCGTATCGCGCGTACGCCGAGGCGGCGAAGCGTCTCGACATCCTGTGCATCAACGGCGAGGGCGGCGAGCTACCGGACCTGCTCGGCAAGTACCCGAAGTGGCGCGGCCAGCAGATCGCGTCGGGCCGCTTCGGGGTCTCGGCGCTGCTGGCGAACTCCTCGCGGTACCTCGAGATCAAGATCGGCCAGGGAGCGAAGCCCGGCGAGGGGGGTCATCTCCCGGCGCGCAAGGTATCGGTAAAGGTCGCGCTCGCGCGCAACGCGAAGCCCGGCGTCGACCTCATCTCCCCGTCGAACAACCACGACATCTACTCGATCGAGGATCTCGCGCAGGTCGTGCGCGAGCTGAAGACGGTCAATCCCGACGCGAAGGTCTCGGTCAAAGTACCCGCGGTGCCCGATATCGGGATCATCGCGACCGGCATCGCGAAATCCGGCGCGGACATCGTCACGGTCTCGGGCTACGATGGCGGTACCGGTGCGGCCCGCCAGCACGCGCTACGCCGCGCGGGCCTCCCGGCGGAGATCGGGGTCGTCGAGGCGCACCGCGCGCTCGTGCGCAATGGCCTCCGCGATCGCGTCGAGCTCTGGTGCGACGGCGGGATGAAGAGCGCGCTCGATGTCGTGAAGATGCTCTGCCTCGGCGCCGACCGCGTCGGCTTCGGCACGCTCGCGATGGTCGCCATCGGCTGCACGATCTGCCGCGGCTGCCAGCTCGATACCTGCCACGTCGGCATCGCGACGCAGATCGAGACCGCCGCGGAGGCCTCGGAGCGGGGGCTGAAGCGATTCGAGCCGCAGGAGTTCGAGCGGGCCGTCGCCCAGCTCGAGCGGTTCTTCGGCGCGATGCGCGAGGAGCTCGCGCGTCTCGTCGCGTCGCTCGGTCTTTCGAGCGTGCGCGATCTCGTCGGCCGCACCGATCTGCTCCAGCAGGTCCGCGCGCACGACCGCCTCGACCTCGCGGCGCTCCTCGAGCCGGCCGGCGAGATTGCCAGGGCGGGCGCGCTGGTCCCCGCGGGCGCGATCGCCGTGGTCGCGGACGAGCCGCTCTCGAGCGCGCATCGCTTCTTTGGCACCGCAGGATCGGGCTCCCTCGCCCGCGCCCGGATCGGCGGCGGCGCGCCGCTGCCACCGCGCACGCCGATCCGTACTGGCTCGGTCGCGGGCAACGGGTTCGGGGCCTATCTGACCGACGGCGTGCACCTCGACCTCGGCGGAGGCGCGCAGGACGGCGCGGCCAAGACCGCGCTCGGCGGCACGATCACGATCCTCAAGGCGCCGAACTCCGCAGGCACGTTCGTCGACGGCGGAGTGGGGAAGTGCTTCGCCTACGGCGCGCAGCGCGGTCGCTTCTTCGTGCAGGGCGTGGCCGACGCGCGGGCCTGCATCCGCCTTTCCGGCGCCGACGTCGTGCTTGGCGGCGACCTGGGCGGGTTCGCGTTCGAGTACATGACCGCCGGCACCGCCGTGGTGCTTGGCGACCCCGGCCAGTGGATCTGCTCGGGGATGTCCGGCGGCATGGTGTTCGTCCGCCAGGACCTCGCGCGCGGCATCGATGCCGATGGCATTCGCTCGCGCCTCGCGAAGGGTGCGAAGGTCCACGTCGGCGCCCCGCGCGAGTCCGAGCTGCCGGCCCTGCGCGATCTGCTCGGCGGCTACGGTCGCGCGCTGCTCGGCTCGGGTCAGGAGGCGGACGCGCGGATGGTGCGGGCGCTCGCGGAGGACGCGACCGTGGCCTTCCTCGCGATCCGTCCGGGCGGCGAGATCGTCGACCAGACGGTTTCGACGGAGTAGCGGCGGGTGCCAACGATAGGCACCGTTCCGCGACCCACCCGCCGCCGGCGCGCCACTGTCCGCGGCAGGCGCCCCGCATAGCGTCCGCTCCATGAAGATCGACACCGGCGATACCGCCTGGCTGCTCATTTCGACCGCGCTCGTCATGCTGATGACCCCCGCGCTCGGCTTCTTCTATGGCGGCCTGGTCGGGAAGAAGAACGTGCTGTCGACGCTCACGCACTCGTTCTTCATCCTCTGCCTCATCTCGGTGCAGTGGGTCCTCTGGGGCTACTCGCTCGCGTTCTCTCCGGACACCGGCGCCGGCCTCATCGGCGGGCTGGGCTGGGTCGCGCTCAAGGGTGTCGGTTTCGATCCGAACCCTGACTACGCCGCGACCGTCCCGCACCAGGCGTTCATGGCCTTCCAGATGATGTTCGCCGTCATCACGCCGGCGCTCATCACCGGCTCGTTCGCGGAGCGCGTGAGCTTCAAGGCGTACGTCCTCTTCTCGCTGCTCTGGGCGACCCTCGTGTACGACCCGATCGCGCACTGGGTCTGGGGCACCGGCGGCTGGCTGCACACGCTCGGCGCACTCGACTTCGCCGGTGGCACCGTCGTGCACATCTCGAGCGGCGTATCCGCCCTCGTCGCCGCCGTCCTCATCGGGCGCCGCCTGAAGACGAGCGAGCCGCACGACGCGACGATGACGATCCTCGGCGCCTCGCTCCTCTGGTTCGGCTGGTTCGGCTTCAACGCCGGCAGCGCCTTGGCGTCGAACGGGCTCGCGACGAGCGCGTTCGTCGTGACGAACACGGCCACGGCGATGGCCGGTCTTACCTGGATCACGGTCTCCTGGCTCCACAAGGGCCGCCCGAGCGTCCTCGGCATGGCGGCCGGTGCGGTCGCCGGGCTCGTGGCCATCACGCCGGCCTCTGGCTTCGTGGACGTCTCCGGCTCGATCCTCATCGGGCTCGGCGCGGGCGTCTTCTGCTACCTCGCGATGCAGCTTCGGCCGAGGCTGAAGATCGACGACGCGCTCGATGTGTGGGCGGTCCACGGCATCGGCGGCACCTGGGGCGCAATCGCGACCGGCATCTTCGCGACGGTCGCCATCAACGCGGCAGGCGCGAACGGGCTGCTCTTCGGCAACCCGGAGCAGCTGCTGAAGCAGGCCATCGCGGTCGGCGCGACGTGGATCTATGCCGCGGTCGTCACCACGGTGATCGTCAAGGTCATCGACATGACCATCGGGATGCGCGTCAAGGAGTCCGAGGAGACGCTCGGGCTCGATGCCTCTCAGCACGGCGAGATCGCGTACCAACTCGACTAGGAAAAGGAAAAGGGGAACGCAACGTGGAAACTCTGGACATCGTCGCATTCGGGTCCTTCGTAATGCTCGCCGTCGCCTGGGTGATCCTGCCGCTGAGAGCGCCGGCCGCACCGGTGGTCATCGCGCCGACGGTCGAGCTCGAGGCGGCTGCCGCGTAGTTCGTACGCGGCGCAGGCACGGAACCGGCACGGAATCGGCACCGATCGCGTACCCACGTCGGTCTCTGTCCTGCAGATAGTTAGCCGCCAAGGCATGGCGACCAAGGAGGTGAGCTGATGGCAGTGCACGCGATCCAACCCGGCGAGCACTCGGTGGCGCGTCCGCTGCCGGAGCCGCCGCGCACCCGAAAGGTCTCCAAGCTCGCACGGTCGACGGATGCCCTGACCCGCGCCCTCGAAGAGTGGCTCGCCGAGGTCAGGCTTCGCTACACGATCGGCGGCGAGTAGCTCCGCCACGCAACGGCAACGCGAGCGATCCCCGGCAGAACGCGAGCGGACCCGCCGCAGAACTGACCCCGCTCGGCGCGCGCGATACGGTCGCTGGCAGGTGGAGCCCGATGCGTCCGTAGAGCCCGATGCGTCCGTGGAGCCCGGTACGTCAATGGTTCCGGGCGCTGGCGACGTACGCCGCACCGGGTCCATTTGTCCGCGCCGTGACGAAGCAGCGCGCGGCTTCGGCGAACGCGCTGCCTAGCTGAATACGCCTGCGAAGGCCTCCGCGAGGACCCCCGGGACCTGCGCTCCGGGGTCTTTGCGTGCGTCGTACCCGCAGATCTCGATCCCGCGCAGGTCGGCCACCTGGGCGACGGACCCGAGGAGCTCGCTCAACGCCTTGAGCGACGGCCCGCCCGCGACGGGGAGCGCGACGGCCGCGAGCTCGCGCGGATCGACGACGTCAAGATCGACATGCAGCCAGACCGGCTTCTTCCGCACGGCGTTCAGCAGCGACGGCGCGTCCACCTCCTCGCGGCCGAATGCGATGCGATGGACCTTCGAGTGCGAGAGGTTGCTGATCTCGCCCGGATCGAGCTCGCGGGCGCCGACCAGATACACGTGGTCCTCCGCGATCTTCTTGACGCCCGGCCAGAGGAGCGGCGCGACCTGCTTGCCGCACACGTGGGCGAGGCACATGCCGCCGACGAAGTGCGACGGCGTCGTCGCGATCGTGTTGAAGTCGCCATGCGCGTCGAAGTAGACAAGGCGCAGGTCGGGCTCGACCCGGAGCGCTCCGGAGATGGAGCCGGCGACGAGCGTGCATTCGCCGCCGAGGATCCCGACACGCGCCCCGGCGCTCAGGGAGGTGCAGACGGCGTCTGAGAGGAGGATGCAGGCCTCGCGCGCGGCGGTGAGCCAGCGGTCACGCGGATAGAAGGGGACGCGGATGCGCTTCTCGGGCTGCAGCCGCTTCGCGAATGCGGGTCCCAGGGCGGCCGGTGCCTCGGTCACCCCGACGAAGCGCTGCTCGGTGACGATCCCGGCCTCGAGCAGATGGACCGACGTATGGGCCATCAGTCGCGGATTGTAGGACTCGGACCTGCGGTCCTGCGGCCCGCTGCTTCGCAGTAACGACGCTACGCGGGCCGTCGCCTCACTGGACTCGGCTTAGCAGTCCGCTCTGGATGAGCGCGAGGCAGATGATCGCGACCGCCGCAAGCGGCCACTTCGACCACCGGCCGGTCACGAGCATCAGGATCCCGCAGGCGAGCGCGACAAGGGCGAGGATCAGGGTGAGAGTCATTTCTTCTTCTCCGTGCGTGAGCTTGCCCTGCCACCGTGCAAGGAGCAGGCCGCGTTAGTCGGCGAGCGCCACTAGGGCCCGATCGATCGCCTCGAGGCCGCCGCGAAGGGTGTGGGTCGGCATCCCGAAGCCGATCCGCAGGTGTCGCTCGGCGTTGAAGTGGGCACCTGGGACGACCATCGTGCCCCAGTCCGTGATCAAGCGGTCCACGAACTCGGCCGAGTCGATGGGGAAGCTGTAGCCGAAGAAGCAGATCGCGCCGGCGGCAGGCGCGACCCAGTGCAGCTCCTGCGCGTGGGCCGCGGCCCAGGACTCGAGGATCGGCCAGCGCTCGTTCAACAGGTAGCGCGCGCGCTTCAGCAGCTGCTCGCGGCGCGCGAGCGCGATCTCGGCCAGGAGCTCGGAGAGCGTGGCCGGCGCGATCGTCGTGTAGTCCTTCATCGCCCACGCCGCCGCGATGCGCTCGGACGGCGCGACGATCCAGCCGATCCGCAGGCCGGGAAGGCCATACACCTTCGAGAGCCCGCCGGTCACGATGATCCGGTCGTGGTGGCCGTAGAAGGTCGCGGTCTCCGGCGCGACCCGTTCGGCGCCGCGGTAGACCTCGTCGGCCAGGAGCCAGCTGCCTTGGCGTTCGACGATCGTCGCGACGTCCAGCACCTCTGCGGCCGTGAGCAGCTGGCCGGTCGGGTTGTTCGGGTTGCAGATGCAGACGACCTTCGTCCGCTTCGTGACCGCGGCGCGCAGCGCGTCAAGATCGAGGCGCCAGCCCCACTCCTCTCGTAGCCACACCTCTTTGACTTTCGCGCCGAGCCCGCGCGCGATGCCATAGAGCTGCATGTAGTTCGGCATGACGAAGACGACCTCGTCACCGGGCTCGACGAGCGTCGCGAGCGCCAGGAAGTTCGCCTCGCTGGTTCCGGTCGTGATGAGCACGTTGTCTCGCGTCGCGTCAGGGTGGAACGCCGCGACGAGCGCACGCGTCTGGTCGCGGCCCATCCCGTTCGCGTAGCCGAGTCGCTCGGTCCGCAGCGCGTCGAGGTCCCGCACGGCGTCCTCGAGGGTGAGCGCCTCGAGCCCGGATTCGGACAAGTCGTATTTGACCCGGTGCTCCCAGGTCGACTGCATCCGCTCCATCGAGAACTCGGGGAACCGCATCGCCGGAACGTTAGCCCGGTCGCGGCTCCCGCGGGGCGGCCTCGCGCAGCCGCCCGAGGAAGAACGTCCAGCCCTGCTCGTGCTGCGCGCGTCGCGCGGCCGGCAGGCCGTGATGCTCGAGTCGGACGACCGTCGCGGCGCCCACGGGCTCGAGCGTCACCTCGACGCGGCTGGCGCCAGGCGGCAGATCCGGGTCTCCCTCAAAGCCCCACGTGAAGACTATCCGCCGGGCTGAGACCTCGACGAACTCGCCGAGCGCGACATCGGTACCGGCATCCGGCTTATCGAATTCGAGCCGGAGCCGTCCGCGCACGCGCGGATCGATCGTGGCGCGCGACGGCCACCACTCGGTCAACCGCGCGGGATCGGTGAAGCAGCGCCACACGATGTCGAGCGGCGCCTCGATCCGGACCTCGTAGCGCAACGGCCCCCCGGTCATGACCGGTTCACGAGCGCTTCCGCTTCGCCTCGCGCTCGGCGATCGTCTTCAGCGCGCCTAAGCGATCGGACCAGAACCCGTCGAGGTACGCGCGCAGCTGCTGGATCCGGTCGCGCCGCGCACGATACAGGCGCCGCGTCCCGTCACGGCGCTCGCTGAGGAGTCCCGCGTCCCGTAGCACGCGGAGATGCTGCGAGATCGCGGGCCGTGAAACCTCGCGGAACCGGTCGGCGATCTCGCCGGCCGGTAGCTCGGTGCTCCACACGAGGCGAATGATCTCCCGGCGGTGCGGCTCGGCGATCGCGCGCAGCGCTGCGTCCAGGTCAGCTGCTCACGGGAACAAGGGCTGCGGCGTCCCCGTCTCGGCGTACCCCTTGAGACGGGCGACCACCTGACCCCACGTGTAGTTCACGTTGCCGACCTCTTTCTCGGGGTACTCGGCGAGGTTCCCCATCCGGAACTCGACCTTCGTCTTCCCCGCATCGGTCCCGGGCCGCAGCGTCCAGGTCACCGTCGTGTCCTTCCATCCCGGGAATTCCCCAAGACACGTCCATTTCACCCGCGTGTTCGGCTCGAGCGCATCGACCCGCATCCGGAGCGGCACCGGCGCCCCTTTGAATCGGAACTGGGCTTCGCTCCCCAGCTTCGGCTGGATCGCGTTGTCCGTCACCCAAAAGCCCGCTTCACCCTCTTGGGTCGTGATCGCTCGGTAGATCGTCGCGGGCTCGGCCGCGATCTCTACCTCATGGACCATGTCGCTCAGCATCGACGCACCTCCCCGTGCTGCGTCATTAATAAGCCAACGCTTACGTAAGTGTCAACTAACGGTCAGGGGACGCTATCCTGCGTATCAAGAGAAGACGCGATCGCCCAGGACCGCGGCATATGCCGCGGCCCTATTTCGGCGTTTGGAGGAACGTGCGCAAGTTCTTCGGTGGTAGCGCCCCGCGCGTGGACAAGCTCGTCGTCGGGCTTGGCAACCCGGGCGACGGCTACGCGAACACGCGCCACAACGTCGGCTTCGCAGTGGCGAACCGGCTGGGCAAGCGCGCCCGCGCGGAGTTCGGGATCAAGGCCGCCGACTCGCGTATCGCCGAGGGCAGCCTGGGCGGGATCAAGATCGCGATCGCGCGCCCGCAGACCTTCATGAACGACAGCGGCCGCGCGGTGAAGAAGCTCCTTGATCGCTACCGCCTCGACCCGGCGGACATGCTCGTCGTGTTCGACGAGGTCGACCTCCCGCTCGGGACGCTCCGCATCCGCCAGTCCGGCGGGCCGGGAACGCACAACGGCATGCGCTCGATAGTGAACGCGGTCGGCGAGGGGTTCCCGCGCATCCGCGTGGGTGTCGCGCCCGCGCACCTTCGCGAGGTGCCGGATCTCGCTGAGTACGTGCTCTCGCCGTTCGATCAGGACGAGAAGGCCACCGCCGAGACGACGCTCGATCGCGCCGCGGAGGCCGCGGAGGTCGCCCTGCGAGACGTGCAGCGGGCGATGAGTCAGTTCAATGGCTGACGCCGTACGCGCCGCCCCGCCTGTCGCGCGCCTCGCCGGTCTGCTCGCGCGTGCCGAAGAGAGTCCCGCGTTCCACGCGCTCGCCGACCGCGTCGCGTCGGGCGGTACGGTCGCGGTCGCGGACGCGTCCGCCGGTGCGCGCGCGTATGCGTGGGCGGCGCTCGTCGCGACGCAGAGCCGCACGGTGCTCGTCGTCGCACCGAGCGAGGACCGCGCCCGGCGCTGGCGCGCGGAGATCGCGGGCTGGCTGGGCGAGGATCGCGTGGTCGCGTTCCCCGAGCGCGAGTCGATGCCGTACGAAGCCGGGTCCCCGTCCGCGAGCTCCGTTCACCAGCGCTTGCTTGCGCTCTGGCGGCTGCGCGAGGGCGAGCCGATCGCCGTCGTCACGTCACTGCGCGCCGCGATGCAGTGGACCGTGCCGGCCGAGACGCTCGCGGAGCGCGGTCGCGCCCTGGGCCTCGGGATGACGCTCCCGTGGCAGAAGACGGCGGCCTGGCTGCTCTCGCTCGGCTACGACCCGGTGCCCGAGGTGAGCGAGCCGGGCACGTTCTCGCGGCGCGGCGGGATCATCGACGTCTATCCCGCGTCGGCGACCGAGCCCGCGCGCATCGAGCTGTTCGGTGACGACATCGAGTCCATCCGCTCCTTCGATCCGGTGACGCAGCGCTCGCAGGCAAGTCTCAGCGAGCTCGTGGTCCTTCCGGCCCGCGAGATCTCGCTGGAGCGCGGGCCCGAGATCGCGGAGCGCATCGCGAGCGGCGGCTGGGACCGGCTGGGGGAGAACTTCACCGACTACACGCAGCTGCTCGAAGGCCTGCGTCAGGGGCAGTACGCGCCGGGCGTCGATGCGTTCGCGCCGCTGCTCGGCGCCACAGCGTCGCTCGTCGCGCATCTGCCGGCGGATCGCGCGACGGTCGTGTTCGAGGATTCGGTGGAGCTCGCGCTCGCGTGGGACGCCTATGAGGCGATGGCCGACGAGCGCCGCGAGGAGCTCCGCGCCGATGGCCTGCCGGTCACGGCGTTCCCCGCGCCGTACGTCCCGCGCACGCAGCTCGAGCGTGAGTCGGCCGAGCACGGTGCGATCCGGGTCGCACCCGCCGACAACGCGCTGCGCCTCGGGTGGACCGGCACGTCGAACTACGCCGGCCGGCTCGATCAGTTCCTGCGCGAGGTGGCCGCCGAGGGCACGGGCACGCGCGTCATCGCGACCCCGCAGGCGGCGCGGCTCTCCGAGCTGCTCGCGGAGCGGGAGGTCACCGCGACGCCGCTGGAGACCCTCGCCGATGCTCCGGCACCGGGTGCGCTCGTCCTGCTCCACGTTCCGCTCGCCGAGGGCTTCGCGATCCCCGAGCTGGATCTGCGCATCTTCACCGACGCCGAGGTCTTCGGCTTTCGCAAGCCGCGCCACCCCGAGCGCCGCCGCCGCCGCGTCGCGGTCGGCTCGTTCCTCCAGGACCTGAAGCCAGGCGATCACGTCGTGCACGAGGACTCGGGTATCGCGCGGTTCGAGGGCTTCGAGACGAAGCAGGTCGTCGGCGTCGAGCGGGAGTACCTGATCCTCACCTTCGCCGACGGCACCCGCTGGCTCCCCACCGACCGCATCGACAAGATCACGCGCTACGTCGGCGGCCAGGCGCCGGCCCTCTCGGTCATGGGCGGGCGCGACTGGCTGAAGACGAAAGGCAAGGCGAAGCGCGCGGCCGCGGAGATCGCGCGAGAGCTCCTCCGGCTCTACGCGGCGCGCGAGGCCACGCCAGGCCACCCGTTCGGGAAGGACACGCCGTGGCAGATCGAGATGGAGAACGCGTTCGAGTTCACCGAGACCCCCGATCAGCTGCTCGCCATCGAGGAGACGAAGAAGGACATGGAGCGCGGGCGGCCGATGGACCGGCTCGTCGTCGGCGACGTCGGATACGGCAAGACCGAGGTCGCGCTGCGCGCGGCGTTCAAGGCGGTCATGGACGGGAAGCAGGTCGCCGTGCTCGTGCCGACAACGGTCCTCGCGCAGCAGCACTACGAGACGTTCAGCGAGCGGCTCGCGACGTTCCCGGTGAAGATCGAGATGCTCTCGCGCTTCCGACTCCCGGCGGAGCAGAAGGAGACCGTCGAGCGCATCACGGGCGGCGACGTCGACATCGTCGTCGGCACGCACCGGGTGCTGCAGAAGGACGTGAGCTTCCGTGACCTCGGCCTGGTCGTCATCGACGAGGAGCACCGCTTCGGAGTGCGGCACAAGGAACGGCTGAAGTCGATGCGGACCGAGGTCGACGTGCTGTCGATGACGGCGACGCCGATCCCGCGCACCCTGCACATGGCGCTCTCCGGGGTTCGCGACATCAGCGTCATCGAGACGCCGCCCGAGGACCGGCAGCCGATCGAGACCCACGTCGTCGAACGGAGTGACGACGTCATCCGCGAGGCGATCGTGCGCGAGCTCGATCGCGGCGGGCAGGTGTACTACGTGCACAACCGGGTCATCGGCATCGAGCAGGAGACCGAACGGCTCCGCCAGCTCGTGCCGCACGCGAAGTTCATCATCGGCCACGGCCAGATGGACGAGCGGAGGCTCGAGCGCGTAATGGTCGATTTCGCCGACCAGGACCACGACGTCTTGGTGTGCACGACGATCATCGAGTCCGGCCTCGACATCCCGAACGTGAACACGATCGTCATCGACCGCGCCGGCACGCTTGGCCTCGCGCAGCTGTACCAGCTCCGCGGCCGCGTCGGCCGGAGCGCGGAGAAGGCGTACGCCTACCTCCTCTACAACAAGGAGGCGAGCCTCACCGAGCAGGCTCGCGCGCGCCTGCAGGCCGTATTCGAGGCGAGCGAGCTCGGCGCGGGCTTCAAGATCGCGATGCACGACCTCGAGATCCGCGGCGCGGGGAACATCCTCGGCGCGGAGCAGCACGGTCACGTCACCGCGGTCGGCTTCGAGCTATACGCCCAGCTCCTCGAAGAGGCGGTGAACGAGCAACGCGGCCTGCGGACAGGGGCGCCGGCGTCGCCGGACGTCGTGGTCGACCTCGCGCTCTCGACCGCCATCCCCGACGAGTACATTCCGGCGCGCGCGCGCAAGCTCGAGATGTACCGGCGCATCGCCGAGCTCCGCGAGCTCGACGAGCTCGTCGCGCTCCGCGACGAGCTGAAGGACCGCTACGGCCCGCCGCCGGAGCCGATGCGGAACCTCCTCTACGGTGTCGAGGTGAAGCTCCGCGCGGCGAAGGCCGGCGCGACCGAGGTGCGCGTGCGCGGGCCCGAGCTCCGCATCGTCATGGGCCGCGATCTCGGCGATGTCCAGCGTCGCGCGCTGCTGTCGGTCTTCCCGAAGGCCCAGCACGGCCAGCGGCAGATCCGCGCCTCGATCGTGGACGCCCGCGGCGACTGGCGCGACGCGATCACGCGTGTTCTCGAGGCCCTCGCGGCGTGAGGATCGGCGTCGACCTCGACGATGTCGTGGCGGAATGCGCGGTGCCGTATCTCCGCGCGTTCGCCGACCGCTTCCGCCTGGAACTTCCCGAGGAGGATCTCGGCTGGCAGACCCTCGCAGCCATCGAAGAGGTGAGCGGCGAGGAGAAGGATCGCTTCCGGCTCGCGCTCTACGACGGAAAGTTCTTCAGCGAGCTCGAGCCGTACGAGGACTGCCCGGCCATCGTCGAGCGCATTGCCGACGCCGGCCACGAGATCTACTTCATCACCGCGCGCGCCGAGCGCCGTCGCATCGTCACCGAGACGTGGCTCCGCGAGCAGGGTCTCATCCAGCACGCCCGCGCCGTCCACCTGAAGCCGCACGGCGATTTCGATCCCGGCGTGCCGCCGGGTCGATATGACGCGACGAGTTCCGCGACGTACAAGGTCCGCCTCGCGAAGGAGCTCGAGCTCGACGCGTTCTGCGAGGACGACGTGCTCATCGCCAAGTCACTGGCCGAGGCCGGCATCAGGGTCTGGCTGTTCGACCACACCTGGAACCGCGAGCTCGCGCATCCGAACATCACCCGGGTCGCGACGTGGACCGACCTTGCGACGGAGCTCGGGGTCTGAACCCCGTCACCACGCTCTACCTCGTCCGCCATGGCGAGAGCGAGGCGAACTCGGCCGGCGTCTTCGCCGGCCAGACCGACAGCCCGCTCACGGCGAAGGGCCGCGAGCAGGCGACGGTCGTCGCGAAGGCCCTTCGGCCCGTTCACTTCGATCGCGTCGTCTCGAGCACCCTGTCGCGCACGAAGGACACGGCCGCGGAGATCGCTGCTGGGCGCGGCATCCCGGTCGAGACCCACGACGAGCTGAAGGAGATCGACCTCGGCGAAGCGGCCGGCAAGCCGTTCGACGAGATGAAAGGGCTGCCGGGTTACTCGGGAGACGGCTTCACCCAGTGGCCGGGCGGCGAATCCCTGGACCAGGTCGTCACCCGCGTCATGCGGGTGATCGATCAGCTCGTGAGCGAGAGCCCGGGGAAGACCAGCTGCATCGTCGGACACGGCGGCGTCACCCGGATCCTCGTGAGCCTGTTCATGGGCGTGCTGCCGAAGCTCATCCGCGTGCCGGCGACGAACACGAACATCACGATCGTGACGCACGACGCCGAGCGGGGCTATGTCGTCCAGGAGATGTTCAAGGACTCGCACGTCGTGGAGATCGCGTGATCTTCCGCGCGGCGCGAGTCACGGCCGCCGAGCTCGAGCGCGTGACCGGATGGGAGCTGAAGCCGGAGGGCCTGTGCCACGGCGAGCGCTGCGTGCCGTTCGCGACCGGCCCAGCGGACGCGTTGGATCTCGCGGACGTCGGGCGTGCTCTCGGGATGCCCCTCGTGGTCGAACCGCGTGCCGGGTTGTGGGCCCTCGGACCGGAGGCGGGCCGCAAGGCGCTCGAGAGCGCGGTGCTTCCGGACATCGAGCTACCGGACCTCGACGGCCGGCCGTTCCGGTTCTCATCGTTACGGGGACGGAAAGCCTTCCTGCTCGCGTGGGCGTCGTGGTGAGGCTGCCGCTTCGACCTGCCCGTGTGGCAGGCCGTGCGGACCGAGCTCTACCCGAGGCTCGAGATCGTGACGGTCGCGCTCGATGCGCGGGGCAGCGCGGCGGCGCGGCCGTGGATCGAGAAAGCCGCGCCCACGCACCCCTCCCTCATCGATGCGGCACACGCGCTCGCGGCGCTCGGGATCGTGAACGTCCCAAGTGGCCTGTGGATCGACGAGGCCGGCGTGGTCGTGCGGCCGCCGGAGACGGCGTACCCGCGCCGTCCCGGCTTCAAGGACCAGGTCGTTCCAGAGGGCGCGACGCCGCTCGAGCGCGAGCGGATCGAGGCGGTCACGGCACTGAACGTCGAGGCCGAGCGGTACGTCGCGGCGCTTCGTGATTGGGTCGCCCATGGCGCGGCGAGTCGCTACGCGCTCGCTCCGGATGAGGTCGTCCGCCGCAGCCGGCCACGGCCGATGGGCGAGGCGACCGCGGCTGCGCACTTTGCGCTCGGCCAGCAGCTCAACGCCTCCGGTGACCGCGAGCTCGCGACGGAGCATTTCAAGGAGGCCCAGCGCCTCCACCCGACGAGCTGGACGTACCGGCGCGACGCGTGGGCGATCGCCGGGCCCGAGCACCGCGCGATCTACGGCACGACGTGGCTCGACGACGTCAAGCGCGAAGGCGTGGAGCGCTATTACCCGCCCCTCGACCTGTAGAGCGACTAATCTCTCGTCCGTGGCAGCCATCGCGCCCAAAGAGCTCGGCGCACGCATCCGTGACATCCCGGACTTCCCCAAGCCGGGGATCCTGTTCAAGGACATCACGACGATGCTCAAGGACGGCGACTCGTTCAAGAGCGCCGTCGACGGGTTGCTCGCGAAGGTCAAGGGCAAGCCGATCGACGTCGTGGTGGGGATGGAGTCGCGCGGGTTCATCTTCGGCGCGCCGATCGCGTACGCGCTCGGCGTCGGGTTCGTGCCGGTCCGCAAGCTCGGCAAGCTGCCGGCGGATGTCGTGAGCGTCGAGTACGACCTCGAGTACGGCTCGGCGACGCTCGAGATGCACAAGGACGCGATCAAGCCGGGCGCGAAGGTCCTCATCGTCGACGACCTGCTCGCGACGGGCGGCACGGTCGCCGGCACGATCGAGCTGGTGAAGCAGCTGAAGGCCGAGATCGTGGCGCTCGCGTTCCTCATTGAGCTCAAGGCGCTGCGCGGCCGCGACCGGCTCCAGGGGTATGACATCGCCACGCTCATCGAGTTCTAACGTCGGACCGGCGGTCCACGCGGTCCCGCTGATCGGTGCCACCGCGTACGCCATCCTCGAGGATGAGATCACCATCATCGACGCAGGGATGCGGGGCTCGCTGCCGCGTTTGCACGCCGCGATCACGGCGCTCGGCCGCTCACCCGCGGACATCGCGCGATTCGTCGTGACCCACGGCCATCCCGATCACGCCGGAGGCGCGGGCGGCGCGCCGATCCTGATGCACCCGGCGGATCGCGACCGCACTCTCCATCTCAACGCCGGCACGCTCGTCCGCCGTCTCGCGCTACGGCGCCTGCCACCGACGACCGATCTGCGCGACGGGCAGGTGCTGCCGGTGCTCGGCGGCCTGCGCGTGGTGCACACGCCGGGGCATACGCCTGGCAGCGTCTGTCTGTACGCCGAGCGTGACGGGTTGCTCTTCAGCGGCGACGCGTTGTGGCGTGACGCCGGCGGCTCGCTGCATCGGCCGAACCGCTATTGGAGCGAAGACCTCACCTCGGCCCGCGCGTCGGTCCGACGTCTTGCGGAGCTGGATGTCGGGACGATCCTGTTCGGCCACCGGCCACCCCTCGAGCGCGCCGGCGCGGCGCTACGCGAGCTGGCGACGCGGTGGCGCTGAGCCTCCAGCGCGCAGCCGACCTGTTGACCGCGCTGCGAGTGCTCTGCGGCGCGAGCCTCGTCGTGCGGCCGAGCCTTGGCGTCCTACTGGTCGGCACGGTGACCGATTGGCTCGACGGTCCGCTCGCCCGGCGCGCCGGGCCCACAGCCAGCGGCGCGCGCTTCGACCTGGAAGCGGACTCGCTCCTGACGCTCGGTGCCTCGATCGCCGCCGCGCGCATGGGCGCGCCACGCGTCGTGCTGCTCGCCCCGGTCGCGCGCTACGCCGTCGCGGTGATCCGCAGGCGGCCGCTCGATCGGGACGGCGTGCGGTGGGACCGCATTTCGGGTGTCGCGCAGATGGCGGTCTTCGCCGCGGCCCTCGCACCGCGGCCGCTGCGCATGTTCGTTTCCCTCGCGGTGCCGGTATCGGCCGCACGCTGCGCCGCGTTGCTGGTCCAGGCGCGGCCCTGGCGGTAGACTGAGCGTCCACAGCACAACCGGCGGAGCCCCGCTAGGTCGTAGCCCTCAGAACTGGAGGAGCCCATGACCGCGGCCCCGCTCATGCCCGAGATCGACCTCGACCCCCACGCACCGGCCGCGGACGTGCGCGCCTTCTTCGAGCGCGACCGGTACATCGCGGCCTACGCCCTCGCCGATCTCGATCCCGAGAACATCGATCAATCGCGCTGGTGGGTCGCGCGGCGCGAGGACGAGATCGTCGCCGCGGCGCTCCTCGTCGAGGTCCTTCCGTTCCGGCCGTGCTTCGCGATGGGCGAGTCGCAGGCCCTCGCCGAGCTCTTTCGCAGCGGGATGACCGAAACGCGCCTCATCCTCGCGACGCCGCCGAACGGGCGCCTGCCGATCGAGGCGAGCTATCGCTTCGAGCGACTGGACGTCATGAACCGCATGGTCGTGAATGCCGAGACCTTCCAGCCGCGTCTCAGCCACTCGGTGCAGCGGCTCGACGCTGAGCAGCTGGACGACATCATCGATCTGTACGGCAACGCGTCGCGGTCGTACTTCACGCCGGCGCGGATCGCGCGTGAGCTGTACTTCGGCGTGTACTCCGGGCGCCAGCTCGTCGCCGCGGCCGGCACGCACGTGCGTTCAGAGGGCGCGGGCCTCGCGGCGGTCGGCAACGTCCTCACGCGGCTCGCGTATCGAAACCGCGGCATGGGGACGTCGGTGACGTCGGCAGTGACCGAGGCCGCGCTCGAGCAGCACCGCGATGTGGTCCTCAACGTGCGCCAGGACAACAAGCCCGCGGTCAGCGTCTATCACCGGCTCGGCTACCGGGTGCACGCACCTTTCGTCGAGGGCCCGGCGGTGCGTCGCGCCGTCTGGGAGCGGCTCACCAAGAATCTGTTCGGGAGAACGTCATGACCGTCGCCACCAAGTCGCAGTCCGACGTCGCGGACCTCTCGCTCGCGGATGCCGGCTCGCGCCGCATCGAGTGGGCCGGCCGCGAGATGCCCGTGCTCGCCAAGATCCGCGAGCGCGTCGCCACGGAGCAGCCGTTCAAAGGGCTGCGGATCGGCGCGTGCCTTCACGTGACGACGGAGACCGCGAACCTCGCGATCACGCTGCGCGCCGCCGGCGCGTCGGTCGCGCTTTGCGCGTCGAACCCGCTGTCGACGCAGGACGACGCCGCGGCGGCACTGGTCAAGAACGAGGGCATCGCGACGTTCGCGAAGAAGGGCGAGGACCGGGACACCTACTACCGGCACATCGAGGCCGTCCTCGAGACGAAGCCCGAGATCACGATGGACGACGGCGCAGATGTCGTCACCCTTCTCCACACCACGCGCAAGGAGCTCCTGCCGAACGTCCGCGGCGGTACCGAGGAGACGACGACCGGCGTGATCCGCCTTCGCGCGATGGCCGCTGAAGGCGTGCTCGCGTATCCGATCGTCGCCGTGAACGAGGCCCGCACGAAGCACATGTTCGACAACCAGTACGGCACCGGGCAGTCGGCCATCGACGGCCTCATGCGGGCCACGAACATCCTCATCGCCGGCAAGATCGCGGTCGTCGCGGGGTACGGGTGGGTCGGCCGCGGCGTCGCGTCGCGGTTCCGCGGGATGGGCGCGAACGTGATCATCGTCGAGGTCGACCCGCTGCGCGGGCTCGAGGCCGCGATGGACGGATACCTCGTCATGCCGATCGCCGAGGCGGCGACGCGTGGCGACATCTTCATCACGACCACCGGCAACCTGAACGTCATCGGCGCCGCGCACTTCCCGACGCTGAAGGACGGCGCGATCGTCGCGAACGCGGGCCACTTCAACGATGAGATCGAGATCCCGGCGCTCGAGAAGCAGTCGAAGGGCAAGCGGACCATCCGCACGTTCGTGGAGGAGTACAGCCACGAGAACGGCAAGAAGATCTTCCTGCTCGCCGAGGGCCGTCTGCTCAATCACGCCGCGGCCGAGGCGAATCCGGCGGCGGTCATGGACATGAGCTTCGCGAACCAGGTCCTCTCCATCGAATACCTGCTCAAGCAGGGCAAGGCCCTCAAGCCGGACGTCTACCCGGTGCCGGAGGACCTCGACGCGCTCATCGCCCGCTTGAAGCTCGAGGCGATGGGGATGAAGATCGACACCATGACCGACGCCCAGACGACCTACGCGAACTCATGGAAGGCGGGGACCTAGATGACGCTGAGCTTCATGCGTGCCGACAAGGTGCTGTTCTCGAGTGAGTCGGTCACCGAGGGGCACCCGGACAAGCTCTGCGATCAGGTCTCGGACGCGGTGCTCGACGCGCTCTTGGCGAAGGATCCGATGTCGCGCGTCGCGTGCGAGACCGCGACCACGACCGGCACGGTCCTCGTCGCGGGCGAGATCACGACGACCGCGTACGCCGACGTCATCGGGATCGTGCGGGACGTCGTGAAGGACATCGGCTACACGAACGCGCATTACGGGTTCGATTACGAGACGTGCGGCGTCCTCACCGCGATCAAGCCGCAGTCGCCGGACATCGCGCAGGGCGTGGACCGTGCGCAGGACGATCGGGCCGAGCTTGGTGCGGGCGACCAGGGAATGATGTTCGGGTTCGCGATCGACGAGACCCCCGAGCTCATGCCGCTGCCGATCACGCTCGCCCACGCGGTCGCGAAGCAGCTCGCGACGTCCCGTAAGTCCGGCGAGCTCAGCTACCTCCGGCCCGACGGCAAGAGCCAGATCACCGTCGAGTACCACAAGGGCGCGCCCAAGCGCGTGCACACGGTCGTCGTCGCGACGCAGCACGACGACGGTATCGACGTCGAGCGGATCAGGCGCGACGTCAAAGAGGCAGTGGTCCGCGCGGCCATCCCCGCGCACCTGCTGGACCGCGAGACCCGCTACGTCATCAACGGCACCGGCAAGTTCGTGATCGGCGGTCCGATGGGGGACGCCGGGCTCACCGGACGCAAGATCATCGTCGACACGTATGGCGGCTTCGCGCCGCACGGCGGTGGCGCATTCAGCGGCAAGGACGCGACGAAGGTCGACCGTTCCGGCGCGTACGCGGCGCGCTACGTCGCCAAGAACATCGTCGCGGCCAAGCTCGCGCGACGCTGCCAGATCCAGATCGCGTACGTCATCGGCGTCGCGAAGCCCGTGTCACTGAACGTCGAGACCTTCGGCACCGGCACCGTCGACGACGAGGTCATCCGCCGGCTCATCGACGAGCATTTCGACTTCCGTCCGCAGGAGATCATCGAGCGCTTCAAGCTGCGCCGGCCGATCTACCGTCAGACGGCGTCCTACGGGCATTTCGGGCGCCCCGAGCTCGACCTCCCGTGGGAGCGAACGGACCTCGCCGAGACCTTCGCGCGCAGCGCCGGGAGCCGTACGGCGGCCGTCTAGGCCCCCTGGCCCCTCGCTTGCACGCACGGGAAGTGAGACCTCGTAGGAGGGCACTGCCATGGCACGCGAAGTCCTTGTGCGCCCGACAGCAACGTCGTGGGGCGCGGTCATTGACGGATGGCTCGTGACGGTCGGCGTCGCGGCGATCCTGACGCCGATCATCGGCGTCCTGCTCACGACCCTCTACCCGACGCGCGGATACGCGTCGGTCGTCCCGATCCTGGTCGGCGTTGGGCTCTCGTATCTCGTCGGCGGGTACGTCGCCGGCCGGATGGCCGGCTACCGCACCAGCTGGCACGGGATGATGGTCGCGTTCTTCGGTCTGTTCATCGTGCTCGCGCTCCTCGTCGTGGACATCGCGTTCGCGATGGGGACCTTTGGCCCGCCGGCGCGGCTCATCCCGGTCCTGCCGCTCGTGCTCGGCGTGGCCCTCTATGGATCGGCCGAGACGTTCGCCTTCGGCGGCGTGCTGGGCATCCTGATCGCGGTCTTCGCCGCCTGGCTGGGCGGGCTCCTCGCTCCGGCACGGATCACCACGACGACGGCCCCCGCCGTCGCCGACCCGGTGACGCCCTCGCCCGTCGTCGGGGAGCGCACCGTCAGCTCGACGGAGGTCAACCGCCCGCGCCAGCGGTATCGGCTGCTGCCGAACCTCGGTCGCAAGGGCGGTCAGCGCATGGACGAGGTCCACGAGGCCGAGCGCGTCGACAGCACGGACCGGATCGAGCCCAGCTAGCCCGTCCCAACGGGCTTCCGGCCGGCGGAACGCTGAACCGCGGCAGGGTGCCGGACGTATCCTCCAGCGGACCTACGGAAGGTCTGGGGGGTGTGCGCATGACCCGACCGATTGCGCGACTCGTTGCGATCGTCGCTGCGTTCGCCATCGTCCTCGGCGCGTGTTCCGGCGGCACGAGCACGACCAGCGGCGGTACGGCGACTCCGAACACGGGGACACCCCTCGCCGGCGGCACGCTCACGTTCGCGCTCGAGAACGACCTCATCAACGGCGACCCGCTGCTCTCGACGGCGTTCGTCGACCGCAACGTCCACTACCTCATCTACGACACGCTCCTGCGCAGCGATCCGAAGGGCATCATCGTCGCGGGTCTCGCAACGAAGTGGGAGACCACATCCGACGGCAAGACCTTCACGCTCACGCTCCGCGACGGCATCAGCTACCAAGACGGCACGCCGTTCAACGCCGACTCGGTCAAGTGGAACCTCGACCGGTACCGGACCGACGCGAAGTCACAGCGGAAAGGCGAGCTCGGTAGCGTCGACAGTGTCACCGTCGTCGACGCCAAGACCGTCAAGCTCAACCTGAAAGCGCCGTTCTCGCCGCTCGCGGCACAGCTCGTCGACCGGGCGGGCATGATGCTGTCCCAGAAGGCCGTCGAGGCCGGAGGCGCGGACTTCACCCGGAAACCGGTGAACGCCGGGACGGGCCCCTTCGCCTTCGTCGAGGCCGTCAAGGACGACCACATCACGCTCGCGAAGAACGCGAACTACTGGGAGAAGGACAAGGACGGGAACAAGCTTCCGTACCTCGACAAGGTCACGATCAAGCCGATCACCGACGGCACCGTTCGGGTCACCCAGCTCAAGACCGGTGACGTCCAGGCCGCGAACAACATCCCCGGCAAGGACGTCGCCGACATGCGCAAGTCCACGGACCTCACGTGGCTCGAGGCCCCGAACTTCGGCTTCAACAGCATCATCCTCAACAACGCGCCGGGTTACGTGTTCAACGAGGTGAAGTACCGCCAGGCCGTCGCAACGGCGATCGACCGCCAGGAGCTGCTCGATAAGGTCAGCTTCGGCGTGGGAGCGGTGGGCTACGGCCCGATCGCGCCGGCGCACTTCGCGTACGACCCGACCTTCAAGCCGTTCACCGTCGACGCGGCGAAGGCGAAGGCCCTCGTCGATTCGGCCGGCAAGGGACCGTTGTCCTTCACGCTCATCATCTCCGCCGGCGACGCGACGTCGGTCCAGTTCGCGACGCTCATCCAGGCCCAGATGCTGAAGGCCGGCATCGACATGAAGATCCAGTCGCTCGAGTTCGCGCAGATCCTGGACCAGCAGACGAAGCACATCTTCAAGGACGCGACCCTCGTCGGGTGGTCCGGCCGGCTTGACCCGGACGGCAACACCTACGACCACATCGTCACCGGCAAGCCGTTCAACGACGCCAGTTACTCGAGCTCCGTCGTCGATCAGGCCATGGAGCAGCAGCGGACCCTGGCCGACCCTGCCGCGCGCAAGCCGCTGCTCCGCAAGGCCGAGGAGACGGTCGTGAACGAGGCCGGCCGGGTGTGGTACGCGTTCCGCATCACCGGCATCGCTACCGCCAAGAAGGTCCATGGCGTCGACCCGTACCCCGACGGCATCATTCGGTTCGCCTACGCCTGGATCAAGTGACCCGGTCCTGAGTTTGAGCAAGGAGGCGGCGGAGTGACGCAATACGTCCTTCGCCGCCTCGTGCTCATGATCCCCGTGGCCATCCTCGTCACGGTCATCGTCTTCACACTCCTCCACCTCACGCCGGGCGATCCGGTGCGCATCATCGCCGGCGAGGAGCCCGATCCCGCGGCGATGGACGCCGTCCGTCATGAGCTCGGTCTCGATCAGCCGCTGCCGATCCAGTACGTCGCCTGGATCTCCCGTGCGGTCACCGGCGATTTCGGCCGGTCCATCCGCACGCATCAGCCCGTCCTCGAAGCCATCGGCGAACGCGTGCCCGCGACCCTCGAGCTCGGTCTCACCGCGATCGCGCTGTCGGTCGTGGTTGCGCTCGTTGTCGGCACGCTGTCAGCGGTGCGCCACAACTCGCCGCTCGATCTCATCGCGACCGGCATCACCCTTGCCGGTGTGTCTCTTCCGAACTTCTTCCTCGGCCTCGTGCTGATCCTCGTCTTTGGCTTGATGTTGCGGATCGCCCACCCGGGCGGCTACGTCCCGTTCGGCGAGGACCCGCTCGACAATCTCGGGCGCCTGGTGCTCCCGGCGATCACGCTCGCGACAGCGAGCATCGCGGCGAACATGCGCCAGATCCGCTCGAGCCTGCTCGACGTATTCGGCCAGGACTACATGCGCACCGCGCGCGCGAAGGGTCTCTCCGAGACGCGCGTCATCGCACGCCACGCGCTGAAGAACGGCCTCATCCCGGCCGTCACGGTCATCGGCCTGCAGATCGGTGCTGTGATCGAGGGCGCATTCATCACTGAGACCGTCTTCCTCTGGCCCGGGGTGGGAAAGCTCGCGATCGACAGCATCAATGGCCGCGACTACCCGGTCGTGCAGGCGATCGTCCTGCTCTCGGCGCTCTCCTTCATGGCGTCGACGCTGCTCGTCGATCTCCTGTACGCCTGGCTCGATCCCCGCATCTCGTATCGGACCGCGGCGTGACGACGCAGGCGCAGGCTGTCCGCGGGGCTGACGTCGCACGACCCGCGGGCGGCTGGCTCACTTGGGAGAACGCCCGCCGGAATCCGCGCATCCTTGTCGGTGGTGCGCTCGTGCTCTTCCTTGTGGCCGTCGCGATCTTCGCACCACTCCTCGCCCCGTACGATCCGATCGCGGTCAATGGCGCCGTCTCCCTGGAGCCCCCGTCCGGGTCGCATCCGTTCGGCACGGATGACGTCGGGCGAGATGTGCTCTCCCGCGTCATCTTCGGCTCCCGGGTCTCGCTCTCCGTCGGCCTCATCGCGGTCGGGATCGGCGCGATCGTCGGGATCTCGCTCGGCATGGCGGCGGGATACGTCGGTGGCGTGTTCGACCTCGTCTCGATGAGGCTCATCGACGCACTCCTCGCGTTCCCCGCCCTGCTCCTCGCCATCGCGATCACAGCAGCCCTGGGCCCGGATCTTCGCAACGCGATGATCGCCATCGGCATCGTCGCGATCCCGGGGTTCACCCGCCTGTCGCGCGGCCAGGTGCTCGCCACCCGGAATCGCGAGTACGTCGAGGCCGCGCGCACGATCGGCTGCAGCGACCTCCGGATCGTCGCTCGTCACATCTTCCCGAACATCACCAACCCGCTCATCGTGCAGGCGACCCTGGCGATCGCCGGCGCGATGCTCGCCGAGGCTGCGCTGTCCTTTCTCGGCCTGGGCGCGCAGCCCCCGACGCCGACGTGGGGCGCGGACGTGTATTACTCGCAGCGGTACCTGTCGAATCTGAAATGGTGGATGAGCATCGGACCGGGGATCGGGATCTTCCTCGCGGTCTTTTCATTCAACTTCTTCGGTGACGCGCTGCGCGACGCCCTTGACCCGCGGCTTCGCCGGAGGGGCTAGCGCTTCGGCAAGGTCGCCGGAACCGGACGCTTTGCGCGCACCGCCCTAGTACCGCCGTACTAGTCGAAGCACCCCCGCCAGGGGACTGTGAGCCCGGCACCGGCAGGCCTATTCCTGTGTCGTCATGCAGGTCAGTCAGGTCGCATATATGACCGCTTCGTGCTCGAGCTCCCGCCCGCGGACAGCGAGTGGCGTCCGCTCGCGGACCCGGAGATCGTTGCCGAGACGGCCGCGTGGCTCTGGGATTTCGGGCCGACGCCGCTCATGGGCATCGTCGGTCACAACGGAGCCGCCCCCGCCTGGCTCAGCAGCTGGCAATCACGGCAGGTGAACTGGGCGCCGGATGGCACCACGTCCGGTCGCGCGGTCGTCTTTGCGGACCGGACGGACCTCGAACGCTTCCTCGTGCAAGGCGCACCCCACGAGCACACCACGCTGCTCTGGCCGAGCGTCCACGAAGCGAAGACGTTCGAGGCCCTCGCGGCCGGTGGCACGGCGTGGCTTCGCTCGGTCGATGCCCATGCCCGGATCCAGCGGAACGGCGAGGTCTTCGAGGTCAGCCAGACCAACCCGCAGTCGAACTAGAGCGCGGCGGTCGTCCTCGACGCGCGCGAGATCGCGAACCCGATGAGCGCTCCCACGATCGCGACCCCGAGCGCGGCCACGCCTCCTGGCGGAAGTGATGCGTGCGCGACCGCGATCTCGACGATCGGGATCGGCAGGCCGACGCAGAGCGCGATGAGCCACCAGCGGCGTGGCGCGACGGCCGCGAGCGTCGCTGAGGCGATGAGCAACAGGCCGACCTCGATGCCCGTGTCGTCGGTCCGCAGGTCATAGGACGCAAGCAGGACGCCGACGACGAGCGCGAGACCGATCGCGATGGCGTTCCTCATTCGTCCTGCGTGACCTTCCGTTCCGCGGTGGCGCCGAGCTCGGTCGCGCGCTGGTACGCGGCGTACACGGCCTTCGAGAGAACGGTCCGCAGCGAGCCCTTCTCGAGCTGATAGATCGCCGCGGCACTCGTGCCACCGGGTGAGGTGACCATGTTCCGCAGCTCCGCGAGATGCCGGCCGCTCTTGCGGGCGAAGAGCGCGGAGCCTTCGACCGTGCGCAGGACGAGCTCCTCGGCCACGCGCCGGGAGAACCCGAGATGCACGCCGGCATCGACGAGCGCCTCCATCAGCAGGAACACGTAGGTCGGTCCCGTCGCGGAGAGGGCCGTCGCCATGTCGATGTACGACTCGTCGTCCACCATCAGCTCCTCGCCGAGGGCCGCGACGATGCTCTTGGTCCGTTCACGCTGTTCGGTAGTCACGGCGTGCGAGGGATACCAGGCGGTGATGCCCATCCCGACCTGCGCCGGCGTGTTCGGCATCGCGCGGACGATCGTCGGGTGCGCGAGGCCGATCTCGAGCGCCCGCATGTTCGCGCCGGCGACGATCGAGATCACGAGCTGATCCGCCCGCAGCTTCCCGCGCAGCTCCTTCATCACCGTCGGGAGCACCTGCGGCTTCACCGAGAGCACGACGACGTCGGCCGCTTTCGCGGCGTCGGTGTTCGACGCGTGGGCCGTGATCCCGAACTGCTTCGCGAGCTCCGCGCGCCGCTCGCGGCGCGGTCCAGTGACCGAGACCCGCGATGGCGGGACGAGGTGCTTGTCCAGCACGCCGCGGATCATCGCCTCGGCCATGACGCCGCCGCCGATGAACGCGATCCGGTCTCTCGCCATTACGGGATTATGGGACTCGCCGGACGCTACAGCTCCTTCGCGTACTCGATGGTCTTCTCGCGCCGGTAGCCAAGCGCCTCCCAGAACCGCATCGCGTACGTGTTGTCGTCCCACACGATGAGATTCAGCTTCGGGCAGCCGAGCTCGCGCAAGCGCCGCTCGACCTCGGCCACGAGCGTGCCCCCGATGCCGCGGCGGCGCTCGTCGCGGTGCACGGCGACGTGATAGAGCCAGCCTCGGCGGCCGTCCCAGCCTGCGAGCGCGGAGCCCACGAGATGGCCGTCCTCCTCCGCCAGGAGCATCAGTCCCGGATTGCGCGCGGCGAAACGCGCAAGGGAAGCGTCGTCATCGCCGGGGCGGATCTTGACGCCGCACATGAGCCAGAACGTGCGCAGCCGATCGCCGTCGCCGTCGCGGTACGTCCGGATGTCCACTTCTCCATACTCCCACCATGCGCTTCGGGCACTTCCAGATCGACATCTTCAGCGATGGCACGTTCAAGGTCGACGGCGGGGCGATGTTCGGCGTCGTCCCCAAGGTGCTCTGGAGCAAGCAGAAGGAGCCGGACGAGCTCAACCGCGTCACGATGGATATGAACTGCGTCCTCATCCGCGACGCCGACCATGTCGTGCTCGTCGAGACCGGCGCGGGCTCGAAGCTGACCGAGACGCAGCGCGGCATCTACGGCATCGAGCGGCCGCCGCAGCTCCTCGAAGAGCTAGCGCGGCGCAGTGTCCGGCCCGAGGACGTGACCCTCGTCGTGAACACGCATCTGCACTTCGACCACTCCGGCGGTAACACCCGGCGCGACGGTGAAAACCTCGTGGCGACGTTCCCGCGCGCGAGCTACGTGTTCCAGCGTCTGGAGTGGGTGGACGCGCTGAACGCGAACGAGCGCACCCGGGCCTCGTATTTCCCCGATGACTTCGCGCCGCTGGAGGCCGCCGGCAAGCTCGAGCTCATCGACGAGGCGGTCGAGATCCTGCCGGGCATCCGGCTCGACCGGGTCCAGGGCCACACCCGCGGGACGCAGACCGTGCGCGTCACCGATGGGAAGCGCACCGCGTTCTTCTCCTCGGACTTCATGCCGGACCGCCACCACTTGCCCCTCCCGTGGATCCCGGCGCAGGACCTCTTCCCGCTCGACACGCTCGAAGCGAAGCGCACGATCCTCGCGCGGGCGGTCGAGGAACAGTGGCTCGTCGGTTTCACCCACGATCTCCCGCGCTTCGGCACGGTCACGAGCGTGGACGGCATGTACCGGTTCACGGAGCTCGCGGACTGACCGTCCCCGACCGCGCGTCGACGCTCATCGTCGGCGGCGGCATCGTCGGCGTGGCCACGGCGTATTTCCTGGGCGAGCGCGGCGAAACCGACGTGGTCCTCATCGAGCAAGCCGCCCTCGGATCGGGCACGACGAAGGGTGGGCTTGGCGGCATTCGCCACCAGTTCGTCGACGAGCTCGACGTGCGGCTCTCGCAGATCGCGACGGAGTTCTGGCGCGACTTCGAATCGTTCACCTCGAGCGCCCACGACTTCGAGCAGAACGGGTACCTGCTCGTGGCCGAGACGGCCGAGGGCCTGGCCGCGCTCCGAAAGCCGATGTCGCTGTACGAGCGGCTCGGCGTCGAGGTCGAGATGGTCGGGCCGCAGCGCATCGCCGCGCTGGTCCCCGGGATCCGCACCGACGACCTGAAGGGCGGCCGCTTCGGCGCGCGCGACGGGTACGGCGTACCGCTGGACGCGCTCGCCGGCTTCGCCGCCGCCGCGGTCCTCGAAGGCGTCCGGTTGATCGAGCACGTCCGCGTCCAGTCGCTCATCACGGAAAACGGGCGTGTCGCGGGCGCTCGCACGAGCGACGGCGAGATCCGCGCCGACCGCGTCCTGCTCGCGACCGGCGCGTGGACTGCGTCGCTCGCGGCGACCGCCGCGGTCAAGGTGCCGATCTGGCCGTACCGGCGCTCGATCATGGAAGCGGCCGGCCCGTTCCCGAAGCTCGCGTCGATCCCGCTGGTCATCGAATGGGAATCGGGGTTCCATTTCCGGCCGTACGCCGCCAAGGGCGGCGCGGCGCAGCGCTTCGCGATGCCGAATCTCACGGCCGCCGGTGCGGTGGAGAAGGGCCCGGTCGGCGCGCCCGGGTCGTTCGACCCCGCGCTCGATCCCGCTGATGTCCCGCCGCAGCTCGAGCCCTGGGTGAGGGCCCGTGGCGCGCAGCGGATGGCGCAATTCGCCGACCTGCGGATCACCGACCGCTGGTCGTGCAACTACGAGATGACCCCGGACGATCATCCGATCGTCGGCGCCGTGCCGGGGACGCCGGGCCTCTACATCGCCGCGGGCTTCTCGGGCCACGGGTTCATGCACACGCCCGCGACGGCGCAGCTCATCGTCGAAGAGATGCTCGACGGCAAGGCCACGATGCTCGACATCGCCGATCTCTCGATCGAGCGCTTCCGCTCCGGCCGCAAGCCGTTCACCTCGACCGTCTTCTAGGTGCACGTCCGGCGCGTCAGCCTCGTCGAAGGGGCGCGCGAGGCGACCGGCACGGCGGTGATCATCGACGTGTTCCGAGCGTTCACGACCGCCGCGTACTGCGTGGCCGCTGGCGCGCGCGAGGTCGTGCTCCTCGCGGACCACGAGCAGGGGCTCGCGCTGAAAGCCGCGGATCCGAGCGTCTTCCTGACCGGTGAGATCCGCGGCCGGCCGATCCCGGGCTTCGACGCCGGCAACTCACCGTCCGTGATCCAGCACCTCGATCTCTCCGGCCGCCGAGTCGTCCAACGCACGAGCTCGGGTACGCAGTGCGTCGTCGCCGCATCCGCCGCGCGGCGGATCGTCCTCGGGAGCCTCGTCACCGCCGCGGCGACCCTGCGCCACCTACGTGCGATCGGTGACGACGTCACCCTGGTCGCGACGAGCACGACCGAGCCCTCGGCGGGGGATGAGGATCTCGCGTGCGCCCTGTACCTGGAGCGGCAGCTGCTCGATGGCGCCGCGCCGGCACCTGCGATCCGGCTGCTCGGCGACGAGGAGGGCTGGCCCGACTGGTTCCCGCGCGAGGACGCGGTGCTTGCGCTACAGCTCGATCGATTCGACTTCGCGATGCCGGTCAGGCGCGAGAACGGGCTGCTCGTTGCGCGCCCGCTGTACGTCTAGCGGGCTACTCCTGCGCGGAGCACTCGAAGACGAACCGCGTTGCTTGCCAACGGCCCCGCGTGAGGACCTCGACGCGATAGCGCTCCGGATATCTGAGGACGTCGCTCAGCTGCTGTTGCGACGCGAGGCTCAGCGTCACCCGGAGCGCGCCGTAGACGGGCGGCGGCCGGCCCTTCGAACCCGGACACATCTGCATCGTCTGTTGCGCGCTCGGCACCGGACTGCCTGCGGCGAGCAGTGTTCCATCCTGCCCGAGCAGCCGTAGCTCACTGAAGTAATCGAGCTCGCCACCCTCGAAGAGGACCTGGTTCCGCGGCTCGGCGTGGTGCGAGAACGACATCGCGTGGAGGACCATGGGCGCAGGCTCTGAGGCAGGCGACGCCACCGTCGCGGCTGGCGGTACGCAGCCGCTCAGCACGACAGCGATGAGCGCTAGCAAGACAGCGGGCCCGCATCTCGACGCTTGAGCATGTGCGCCGGCGACCGCCGGCCTCAGGTTCGTTATCAGCCGTGCGGTCGGGCGACCTCGGCGAGCGCAAGGTTGCCATTCGAATCCCAGGTGCCGTCGGCTTCCTGCGCGTCGATCGGCGTCCAGAAGCCGTCAGGGGTCCGGAAGAACTTGAGCGGCTGGACGAACGCGATCCGCTGCGTGCCGGTCGCGCTCGTCTCGACGAGCGTGCCGGTGAGGTGCACCGTCACCACGCCGTCGCCGCCGAACCAGGCCGGCTCGAAGCGATCGATGGTCGCGGTCACGTTCTCGAAGTAGCGGTCGACCACCTTGCCGGCGGCTTTCACTGCGCCGAGCGCGAGGATCGCGTCGTTCCGAATCTTGCCGAACGGCGTCTCGGGGATGACGCCTGAGTACGGATCGCGCCCCGGGCTGAAGGATTCGCTCGAGAGGTATTGCGACGCGGCCACCGGAAGCTCCGTCTCGAGATCGATGCCGCCGTAGCGAGGCTCGTTGCCGACGAGCCAGGCGCCCGCGGTGCGATCGAAGAGGTCGATGACCGTGTAGCTGAAGCCGATCGACCGCAGCCGCAGCGTGACGTGGATCGGGACGTCCGTCGCACCGCGGTCGATGAGATCGATGTCCGCGTCGACGTACGCCATCGTGCCCCACGCGCGCGTGAGGCCGCCGCTGACGCGCGAGCCCGTCGCGACGAACGTGCGAGGGACGACCTCCTGGTACGTGTAAGCAGCCCAGCGCTCGAACACCCGGGCAACCCGGTTCTCGGCCGTCAGCGCGCGAAGGGCCATCGTGCTGTCGACGCCCTGCACCGGATAGCGGACGCCATCGAGCCCCCGGGCGAAGACGACGGACCAATCGACCACGGCCGGGGCGAGCGCCGCGAGCTCCGACGCGCTCGCCTGCCGGTTCGGCATGGGCACGGTGACGTAGCGCGCGGGCTGCACGGCGACGCGAGGGAAGAGGAACAGCGGCTCGGCCTTCGCGCGCGGCCCGGTCGCCGCGGCCGCGGCCAACGACGCTGACGTCTGTTGTGCGTCCGGCCCTCGGCGGAACGTGGTGCGCGGCTCGTCGGACGGCGCCGGAGAGGGCTCGGCCATCGCTGTCGCCGCGGGCGCCTCGGCGACGAGGGTCGCGCTCGGCGCGGCCGCGTGGTCAGCGGTGCATCCAGCCGCCACCCAGATCGCGAACGAGATCGCCAACCATCTCCGCATGTCCCGAATGGTGCTGCCGGCACGGCGGTCGCGCGTCCGACTTACAGCCGGCTCGTACGAGTTAGGCGGAGGCGGCGTCCTCGAGCGGCGTGATCAGCCCTGCCCGCCAAGTAGCCAAGCGCACGCCAAGCAGGATGATCGCCCCGCCGACGATCTCCAGCGGCGTCGGGTGCTCGTTCAGCACGACGACCGCCTGCACCAACGCGAACACCGGCACGAGGTAGCTGATCATCGACGCGAGGCCTGCGCCGAACCGCCGCACCGCGTCATAGAACAGGACGAAGCCGATGATCGTCGCGAACACGACGAGGTAGGCGATGTCCAGCCACGCCGTGAGCGGCCAAGCGGGCACGTCCCGATACCCGTGCTCGAGGAAGCCGAACGGAAAGAGCATCGCCGAGCCGGCGAGGCAGGCGACCGCCGTGACGCCCAGTGGCGAGCCCGATCGCGTCGTGATCGCGCCGAGGGTCGCGTACACGCTCCAGCAAGCGGCGCCGCCGAGCATGAGCAGATCGCCGACGAGCCGCTGCGACGAGAACGCCACACCGCTCTGCGCGCTCACCATGACGACCGCTGCGCCGAGAGTCGCGATGGCGATGCCCGCGACCTTGCTCCGGGTCAGCCGCTCGCCGAGAAACGTCGCGAAGAGGACCGTCATCACCGGATTCAGCGTCGGCACGATGAGCGCGCCGTCGGATGCGGGCCCGAGCGTCAAGCCGACGAAGACGAGCGCGTTGTACGCGAAGATTCCGAAGAACGACGCGACCAGGAGCAGCTTCCATCGCGCGAGGCCGAGGGACGCGCCCGTCGCTCGCGCGATCGCGAGCATCAGCACGCCTGCGATCGCGAAGCGGATTGCTGAGAGCTCGAGCGGTGGCACGGCGCCGACGCCGAGCTTGCCCGCGGTCCAGCTGCCGCTCCAACAGAGCGCAACGGTCACATACAGAAGCAGAGTGAGCAGGGGAGCGGGCACCGCGCCAAACGGTAATGCGGAATAGCATCCGGACGTGGCGACGCGTGTGCTCATCACCGGCATCACGGGGTTCGTGGGCTCACATCTCGCCGAACGACTCATTGCCGATGGGCACGAGGTCCACGGCATCGCGCTCGAGCCGCAACCCCACGCGAACCTCGCCGCGATCGCGTCCAACGTGCGGATCCACCGCGCCGATCTCGCCGATCCGGACGGGCTGCGCGCCGCCGTCGCGGCCGCTCGGCCGGAAACCGTCGTGCATCTGGCTGGACAGGCGATCCCGTCGCTCGCGCAGCGCGACGCAAGCGGCACGATCCAGGTGAACGTCGTCGGCACCGCGAACCTGCTCGCTGCGCTCGAGACGCTCAGCGGCACGCACCTCGTGTACGCGTCCAGCGCTGACGTGTACGGCGTGCCCGATCAGGTGCCGGTGGGGGAGGACGCGCCGCTTCGCCCTATGAACGTGTACGCGGCGTCGAAGGCCGCGGCCGAGGCGCTCGTCCGCGAGTTCGGCGATCGCGCCGGCCACCCAACGGTGATCCTGCGGCCCGCGAACACGAACGGCCCGCGCCAGCACCCCGGCCTGGCAGCGTCGGGGTTCGCGAAGCAGATCGCGGAAGCGGAGGCCGGGCTCGCCGAGCCGGTCATCAAGCACGGCCGTCTCGACGCGAAGCGCGACTTCCTCGATGTGCGCGACATCGCGGCGGCGTACGCGGCCGCGGCGGGCCTCGCGCCGGAGCGCACCGAGACCTACAACGTCGGCACGGGCGCGCCGGTCACGATCGAACGGATCTTGCAGACGCTCGTGCAGCTCGCGCGGATCCCGGTCCGCACGGAGATCGATCCCGAACGCGTCCGTGGCGGCGATCCGGGCACGCTTGCGCTCGATGCGTCGCGATTCCGCTCGCGGACCGGCTGGGCTCCGAAGGTCACGCTCGAACGCTCGCTCGAAGACACGCTCGACCACTGGCGGTCGGTCACCGCGCGCGCGGCCGTCCCGGCGCGCTAGAGAGGTCGCTCAATGCCCAAGATCGCGTTCGGCACCGATGGCTGGCGCGCTCGCATCGCCGAGGAGTACACGTACGACGCCGTGCGCGTCTGCGCGAACGGCGTCGCCGAGTGGGTCAAGAGCACGGGCGAGCAGTCGCGCGGGGTCGTCATCGGCTTCGATCGGCGCTTCTCGTCGGAGTTCTTCGCCGACGCCGCTGCGGAGGTGATCACAGCCCACGGCATCCCGGTGCATCTCGCGACGACCGCGTCCCCGACGCAATCGTTCTCCTGGGCGACGATGCGCAAGAAGGCCAAGGCCGGCATCGTCATTACCGCGAGCCACAACCCGTGGATGGACAACGGCTTCAAGGTGAAGGCCGAGACCGGCGCGGCCGCCGGCCCCGACATGCTGAAAGCGATCGAAAGCTATATCCACCCCCTCGAGGGCACGCCGGAGAAGATCCAGCGCCGTACGCTCGACGACGCGACGAAGGCCGGCCTCGTCGAGCGCTTCGATCCGGCGCCTGACTACCTCGGCCACGTCGCCGAGCTGTTCGACCTTGACGCGTTCAAGGCCGCCGGCTACACGCTCGTGTGCGAGCCGCTGTACGGATCGGCGGGCGGGTATTTCACCCGGCTGCTCGGTGGCGGCAAGACGAAGGTCATCGAGCTGCACAGCGAACGCAACCCGTACTTCGGCGGCGTGAACCCCGAGCCGATCCCGCCGAACATCAACGAGTTCCTGGCGCGCATCCCGCAGGAGAAAGCGAACGTCGGCCTCGCGGTCGACGGCGACGCGGACCGTGCCGGCCTCGGTGACGAGAACGGGAAGTTCGTCACGACGCTGACGCTCTACGCCCTCCTGATGTGGTACCTCATCGAGGTCCGCGGGCTGAAGCAGCCCGTCGTGAAGACGGTGAACATGACCTCGATGGCCGACCGGCTCGGCGAGCGGTTCGGCGTGAAGGTCTACGAGGTGCCGGTCGGGTTCAAGTACATCGGACCGAAGATGCAGGAGACCGGGGCGATGTTCGGCGGTGAGGAATCGGGCGGCTACGGCTTCGCGATGCATCTACCGGAGCGCGATGGCATCGTCGCGGACCTCTTCATCCTCGACTTCATGCTGAAGACGAAGAAGACGCCCTCGCAGCTGATCAACGAGCTCATGGCCATGGTCGGCCCGTCGTTCTACCTGCGCCGTGACCTGCACTTCGACGCGGCCGCGTACCCCGAGGTCAAGAAACGGGTCATGGCGAGGCTCGACCGCGAGCATCCGACGAACATCGCCGGACGCGGTGTGGCGAAGATCGCGCAGCTGGACACGAAGGACGGGACGAAGTTCTTCCTCGACGACGGCTCGTGGCTGCTGCTGCGGCTGTCCGGGACCGAGCCGCTCGTGCGCGTGTACGCCGAGACCAGATCCAATGCCGAGCTCGCGCCGCTGCTCGATGCGGGCGAGAAGATGGTGCGGGAGGCCAAGTAGTGGACACATCGGTCATCGAAAGCGTCGAGGCGATCAAGAAGGCCGACCCGGGCGAGATGCTCACCAAGATCAAGGACCTGCCGCTCCAGATCAGGGACGCCTGGAAGATCGTGCAGGGTACGTCGTTCCCACCGGCGTACGGCGACGTGCGCAACATCACGATCCTCGGGATGGGCGGCTCCGCGATCGGCGGGGAGTTCGCCGGCGCCCTCCTCGCCGACGACCTGAAGGTCCCGCTCTCCGTGCACCGCGACTACGGCATCCCCGGCTACGTCGGCCGCGACTCCCTCGTCATCGCGTCGTCCTTCTCGGGCAACACCGAGGAGACGCTCTCCGGATTCGACGAGGCGAAGAGGCGCGGCGCGAAGATCCTCGCCATCACCACCGGCGGCCGCCTCGCCGAGGAGGCGAAGGCCCTCCGGCTGCCCCTGGTCACGTTCGGCTATCACGCCCAGCCACGCGCGGCGCTCGGATACTCGCTCACCCTCGTGCTCGGGACCCTGGGGAAGCTCGGGTTCGCGCGCGACATGGGCAAGGAGATCGAGCAGGCCCTCGGGGACGTGAACAAGCTCGAGGAGCGCGTCCACGAGGCTGCGCGGACCAATGACGCGAAGAAGATGGCGATCGAGCTCGTCGGCAAGATCCCGGTGGTGTTCGGCGCCGGTGTCATGGGCGTCATGGCCCGGCGGGTGAAGGACCAGTGGAACGAGAACGCCAAGAACTGGGCGCATTACGACGTCATGAGCGAGCTCAACCACAACGCGGTGGTCGGCTTCCCGCACCCGCCGATCGCGCGCGACGCCCAGGTCGTGCTGCTCCTGCGGAGCAAGCGGGACAACCCGCGGCACCGGCTGCGGTTCGACGTGACCAAGGAGCTGCTCGATCGATCGCAGATCCCACACACGGATCTGCAGTTCGACGGCGCGTCGATGCTCTCCGAGGTCCTGCAGATGACGTATTTCACCGACTACGTGTCCTTCTACGTCGCGCTGCTGAACGGCGCGGACCCCTCACCGGTGACGTCGATCGACTACCTCAAGGACCGTTTGGCGAAAGCCTGAGTGCCAGCGAGCGCGTTCGCGTTCTGCCCGCGTGACGGGTCGAAGCTCGAGCTGACCCGCATCGACGGGCGAGACCGGCCGACGTGCCCGAAGTGCGGCTTCGCGGATTTCATGCACGTGCAGATCGGCTCGAACACGATCGTCGAGCGCGACGGCGCGGTGCTGCTCGTCCGGCTGAACTACGGACCACGCGACGGGCATTGGGCCCTCCCCGGCGGCCTCGTTGAGAACGACGAGACCACCGAGCAGGCGGCGAGGCGTGAGACGAAGGAGGAGACCGGCTTCGACGTCGCGCTCGACGGACTGCTCGTCACGTGGATGCGGCCGGGCTTCCCGATCCTGGTGGTCGTCTATCGCGCGCACATCACCGGCGGCGAATTGCAGGTCGCGCCCGATGAGGCGTCCGAGGCGAAGTTCTTCAGCAAGGCCGAGCTCCCGCCGCTCGAGGAGATCGCATGGCCATCGGCGGCGTATGGTCTCGACGCCTGGCGCGCGTACGAGCCGCCACGGCCCTAGGGAGGGAGCCGATGGAACTCTCGATGCTCCAGACATGGGAGCTCTACTACCCGGAGGCTGCCGCGACCGGCATCGAGGTATCCCGCGCGCGCATCGATCCGACGGAGGTCGTGTGGGTGCACGCGGCGCCCCCGGTCCTCGCGGTCACGGTCCGCCAGGGCGATGACCGCGTCATCGCGCGCGGCGCATCGCTCACGCGCGCGGGCCCGCAGCTTCCGATGACCCGGCTCGAGCAGCGCGGCGCGAACGTGACGCGCGAGGATCGCTGGCCGACGGACAAGGATCTCGGCGCGGTCGTCATCCTGCCCGGCGGCGAGGCTGGGATCCTGAGGAGCTGGTGGAACGCGACGGACGGCAACGAGTGGCGCTGGACCGTGGAGTTCTCTAACCGGCGCGGCTGACCCACCATCGTGACGATTGCGTAATGAGCAGGCGCTGGCAGGGACGTACGTTCGCTTCGGTGCTGCGATCGGGACTGTTCGCAACGCTGTTTGCCGTCAGCGTGAGTTGCGCTCCGTCGCAATCGAGCCAACCCGAGATCACGCGGCCGTCACCGTCAGCGTCACCGCGACCGACCGAGCCGATCGAGGCCCAACTGCGCACCGCATGTGCCACCCGGGTGCTCACCGCGCTCGTGGATGCGATCAATTCGCGTGACGAGGCGGCGCTCGCGCGGCTCATCGCTCCCGGTCCATCGTTAAGTCAGGCCTTCCAGTGGGTTTCGATCAGCGCCAAGAGCACGAATATCGGGCCCGGGACCGGTGAGGCGGAGTACTCGCCCGAGGGGGCTCGTCGATTGCTGCTCCAACACGCGGCGCAGGGCGAGCGCTGGACGCTCGGAGTCGTCCGTGCCGGCGAGGGCCCGAGTTGGCACGGCGGCGTTGACGCTGAGGTCCATTTCGGCCGCCAGTCGACGGACGGGCGTGTCGTGAAGACCGGCGGCAAGACGGCACTCAGTTGTATCGGCTCGGCCATCTACGTACTGAGCCTTGGCGATGACTAGGTCCAACACGGCTGCGGTGGAGTTCTCTAACCGCCGGGGCTGAGCGTCAGGTCAAGCTGAACGAACGCGCCCTCGTGGCGACGGACACCCGCGCGCCACCGGACAGGTGCCTGGAAGAGCGGTCCGGCGAACGTGAACGAGTGGTACTCGCCGTTCTCGCCCGCGGGATCGATGCCGGTCCCGCCGATCTCGTCCACGAACCGTTCGTCGATGATCCGGCCGAGCCAGGCCTCATCCAGCTTCGGCAGCTCGCAGCACGTGATCACCGCGCGGCTGCCGCTCGCGACGAACTCGGCGACGAGCGCGGCGGGAGCTTCGCTCCAGATCGGCTCGACGTGCGCGAGGCCGGCCGCGCGGACGCGCTCCTCGTACCACCCGCGCACGTCCGCGAGATGGATGTCGCCGAACACGATGCCGGCGAACCCCTCGCGCTTCAGCTCGGCGAGCAGGTCGCGGAACGTCGCCTCGTAGCGCTCCCACGGCGGGCCGAGCTGCCGTAGGTCGATCCCGATCGCGTCAGCCTGGGCCCGGATGAGGTCGGAGCGCGTGGCGTGGAAGCGGACCCGGTCCGTCGCCGGGTCGTAGAAGTTCAGCAGCCGACTGACGCGTAGGCCGCTCGCACGTGCGCGCATGAGCGCGAGCGCGCTGTCCTTGCCGCCGGACCACATGAGCGCGTACCGCTCAGCGGACCCCGAACTCGATGGCGACAGCGCCATCGCGGACCTCCTTCACGCAGAGCCCCGGGAGGCAGCCGCGCGCCGCGCACGCGCTCGTGCAGAGATGCGTCCGCGCGCAGTCGAGGCACAGGACGAGCCCACCGCAGACCTCGCAGGTCGCGTGGCGCTGGTGATCGATCGCGTGGCCACAGTCAGCCACGGACGGTCGTCTCCGCTGCGGCGCGCCAGAGGCCAGACCAGATCGCGCGCCGTTCGGCGTCGGTCGGCGCCCGCCCGGCGAGCTCGCGGAAGGCGATGACCCCTTTCGCCGCGAGCGCACCCCACGCCTTCGGTCTCCGGGCGGCGGTGTCGCGCACGAGCGCGGACTCGCGCTCGACGGTCAGCGAAATGGCGCGTTCGACCACCTGGCTAGCCTACGAGCGTGCGGATCGTCTCACTCGTCCCCGCGGGCACGGAGATCGCGTGCGCGCTTGGCGCGGGCGACGAGCTCGTCGCAGTCACCCACGATTGCGACTACCCGCCTGCGGTCCGGGCGCTGCCGCGGATCACCCGCTCGACGATCGTCCCAGGCAGCGATAGCGTCGCGATCGATGCCCAGGTGCGCGCGGCCGTCGAGCGGGGCGAAAGCACGTTCCATCTGGATCCCGCCGCGCTTGCGGCGGCGCGGCCAGAGGTGCTGCTCGGTCAGACCCTGTGCGAGGTGTGCGCCGTGACCGTCGCGCAGCTGCCCGCGACGCTCGATCCCGCGCCGGACGTCGTTCCGCTCCACGGTCAGTCGCTCGACGGGATCTTTGCCGACATCGCGCGTGTCGGCGAGGCGCTCGGACGGCCCGAGGCCGCGACCAAGCTCGTCGCCGAGCTCCGCGCTCGCATCGCGCGGGTCGAGGCGCTCGTCACCGGCGCGGGGCGACCAAGCGTGGTCTGCCTGGACTGGCTGGCCCCGCTCTTCAACGCCGGACATTGGGTCCCGGAGCAGGTGGCGATCGCCGGCGGCGAGGATCTGCTCGGCCGGCCGCTCGACCCGTCGATCGACATTCCGTGGGACCAGCTGCTCGCCGCCGATCCGGAGTTCCTGTTCCTCCTTCCGTGTGGCTTCGACGCCGAACGCGCCTTGCGGGAGGCGCAGGTCCTCACGGAGCGACCCGAATGGCGGGAGCTACGGGCGGTGCGGGTCGGCAACACGTACGTGCTCGACGGGAACGCCTACTTCAGCCGGCCGGGGCCGCGCGTCGTGGATGGGATCGAGCTGCTTGCGTCGCTCCTCCATCCAGGGTGCGTCGAGCGTCCTCACGGGGCGCGTGTCCTGACGCCGCACGCCGCCTGACACCCTGCCCCGCCCGTTTTCGCCGCTCGACGATCACGTCGAGACAGAGGGTCATGCCCCGGGCCAGCCCGCACCCCGAAGAACGTCACGTGCCACCGCATCGACGTCTCGGCCGTCCGTCTCCACAAGGATGTCCTCGAAGTGTTGTCGATCCATCCGCTCGGCGAGCTCGCGCGATCGGGCGGCCCGCCCTTCGCGCCGTGCCGGTTCGTTCACGCCATCCTGGCCCTCGATCAGATCACGCCGCGCGAGGCGACGCGATAGCCGCGCCCGCAGCGTCTCGTCGGAAGCACGAAGGCGGGCGACCGATATCGCCGCGTCTGGGATTGCAGCTCGATATCGGTCGAGCTCCTCGCGAGATTCGACAACGCGAGCACAGACGAGCCGCGACGCGCCCGCGTTGCGGAAGTTGTTCCAAACGGAGGCCAGGTTCTGGAACATGAGCCCGCTGCGGTACTGGTCGTCGCCGGGTGCCGGCGGGTACGCCCATGAGAGCGCGTCGAGATCAACGGCCGCGAACGCGATGCCCGCAGCACGTAGCCGTTCCGTCACTGAGTCGAGCACCGTCGTCTTGCCGACGCCGAGCGGACCCGTAATGAGGAGGACCGGGATCCCCGTATCTACTCCGCCCGTTTCGTCTTCCGTCGCATGACTTCGCTCATCGACGGGGCATCGTCCGGACGGAACACGATGCGCACGGCGTCGCCCGCGCCGACCTCGCCCTCCTCGACGATTCTGAGGTAGGCGCCCGGCCGGCCACCATCGATGAACTCCGTGATGAAGCCGGGCCGCTCCATCCGCGCCTCGAGCTTGAAGCAGGGGAGCCGCGGCTGGGTGACCTCGAGCAGGACGGTCCCGACCCGCCAGCGCTCGCCAACGCGCGCGCCCGAGACGTCGATGCCCTCGGTCGTGAGGTTCTCGCCGAACGTGCCCGAGCCCAGTGGCTGCGCGAGCTGCTCGCCCCACCAGTCGAGGTCCTCGCGCGCGTACGCGTACACCGCTTTGTTCTCGCCGCCGTGCACGCGCCGATCGGACTGATCGTCGCCGTCGACGTTGACGCCGCGGATGGCGACGCGGCCGGCGACCGGGTCCTTCCAGATGCTCGTCCGCACGAGCTTGTCGCCGACGTGGATCTCACGCGGTCGCCCGACGTTCACCGATGCGACCCGTGGCGTCAAACTACGGAAATGAAGATCCGGCGGCGGAACGTCGCGATCCTCGGAGTCCTCACGGTCGCGATCGTATCGCTCGTGGTCGTCGGCGCGGTCCAGGGCGCCCAGCAACGCGACCTCATGGAGCGCAGCTTTGCCACGCTCGGCAGATTTCCCGACGCCATCGCTGTGAACACCCAGCACGAGGAGCGTCGGATCAGCGAGTCGTACGTCACTCCGCATTCAGCCGAGGAGATCCGTCTCTACTACGACGAACGGCTCCACGAGATGAGCTGGCAGGGCCCCGGTCCGGACTGGACCGCGGGCGACTTCTCGATGCGCTGCTACGTCGATCCGACCGGCAGGCTCATCGCGAAACTCAGCACGCGAGTCGTGCCGTCGGCCGGCTCCGCCGCCTTCGGGATCGAGATCGGCAGGAACGGCTGCAATCCCGTAAACCAATAATCGCGGACGCTTAGGCTCGACCTCGATGCTGATCAAGAAGCACGATGCGGCGATCTCCGAAGACGAGTGGAAGACGTTCCTCGCCTCGCGTGACTTCGGCGAGCTGATCGCGTCCGGCCGCGGCCGCGACGTGCCGATCGTCGTGCCGACCCATTTCATCTACGACGGCGACCGCACCGTGCGCCTGCACCTCGCCGTGCCGAACCCGGTGTGGGAGGCGCTCGCGGAGAATCCACTCGCGCTCGTCTCGGTGTACGGCGACTACAGCTACATCCCGACGCAGTGGAACGCGAACCCCGGCGAGCCCGTCGAGTACGGCGTGCCGACGTCGTACTACGCGGCGGTGCAAGTGATCGTGCGCACGCGCACGGTCGACGACCCCGAGGAGCTCGCCTCGATCCTCCGGGCGCAGCTCGCGCACTTCCAGCCCGAGGGCGGGCACGCCCCCGTCGACCCGGGCAACGACTATGGGAGGTACTTCGGCGCGATCCGTGGCATCGTCTGCACCATCGAAGACGTGCGGGCGAAGTTCAAGTACGGCGGGAACAAGACCGTCGAGCATCGTCTCCGCATCGCGGCCCAGCTCGCGGAACGTGATCGGGGCTACGACGCGGCGGCCCGTGCGCAGCTGCTTCGACGGACGGACCCGTGAGGCGCCTGAGCGGCTGGGCCGGTCTCACGGTCGCGAGCTTCCTCGTCGTCGGTACCTTCTTGCACTTCCCCGGCAGCCTCGATGACGTTGGCCTCGAGCCGGCCCCGCTGATCTTCGGCGGGCTGACCGGGCTGCTCATTGGCGCGGCGCAGCTGCCCGCCCTCCGCGGCGTCCTTCGAAGCCGGTGGCAGTGGCTGGTCGCTACAGCGGCGGGTATCGCGGTGACGCATGCGATGGGTGACGGCCTGTCGCCGAGCAGCGGCTACCTGCCGGTGGCGCTGGCCGGCGGCCTTGCGACCGGCGTCTTCCAGGCCGCGGTCCTGCGCAGACCGTGGTGGGCACTCGTCACGGCGGCGGCATTCGTGATCGGCATCGTCGGCGGCTGGTCGATCGCGATCGCTGGCCGCATCGGGAGCATCTTCGAAGAGGATTGGGTGGCCCAGCACGCGATCATGTCGAGCCTGACCGGCGTCCTGTACGCCCTCTTCACCGCGCCGCTTTTCGCTCGTTTCCCGCGCAATAACGGTCTTCCTATACTCGGCAGCGACGGCGCCGCCTGACGCCGAAACGGAGCGGGAGGAACTCATGAACTCGAGCCTCATCTCCAAGATCGAGAAGGCGAAACGGTACGCAGCCGAGCCCGAACGGGTCCAGTTCCAAGCCCTCGACGTGTCCTTCCGTGGCGACAACGGCACCCACAAGATCCGCCTCTCCGGAGATGAATGGTCCTGCGAGTGCGAACACTTCGTGATGCACGGCCTCTGCTCGCATGTCATGACCCTGCAGCGTCTCTTCGGGGTCAACCTGTCCGACAACGCGCGATACACCCAAGAACGAATGTCCGCGTCCGCGTAGCCGATCCCCGCGCACAACTGAATACGCGGATCTCCAGCGAAGCCGGTGCGATTCCGGCAGGGTCCCGCCACCGTAACGGCTGAACGAACAGCCGAACTCGGGTCGCCTGGTCATCCGCTCGCGGCCAACACACCTTCGCGAGAAAGGGTGAGCCTGAATGACCCGACGCATCGCGTTGCTGTTCGCGCTCCTTCTCATCGTCAGCTGCGGCACGTCCACGACGCTCGCGCCCGCTTCGCCCGCCGCCACCGCCAGCCGTTCTGCGTCCGCGTTCCCCGCGAGCATCACCGACTTCCAGGGTCGCTCGGTCGCGATCGCCAAGCGTCCGGAGCGGATCGTCTCCATCGGTCCCTCGAACACCGAATTCCTGTTCGCCCTCGGCGCCGGCGACCGCATCGTCGGTGACGACGACTTCTCCGATCAGCCGCCGGCCGCGAAGGCGAAGGAGCACGTCGGCGGGGTGAAGGTGAACCTCGAGAAGGTCGTCTCGCTCAAGCCGGACCTCATCGTCACGGTGAAGTTCTCGGACGGAACGATCGAGGCGCTGTCGCAGACCGCCGCCGCGGTCCTGGTCGTGGACCCGCAGGGCCTCGCCGACGTGACCCGCACCGCCGTACTGCTCGGCAAGGCCGTCGGCGCCGACGGCGACGGCCTCGCGCGGAGCATCCAGGACAAGCTCGACGCGCTGAAGGCGAAGACTGCGACGGCGCCGAAGCTGAAGGTCTTCGACGAGGAGGATGCCTCCGACCTCACGAAGCTGTATACGGTCGGTCCGGGCTCGTTCCTCAACGACCTCATCACCCTGGCCGGCGGCACGAACATCGCGGCGGCGGCGAAGACGGCGTATCCGACGATCTCCGCCGAGGAGGTCATCCGGGCCGACCCCGATGTGATCGTGCTGGACGACGCGGCCTTCGGCACGACGGTCGAGGCCATCGCGAAACGTCCCGGCTGGGCCGCGCTCTCGGCCGTCAAGAACCAGCGCGTCTACCCGCTCGACGCGAACCTCATGAGCCGCCCGGGACCGCGCGTGGCCGAGGCCGCGCAGAGCCTCGCGCGATTGGTGCATCCCGAGCTCTTCAAGTGACTCGCGCCGCGCCGGCGATCGCGATCCTCGCGGTCCTGCTCCCACTGAGCGTGATCGCGGGGATCCTCGTCGGCGCGGTCCCGCTCGCCCCGGGCGACGTCCTCGGCGCGCTGTTCGGTTCCGCCGATCCCTCGACGATGACGATCGTCCGCGACCTTCGGGCGCCGCGGGTGATCGCGGCGGCGCTCGTCGGTGGCGCGCTCGCGGTCGCGGGCACGCTCCTGCAGGGGCTCTTCCGCAACTCGCTCGCGGACCCCTATGTCACCGGCACGTCCGCCGGCGCGGCCCTCGGCGCGGTCGCGGTCATTGCGCTTGGCAGCGATCTCGCGGCGACGGCCGTGCCGCTCGCCGCGTTCGTCGGGGCGCTGGTCAGCGCGCTCGGGGTCTGGCAGCTCGCGCGGCTGGGCGGTCGCACGACCGTGCTCACGGTGCTGCTCGCCGGCATCATCCTCACGTCCTTCTCGAGCGCGCTCGTCACGCTGCTGCTCTTCGCGAGCGATCGCCTCGCGCTCCGGCTGCGCGCGATCCTCGACATCCTGAGCGGCGGGGTCACGGTCCGCGCGACGAGCGAGCTCGTGGTCGCGGCGATCGTCGTCGCGTGCGGCCTCGGCCTCGCGGTCCTCCTCGGCCGGCGCATCGATGCGTTCGTCTTCGGCGAGGAGACCGCGGCGACGCTCGGCGTGGATCCCGAGCGCACCACGATCGCCGTGATCGCGGCGGCCGCGCTCCTGACCGGCGCCGCCGTCGCGCTCGCGGGTCTCGTCGGGTTCGTCGGGCTCGTCGTCCCGCACGCGCTCCGGCCGATCGTCGGCGCGACGCACCGATCCCTCGCGATCGCGAGCTTTCTCGCCGGGGCGAGCGTGCTCGTGCTCGCGGATCTGGGCGCGCGAAGCATCTTCGCGCCGGCGGAGCTGCCGGTCGGCGTCCTCACCGGCCTGCTCGGCGCGCCGTTCTTCCTCGTCCTGCTCGTCCGCGCGCGGCGCCGCGAGGTCGCATGACAACGCTCGTCGCACGCTCGCTCGCGGCCGGCTACGGCAGCCGCGCGGTCCTGCGCGGCGTCGACCTGACCTTCGAGCCGGGGAGCCTCGTCGCGCTGGTCGGACCGAATGGGGCGGGGAAGTCGACGCTGCTGCGCGCGCTCGCCGGGCTCATCCGGCCGACCGCGGGCTTCGTGACGCTCGACGGCGTCGACATCGCGACCCTGTCGCGCGCTGCGCTCGCCGCGCGCGTATGATCGCCCTCGTGGCGGCGTTCAAGCTTCGCACCTCACCGGGCCTTGTCCTTGCCGCGGGGATCGTGGGCATGCTCATCGTGGCCC
>DASYVN010000187.1:0-2026 GCA_035937095.1 Candidatus Limnocylindria bacterium
GCCTGCGCCGCCGACGCGTAGTCGGGAAAGATACCGACGATATCGAGTTTGGACAAATCGCGGAATTCCGTGCCGCTCAAATCCTTGAGTTCGCCACCGAATACAAAGTGGAGAAGTTGTTTGCCGTTCGTGGTCATGAGCTTCAAATCCGAAGTGCTCGGCGGTTAAGAGGCCGTTCCACCATGTAAAGCTTTCGCGGATTGCACGGAAGGGTCAACCACGCCTTTTTGTTCCGGCGCGGGCGCTAACGGAGTCGCGATGCGGAGTGACGACCGCGACCGCGACCGCGAAATTTATCGGGGTCGTTTTTATAGCGATTTAGCCGGATGGGGGGACGCGTAGGCGCATCGCGCCGATGATATGATACGGTCGTAGCGGTTGATAGAGCATGGATCCTTGAGATTTTGTCCAAGGTTTGCGAAGCGAGCAGGAATGTGGATGAGATCAAGACAGCCAGCAGGAAGTGCCGCTGCTATAGGCGGGCAGAGCGAGACGCCGTGAGCGGGCGAAGCGTGAGTGGAGAAAAGAGTGAGGGTTTAGAACGAGATCCCTTCGTGTGGTTCGTCTGCAAGATGCTCCTCACGTTTTTCACCGTGATCGCCGTCGACCTCGTCGCCGTCTCGCTGCTGACCCACAAGCTGCGCGTCTGGTTTCCGGTCTGGCTCGATGCGCACTGGGCGACGCGCACCGATTCGTGGGTCGTGTACTCGCAGAGCTACTTTTCCGGGATCTTCTTCATCCCTCTCCTCTCGGTCTCTCTGGACCGCTACGTGTTGAGGGGACGTCCGGGCTGGGTTCGACCAGTGTTTTGGACTGTCGCCATCGCGGCCTTCCTCTTCATTCTGGGGTGGAAGGGGGAGCTGATGGTGCGTTTCGGAAAGCAGTGGGAGGCGCTGGGTTGGCTCGCGCTCACCTCCGCGATCTGGACCGCGCTCTCGGTCGCCGAGCGTCTCCCCGCGAGACTGGCGGGGGTGACTCCGAAGCGGATGCTCAAGCTGCTCGCGCGCGGCGTCGCCTGCTTCTTCCTGGTGATGGCCGTTCTCGATCCGCTGCTCCAAATCGGCGTGCAGCACCTCGGCTGGTCAGACGGGCTCTTGATCGAGGTCGGCTTCTTCGTGCCCGTCGGTTTCGCGCTCCTCGCGGTGTCGCGATGAAGGCGCTGACGTTCCATTTTTCTTATCCGCGCTTCGTGGCGGGGAAGATGTTCGGCGGGCTCTCGCGCGGCGGACCACTCGTCTACGAGGACGTGCCGGACGCGAAGCTCCTCGGCGACGACTGGGTGATCGTCGAGACGCGCTACTGCGGCATCTGCGGCAGCGACGTGAAGCAGGCGCGCCTCGAGGGGGCGTTCGACAACCCGATGACGGCGGTGATCTCCTTCCCGCACGTGCTCGGCCACGAGGTCGTCGGTACCGTCGTCGAGGCCGGCAAGGACGTGCGCCGCGTGAAGAAAGGCGATCGCGTCGCCTGCTACCCGTGGATCACCTGCGCGGTGCGCGGCCTGCCGCCGTGCGCGGCGTGCGCGGCGGGCGACCTCGCGCTCTGTCAGAACTTCACCGGCGGTCGCTTCTCGGCGGGCATCCATCACGGCACCTGTTGCGATCTGTCCGGCGGCTTCGCGACGCACATGCCGGCGCACGAGAGCGCCTGCTTCCCGATCCCGAGCGACGTCACCTTCGAGGAAGCGGCGCTCGCCGATCCGTTCTCCGTCTGCCTGCACGCCGTGCACAAAGCGCCCCCGCGTCGCGGCGAGACGGTGGTCGTCGTCGGCTGCGGCGCGCTCGGCATGCTCCTGATCCATCTCGTGTCGCGTCTCTACCCGGGCGTCACGATCTGGGGCGTCGACGTGCACGCGTCGCAGCGCGAGAAGGCGCTCGCGATCGGCGCCACGGATTTCTTCTCGCTTCCGCCGCGCGAGCTGATCGCGACCATCGGCGAGCGCACCGAGACGCCGCTTCTGCGCCCGATGGGCGGCCTGCCCTGGCTACACGGCGGCGTCGATCGCGTCTACGACACCGTGGCGACC
>DASYVN010000188.1:0-2558 GCA_035937095.1 Candidatus Limnocylindria bacterium
CGCCTTGCACGCCCTGCGGACCTTGCGGGCCTTGGAGGCCCTGCGGGCCCTGCACGCCCTGGATGCCTTGCGGACCCTGCGCACCCTGTGCGCCTGCGGGACCCTGCGCACCCTGTGCTCCCGTGCCACCTTGCGGGCCGGTCGCGCCCTGCGCGCCGGTCGCGCCCTGCGAACCCGTCGGACCTTGTGGACCGGTCGCGCCCTGAGCACCAGTCGCGCCCTGCGCTCCGGTGGCGCCTTGCGGACCGGTCGCTCCCTGCGGACCCGTCAGACCTTGTGGACCGGTCGCGCCCTGAGCACCAGTCGCGCCTTGCGAACCGGTCGCGCCGTTAGCGCCGGTGGCGCCTTGCGGACCGGTCGCGCCCTGCGCGCCGGTCGCGCCCTGCGCGCCGATCGCGCCTTGCGCTCCGGTGGGACCCTGCGCTCCGGTGGCGCCTTGCGGACCTGTCGCGCCTGTCGCACCGGTACCGCCCGTCGCGCCCGTTGAACCGACCGGACCCTGCGGACCCTGCGGACCCTGCGGACCCTGCGGACCCTGCGGACCAGCCGGCCCGGTGACGCCTTGCGCGCCCTGAGCACCGGTGGGGCCCTGGACGCCCTGCTGACCCTGTGGCCCCTGAAGTCCTTGCGGGCCCTGTACACCCTGAAGTCCTTGCGGACCCTGCGCACCCTGTGCGCCTGCGGGACCCTGCGCACCCTGTGCTCCCGTGCCACCTTGCGGCCCCGTTGGACCGGTCGGACCCTGCGGTCCCGCAGGGCCAACCGGTCCACCAGCTGGACCTTGTGGACCCGTCGCGCCGGTGTTGCCCTGCGATCCAGTCGCGCCCGTCGCGCCTTGCGATCCGGTGGCTCCCGTCGGCCCGGCCACGCCTTGTGCACCTGTTGCGCCGGTCGGACCGATCCCGCCCTGGGTACCAGTCGCACCGGTCGGACCTTGCGGACCTTGCGGGCCCTGCGAACCGGCGACGCCCTGCGCACCTTGAGCTCCTGCGGGACCTGCGACACCTTGAGCACCGGCAGGACCGGCGGCACCTTGAGCACCGGTCGCACCCTGAGCTCCGGTTGGGCCTTGCGGACCAGTGGCGCCATCAGCGCCGGTCGGACCGGCGGGACCTAGTGAGCCTGCTGCGCCGGTGGCACCCGTGGGACCGATCGGGCCGGTCGATCCGGGCGTACCAGGGAGTCCCGATGCACCGGGCAGACCGCTCGTACCGGGCGCACCTGGAGGACCGGGCGGTCCCGACGGACCTGGCGATCCCGCGGCACCCGCGAGCGCGACGCCATCGCTCGCGGGCGCCGGTGGCAGGAGCACGGCAACGGGAGCTGGTGCCGTTTGCGCCTGCGCATCGCTGAGGATGGTGACGAGCGTGCCCGACAGCACGACTCCACCCTTCGCCAGGCCCGCTTGCACCGGCCGCGCATCGGTGACCGAGCTCACGACCGTGCCCGTCGGCAGGGTCAGCTCGGCCTTCTCGCCGGCCGTGATCGATCCGCTGACCGGCGAGATGATCGTGTTAAAGCGACCGGGGTCCGTGCCGGGGATGGTCACGATGACACGGCCGTCGCGCTGCTCGACCGACGAACCCGGGATGAAGCGCATCGCGTCGCCATTGCGCATGCCGGCCGCCCGGCCGGACGCGTCGACGATGATCGCGAGCGTGGACTGATCGAAGTCGAAGCTGAGCTTCGCGATCTCACTGGCGTGCGGCGCCGAGGGGGCCCGCTGCGCCGCGACCGTCGTCGTCTGCCCCGCGGCGACGGCGACGGTCTGCCCCGAACCGACCACCGTCACGACGCCGTCGGTCGTGACGATGTCGCTGCCCTGCGCACCGACCGTGATCTGGAACGCGGTGCCATGCACGGTCGCGTCCGCGGTCGGCGTGATGACCTCGTACTTCGCGGTCGCCGGCAACGGGTGATCGATGACGTGCCAGGTCTTGCCGTCGGCCTGCTGCATCACGACGCTCACGTTCGCGCGGTCGGTCGTGTTCAGCGAAACGATGGTGACCTCGGTGTTCGGCTCGAAGACGACGATCGAGCGATCGAAGAACGACAACACGGCGTGACCACCCGCGGCCGTGCGAACGCTGTCGCCCTGTCCGATGAATGCTCCGTTGGGCGCGGCGGCGTACGCGCCGCCCACGTGCCGCAGCTGTACGGTGCCGTCGAAGACCGTGAGCTGGCCGCGCGTGTCGACCGCGGCGACGGCCCCCGGCCGCTGGATGATGAGCCCGAGACCGGTGACGAACAGCAGCAGCGCCGCGAGCAGTGCGGCGATCGCCACACGCCGTCGCGTGAGCGCTGGCACGAAGACCAGCGCCCGCTGTTGCTGGTTCCGCTTCTGCTGCGGCGCCGCGACAGGCACCGGCCGCGGCCGCGCGGGAGCTGCGGCGGCGATGACCGGTGCGGCGAGGCGACCCGCCGCCCGGCGGATCGCATCCAGCAGCTGCCGCGGAGGCGCGTCCTTGAGGACGACGCTCGTCGCGCCGCTGTGGAGCGCAGCGTCGCGAATGCTCGGGTCGAGCGTGAGGAAGACGATCCGGGTGTCGGGGAGCTCG
>DASYVN010000189.1:0-2144 GCA_035937095.1 Candidatus Limnocylindria bacterium
AACTGGAATCATCGACTACCGGGCTATGCCGAGTCGAAACTTGATCCCGACGAATTCGTTCGTGTAGACAAGTCGGTCGGCGTCATTCGGATCCACGCTCGAGCCCGCACCGCGCGAGGCTGGGAATTGATACGACTCGTCACAACGATCGCGAGCAGCGTGGCCGAATCGCAGAATGGCTGGATCTACGACTCCTATCGCGCAGAGCTTCACGACGCCGAAACACTCTCGTCGTCGATACCTGACCCACAACATCCAGATGTTCGGCGGTGCGTGTCAACGAGTTTGAGACAGCGGTCGCACGAATTTAGTGAGCAGCGACCTCCTCGATCCGATCTGCGATCGTGATCCGATCCGCGATCACGATCGGATCCATCGGCGGCGGGTTGATCCACGCAGCGGGCGGCGGCGACTTCTGGATCGGTCGCCCGTTCACGAAGCGCTCGGGGTGACGGACATGCGCCGCGTCGAGCACGAGCTGCCGTGCGGCGACGATCGCGGCCGTGCGGCCGTGGTGGACGTCGGCCGGCGTGAGCAGCGCGAGGCCGGTGTGGTAGTGCGCCGTGTTGTACCAGCCGAGGAGCGGAGCCATGACGGCGCGCGCGTGCTCGATGGAGCCGAAGCGCTCGGGCATCTCGGGCCGGTACTTGATGGTCTTGAAGCCCGCCTCGGAGTACGGGTTGTCGTTGGAGACGTGTGGTCGGCTGTGGCTCTGCGCGATGCCGAGGTCGACGTAGAGCTGCGCGGTCGATTTCGCGATCATTGGCGAGCCGCGGTCCGCGTGCACCGTGAGCTGACCAGGCGCGACGCGCTGCTGCTCGCAGCACGCCTCGATGAGCCGCTGCGCGATCTTCGCCGACTCGCGCGCGGCGACCTGCCAGCCGACGATGTAGCGGCTGAAGATGTCGAGGATGACGTACAGCACGTAGTACGTGCCCTTCGTCGGGCCCGGCAGTTTGGTCGTGTCCCACGTCCACACCTGGTTCGGTGCGGTCGCGACGAGCTGCGGCTTGACATACTCGGGGTGCCGACGCTGCGCGCGGCGCTCGCGGACCTGACTGGCATCGTCGAGCACGCGGTACATCGTGCGCGTCGAGCACAGGTACTCGCCGTCCTCGAGCAGCTTCGCGTAGACCTGCGCCGGCGCCTTGTCCATGAACGAGTCGCTGTCGAGGACAGCGAGCACGTGGGCGCGTTCGTCGTCACCGAGTGCGCGGGCTGGACGTGGCCGCGGCATCGCCGGTGGCTTCGGCTTCTGCGATCGGTAGTAGCTCGCGCGGCTCACGCCAAGCGCGAGGCACGCGGCGATGATGCCGACGAGCGGGATCAGAAACACGAGGCCCTGCATCACCGGCGCCTCCGTGCGGAGGTCGGGCCGCGCGCGAAGTCCTCCGCCGTCGGCTCCGGCAGCGTCTCCCCCAGCAAGCTCGCGACTTTTTTTTGCACGTCGATGATCGTGTTGGCCTTGAACAGCTCGTGCTGGAGCTTCTCGACCTGGCGCAGCAGCCGCACGTTCTCGTCGGCAAGCTCGTTCTTCGACGATTTCCGCCCGCGCTTCTTCGGCGTGAGCCCGGCGAGCTCGCCGGCGTCACGCTCGCGCCGCCACTCGGTGAGCAACGACGAGTACAGCCCCTCGCGGCGCAACAACTCACCCACCGCACCCGCCTCTCCCGAGCCGAGTGCAGCGTCCGCCTCCCGGACGATACGCAGCTTGTACTCAGCCGTGAACGTTCGCCGCTTCGGACGAGCCGGCGTGGTGGGGCTCTCCGGACCGCCCGAGCGGACGGCCTCCCGGACCGCGGACGCTGTCCCCTCGCGCGGAGAGGTGACGCCGTTCTTCTTGACCATGTTCAACATCGTGACCGGATTCCTGCTCGCCCTCGACGGTAATTTCGACCAGGCTCGCTGTCTCAGTCACGTTGGCACAGAGGGTACCGGGACCTCCAGACTGCGACGATGCGCGCCATCGCCGAGGCGCCGCGCGGTCCGATGACACGAGATCGCCGAGATCTCGGACGGGGTCTCCGGAGTTGCCATCTTCGAAGCCAGCGGCGCGCACATGGCGTGAAACATCCAGCTCATGTCGTCTATTACGCCGTGTCCCACGCAAGCATCGTGATCCTTCGGCTGTTGCACGAGCGAAT
>DASYVN010000190.1:0-6785 GCA_035937095.1 Candidatus Limnocylindria bacterium
CGGACCTCGGGAGGGAATTCAGCCCCGCTGAAGCGGATTGCGGGTACAGGGCACCGCTAGCTCCCCGCCTAGCACAGCGGATCAACGCTAGCACCGGCACCAGGACGATGATGGACGCAGCAACTGAATGGGGAGACTGCGATGAACGTGCAAGAAGTCCTCGCGAAGGCCCAGGACAGTGTGACGGTGCAGCGCGTGTACGGAACGCCGATCGAAAAGGATGGCCTGACCATCATTCCGGCGGCGTCCGTATCGGGTGGCGGTGGTGGCGGCAGCGGGCCCGCGGACTCCGGCGGCGGCGTCGGATTTGGCGTGAAGGCCCGGCCGGTCGGCGCGTACGTCATCAAGAACGGCGAGGTGCGCTGGGAACCGGCGATCGACGCCACGCGCATCGCGCTGCGCGGGATGCTCATCCCGATCGTCGCGCTCCTAGTCGCGCGCTCGATCGTCAAGACCGTCGCGAAGCGCCGCTAGCCGAGCAGCCAGTCCGCAACGCGGGTAAGGTCCGGCGCGATCACGTCCGGCAGCCGCCCGTGCGGGTAGAGGGATGCGCCGGGGCGCGCGACGAACGCCGCGCGGCAGCCGGCGGCGAGTGCGCCGGCGATGTCCCAGCCGTGGGCTGCGACCAAGCGGACCTCCGTGATCGGAACACCCGTCCGCTCCGCGACCATCCGGTACGGCTCGGGCGCCGGCTTTAGGCGCTTCACCGCGTCGGCCGAGTACACGCCCTCGAGGAGGTCGCGCAGACCGCTGTTCCGCATCTGCGCCTCGGCCACCTCTGCGGGGCTGTTCGTGAGCGCGACCAGCCGGAAGCGGCGGCCGAGGCGCTCCATCGCCGGGCGGACGTCGGGGTGCGGCGGCAGGATGCGCATCCCATCGAGGATCGCGGCGGACTGATCCGCCGAGAGGGCGACCTTCTGGCGCTTGGCGAGCAGCGTGAGCGCACTTCGCTGCGCGGTGCTGAAGTCCACATAGTCGCCGGTCAGGCCGCCGACGAACGCGATCTGCAGCATGAGCGCGAACCACTGGGGGCGCAGGGCCGCGTCGCCGAAGGCGGCTGCGAACGGCGCGTCGAGCGCTCGCAGATCCAGCAGGGTCTCGTTGACGTCGAAGGCGAGCACGGTCATTCGGCGGAGAGGGCGAGATTCGAACTCGCGAGGCTTTCACCTACCCGCTTTCCAGGCGAGCGCACTAGGCCACTATGCGACCTCTCCGTTAGACCCTGCGAGGCTCGGTCGGGCAAAGCCCTCCCACGCCTAGCCTCCTTTGCTCAAGCCATCCGCCGCAGCCGGAGGCTGCGGCGGAGAGGGGGGGATTCGAACCCCCGTGGCTTTCGCCAACCGCTTTTCGAGAGCGGCACCATCAACCACTCGGACACCTCTCCGCCATCAAGTTTAGCTGGCGAGATGCTTCTTCAGGAACGCGGTGATGCGCGGCCAGGCGTCCTTCGCGTAGTCCGCGCGATGCACATCGGTACGTTGCTCATTGAGGAAGCCGTGATCGCCCTCGGGGTACACGCGCTTCTCGAACGGCGCGCCGGCGGCGGCCAGATCCGCCTCCAGGGCCGGGAGGGCGTTCATTACCCACTCGTCCTTGCCCCCGAAGACCCCAAGCACGGGAACGCCCTTCATCTTCGAGTAGTCGGGCTTCTTCTGCGGTGGCACGCCGTAGCAGTCGACGACCGCGCCGACGCTGTCGGCAGCGACCGTTCCGGTCAGGAGCGCGAGCATCCCACCCATGCAGAACCCGATGACGCCGACCTTCTGCGAGGACGTCTTCCCGTGAGTGGCAAGGTATCGCGCGGCGCCCCGAGCGTCCTTCGCGGCCTGGTCGATGTTCATCTCCATCATCAGCTTCTGCGCCTCGTCCGGCTCGCCGATCTTCGCGCTCTTTCCGTGATAGAAATCCGGCGCGAGCGCGTTGAATCCCTCGCGCGCGAGCATGTCGGCCGTGCCCTTCACCTGATCGATGAGCCCCCACCACTCCTGGATGACCAGCACGCCGGGACTTTTGCCCGACGCAGGGCTCGCGAGGTAACCACCGGCCGTGCCGCCGTCGCTCTTGAACGTCACCATCTCGCCCATTGCTACTCACCTACCCCTATCACGTTTCGTAGGAACCCTATTCGCTCGATCTCGAGCTCGACGACGTCGCCAACCTTCAGCCACTCGGGGGGCTTGCGGCCCATCCCCACCCCTTCGGGCGTGCCGGTGATGATCACGTCGCCCGGATGCAGGGCCAGGCCCGCCGACAGCTCGGCGATGATCCGGGCGACCGGGAAGACCATGCGCTTCGTGTTCGAATCCTGCTTGGTCACGCCGTTCACGCGCGTCGTGATACGCAGCGCCTGCGGGTCGGGGATCTCGTCGGCGGTGACGATCCACGGGCCGAGCGGCAGGTGCGTGTCGAAGTTCTTTCCCTTGAACCACTGCCCGCCGTGCCAGCTGCGCTGCACGTCGCGGACGCTCACGTCGTTCGCGATCGTGTAGCCGAACACGTGATCGAGCGCGTCCGCTTCGCGGATGTCGCGGCCTTCGCGCCCGATCACGACGGCGAGCTCGACCTCGTAGTCGAGCTGCTCGGAGATCGGCGCGGGATGCCGGATCGCGGCCCCAGGTCCGATGATCGCGAACGGGTTCTTCGAGAAGAGCGCTGGATGCTCCGGGATCTCCTGGACCGCGTCGGCGGGCCGGAAGGCCTTCCCTTCGGCGAAGTGCTCGGCGTAGTTCCAGCCGACGCAGAACACGTTGCGCTTCGGGACGATCGGCGCGAGCAGCCGGACGCTGTGCAGCGGGAGCGCGGGCCCGGCCGGCGCCCACCCGGCGCCACGCTGGACCAGGTCGACCATATCGACGGTGTCGCGGAGCGGCAGGATCGACTCGCCCTCGATGACCCCGGTGAGCGGGCCCTCGCCTTCGTCGAACGTGCAGAGCTTCATAGGACCGGTGGGGCCGGCTTCTCCTCCGGCCAGGCCGCGTACGTGCGGTGGTAATAGAGGAGTGGCGGGCCACCGACGAGCCGTCCGCCGTCCACGGATCCGATGACCATGACGTGGTCGCCCCCTTCGCTGATGTCCGCGATCGTGCATTCGATGAACGCGGTCACGGCGTCGATCAGGATCGGCGCACCGCGGGCCACGCTCGACGGGATCCACTGCACGCCTGCGAACTTGTCGTCCGCTTTCGTCGCGAATCGTGTGCTGAGGTCCTCGCTGCCGGCCTTGAGGACGTTCACGACGAATCGGCCCGTCTCCCTGAGCACCGCCAGCGTCCGCGACGAGCGGTCGAGGCTCACCAACACGAGCGGCGGCTCGCTGGAGAGCCCGATGAACGCCTGCGACGTGAGGCCGCGCGGCGTGCCGTCCACGTCGATGGTCGTCACGATGGTGACCCCGCTCGGGAACGCGCCCGCGAGCTCGCGGTATGTGGCTCGATCCACCGGCACGCTCCTATTCTGGACGGCGTGCGGATGACGCGCTTCCACTACGCCTGGGTCGTCGTCGCGATCACCTTCCTTGCGCTCCTCGTCACCGCGAGCGTGCGCGCGGCGCCCGGCATCCTCATCACACCGGCTACGTGCACGCGGTCCTAGGTGACGACCACCTCATGTTCATCTCGGCCGCGCTGTTCGGCGTCGTCGCCGCGGGTCTCGCGCGGCGCATCCAGGCGCCTGCCCGGACCGCGACGGCCGCCGCCGCGGCCTAACATCTGCAACGCGTCGGGCAGGGGGTGCTGAAGAGATGGCGGTCATGACAAAAGCCAAGGTCACGACGGGCAAGGCAAAGGGCATCGACGCCTGCGCCGACGATCGCGGCGTGATCCGCGCGGCGGCGATGGACCAGCGCGGCTCATTGAAGAAGGAGATCGGCAGGCAGGGCGGGCAGCCGACCGGCGAGTCCCTGGCAGAGTTCAAGACGGCCGTCACGAAGGTCCTCACCCAGCACGCGACCGCCATCCTCATGGACCCCGAGTACGGCCTGCCCGCGCTGAAGGTCCGCCGCCCGGGGAGCGGCGTCCTCCTCGCGTACGAGAAGACCGGCTACGACGCCGATCCGCAGAACCGCACGCCCGATCTGCTCGAGCACTGGAGCGTCCGCCGCCTCGTCGAGGCCGGTGCCGACGCGATCAAGATCCTCCTGTACTACGACCCGTTCGACGAGAAGGAGGTGAACGACCGCAAGCACGCGTTCCTCGAGCGCATCGGCGCGGAGTGCGCGGCGCTCGACGTCCCGTTCTTCCTCGAACCGCTCGCGTACGACAAGGACATGGACGAGAAGGGCTACGAGTTCGCGAAGCTGAAGCCGAAGGCCGTGCAGGCGTACATGGAGAAGCTCTCCGAGCCCCGCTTCGGCGTCGACGTCCTCAAGGTCGAGGTCCCGGTGAACATGGCGTTCGTCGGGGGCTCGAAGGCCAACACGACCGGCCAGATCGCGTACGACCGCAAGACGGCGCTCAGGCACTTCACGGAGGCGTCGAACGCGGCGCGGCTTCCGTTCATCTATCTCTCCGCCGGCGTGACGAACGAGGTTTTCAACGAGTCGATCGAGTGGGCCGGCGAGGCCGGCGCGAAGTTCGCGGGGGTGCTCTGCGGCCGTGCGACGTGGCAGCGCGGGATCCCGGTCTACGCGAAGGAGGGCGTCAAAGCCTTCGAGGCGTGGCTCGAGAACGAGGGCGTCGCCAATATCGAGGCCCTCAACGCGATCCTCGCCCGCACCGCATCACCGTGGTGGACGATCTACGGCTCGCGGCAGGACGCGACCGGCTAGCTCCAGCCGCGCCGCCCGACCAGCAATCCGAGACCGGCGACGATCAGGAACACCGGCCAGAGCTGACCGATCGGCAGATCGAGTAGGAACGCGACGGTGAGGAACACCAAGCCGACGCCTGCGATGAGCGGCCCCGTGGCCGCGCCGGTATCGCCGTCGCGCCATCGCCCATACGCGACCGACAGCGTGCTCACCGCGGGGATGAGGATGAACAGCGCCCACCAGTTGCGGAGCGTCGTGCCGAAGTAGTTCTCGACCAGGAAGATCGCACCGAGCGCGATGAGGATGATGCCCGGAAGCCACGAGCCGTACATCGCGCCGTAGCTGAATTGCCGGCCGCGCGTCGGATGTGGCGCCGTGGACCAGTCCGTCTTCGGCGCTTCGGGCGTCTCGCGCACAGCGCGATGCTAGTCCCGGTCCCTTCGTCCGGCGAAGAATCCCGAGAGCAACGCCTCGGCCTCGGCTCGGCGCGCGCCGAGGCGCCACTTCGGATGGTGGTTGAGCGCGGGCTCGTCGAGCAGCTCCGCCACGGAGCGCACCGCGCCCGCCTTCGGGTCGGGCGCCGCGAAGACGACGAGGTCGACACGCGCGAGGACGGCCGCGCCCGCGCACATCGTGCAGGGTTCGAGCGTCACGTACAGGGCGCAACCGGTGAGCCGCCACCGTTCGAGCGTGCGTGCCGCCCCGCGGAGCGCGATGAGCTCGGCGTGCGCCGTCGGATCCTGATCGAGCTCCCGCGCGTTATGGCCTTTGCCGACGATCGTGCCCTCGTGCACGACCACGGCGCCGATCGGCACGTCGCCGTGCTCGATCGCGGCCTTCGCCTCGTCCAGCGCCGCACCCATGAAGCGGTCGTCGTCGGCGACGCCGGGAAGGCTAGACACCGAGGTACCGTGCTTCGACGTCGGGCCGCGCCGCGAGCGTGGCTGGCGGGCCCTCGAACACGATCATCCCCTTGTTCATGACGTAGATCCGCTCGCCGACGCGCGTGGCGAGCGCGAGGTTCTGCTCTACGAGCAGGATCGCGAGCCCGGTCGCACGCAGCGACCGGAGGGTCTCGCCCACGTCGGCCACGAGCTTCGGCGCGAGCCCCTCGGACGGCTCGTCGAGCAGCAGCAGGGTCGGGTTGCGCATCATCGCGCGGCCGATCGCGAGCATCTGCTGCTCGCCACCCGATAGCTCATCACCGCGATTGTCCAGCCGGCGGCCGAGGGCCGGGAACAGCTCGAGCACGCGACGCTCGTCCCAGCCACCGGCCACGGCCCGCGCCGTGAGGAGCAGGTTCTCGCGCACGGAGAGCTCTGCGAAGATCCGGCGGCCCTGTGGCACGAGCGCGACCCCGGCCCGCGCGATGCGATGGGCCGGCTGGCCCGCGAGATCCGCGGCGCCGACGCGCACGGAACCGGCGCGCGGCCGGAGCAGTCCGGTGATCGCGGCGATCGTCGTCGACTTGCCGGCGCCGTTCCGCCCGACGAGCGACACGGCCTCGCCGTCACGCACGTCGAGGTCGACGCCCTGCAGCACATGGCTGTCTCCGTAGTAGGCGTGGAGCCCGCGGACCTCGAGTGCCGTCACGCTTCGACGGCCTTGCCCAGGTACACGTCGTGCACCTGCCGGTCGGCGCGGATCTCGTCCGGGGTGCCCTCGGCGATGGCCCGACCTTCATGGAGCACGGTGATGCGGTCAGCGAGACGGAACACCACGTCCATATCGTGCTCGACGATGAGCAGGGTCAGCGAACGGTCGAGGCCGGCGACGAGCGTGGTGATCCGCTCGGTCTCGGCGGGGGACATCCCCGCCGTGGGCTCGTCGAGCAGGAGGACCCGCGGGCGTCGGGCCAGAGCGAGCGCGAGCTCGAGCTGGCGGCGCTCGCCGTGCGACAGCGCGCGGGCCGGGACGGTCTCGCGGCCGTCGAGCCCGACCTGCGCGAGCACCGCTCCGGCCTGCGCCAGCTCGTCGCGGGTCGGCGATCGGAGCGGCCGGTACGCGCCACCGAGCGATGCCACGGACAGGAGCACGT
>DASYVN010000191.1:0-23614 GCA_035937095.1 Candidatus Limnocylindria bacterium
TGGCTGACGATGAAGAGGTTGACTATCGGCAGGAGGAACGCGTCACCAACGATGGCCGACGTGTACGAGAGCGTCGTCCGGTAGTTGAGAGTGATCGGGTCGGCCGTCCAGCGGAGATACAGACTGCCGGCTGCCTGCGTAACGAAGCCAAAGAGCAGGGTGAAGAAGAAGACGGACGCTAGCAGGACCCAGGGTCGCGGCTGATACGCCGCTACCGTTCGAAGCACGTTTCCTCCCGCTCAGGTGGTCGGTGGAGCCTACCAGTCAGGCGCGCCGCCTCTCCCGGCCGCCTATGAAAGATCGGCACGCCCGTGCGTGCCGATCCGTGCTCCCCGAGGAGGACTCGAACCTCCGACCCAGCGATTACCCGCTCCCCGAGGTTTCCCTCGGACGTGGACTATCTCATCACCGTGGACCGTCGCCGGTCCGTAGGTGCCGGGCGCTTAGTCTCTGAACCTTCCCGAGCGTGCCTCGGGCTTGGCTGCGGATTGCCTTGGCGCCTTGCGCTTTAGGTTTCCCGCAATTCACCCGGTTTTCACTCCTGAGTTTCCTCAGAAGGCTGCCACCAATGTTCGACAGTCGCTTGCTCTACCAGCTGAGCTATCGGGGATCGTTTCGTCAGTTTACCGGATGCGAACCAGAGGAATGTAATTGCTCCCGTGGACCGAGCGTACGGGCAATTGAATGGCCTCTGAGGCCGCGACCGGGACCGTCAGCATCGGCAGGTCCACCGGGACCGCATACCGCCTGCTGTGGCTCGCCGTCATCTTCGACGTCCTGGCGTTCGGCGTCGGGTTCGGGTGGGATCGCCGCTGGCACGCGACGCACCCGTTCGAGGATTGCTTCTCGCCGCCCCATCTCTTCAGGTACTCGATGCATTTCCTCGTGACGTGCACGCTCATCGTGGCCGGCATCTGCGCGCCGGCGGTCACGGGCGCGCTCGACCTGTACCTGCGAACGCACACGCCGTAGTGGTCGACTACCGCGCGTTCGTCCGCGGACTGCCGCGCGCCGTCGCGGACCAGCTCGGGGACGCGGCCCCGCTGCACCACGGCGCACCGATGGGGTACATGACGAAGCTCTGGTTCGGCAACAAGGACCTCCACTACGAGTGCGGCGTGTACCTGCATCGCAAGGTCATCGAGCTCGGGCTACATTTCGAGGGCGGCGCGATGACGAACCTCCAGCTGCTCGGCGCGTTCCGTGCACGCTCCAAGCTCATCGCGCGCCGCCTGCCGACCGCGCGTATCGAGGCCTGGGACAAGGGCTGGGCTCGGGTCTGGGAGCCGCTCGACCTCGGATCGCTCGACGAGCGCGACGGCGCCAAGGTCGCGAAGCTGCTGGCGAAGTACATCCGCGTGCTGGAGCCGATCCTCGAGGCCGAGCTCCCGGCAGACGTTCGCTGGAGCCGATAGCCTCGACGCGATCACGCCATCTGGAGGGATCTGATGCCGACGGTCCATGAAGCGACGGCGACCTGGCGCGGCGACCTGACTGGCGGCAAGGGCACCGTCTCGACGAAGAGCGGTGCGCTGAAGCAGGCCGCCACGAGCTGGAAGGAACGGACCGAGGGGACCGGCAGCGAGGGTGCGACAAGCCCCGAGGAGCTCCTCGCGGCGGCGCACGCGAGCTGCTTCGCGATGGCGTTCTCGGTCGGGCTCGCGAAGGCCGGCGTGGCGGATCCGAACATCACCGTGACCGCGAAGGTCACGTTCGGGCCGAATCCGGCGGGAGGCAACGGCGTGCTGTCGAGCGTGCTCACTGTGCGCGCGCAGGCGCCGAACGGCGACGGGGCGAAGCTGAAGGCCGTAGCCGAGGAGGCGAAGGAGAACTGCCCGATCTCGAAGGCGCTGGAGGGGAACGTCGCCCTCAGCGTCGAGGCGACGCCGAGCTAGCGGATCTCGCGGGCGGCGGCGACCGCCTCTTGGCAGTTCCCGATGAGCCGCTGCGCGCCACCGAGGGCGCGCGGCACGTCGAAGCGGTGATCGAAGTCGCCGAGGTTCTCAGCCGCTTCGAGCGCCTCTTCGAGCGCCGAGTCGGCGAGCCGGAGAGCTGACGCCAGCCGCTCCAGCTCGCCCTGGTCGACGTCGCGCCGCCCGCTTTCCATCAGACCGCCCGATGTTGCCACGGCGGGCGACCGTATGCTCGCGTCGGAACACCAGGCGAATCAGGAGCACCGATGGCATCCCGCCCGAGCGGACGTTCGCAGACCGAGCTCCTCCGCACCGTGCGGCAGATCCGGCAGTACTCGCCCGAGCGAGTCCCGGATGAGGTCGTGGAGCGGCTGTTGGAGGTGGCGCAGTGGACGGGAAGCTCGCGCAACACGCAGCCGTGGCACTTCATCGTCATCAGCCAACCCGCCCAACTGCGGCTGATCAGTCAGCTGCGTACGCCGATCAACTGGGTCACGGCGGCCCCGCTCGGGATCGCCATCGTGCTCGACGGCGCCAACGTCCCGAGCGAGGCGTACGACGAAGGCCGGGTGACGGAACGCCTTCTCATGGGCGCGCACACGCTCGGCTTCGGCGGCGGGGTGGCGTGGTTCGGCGACGAGGCGCAACAGGCCGAGGCGAAGCGCATTCTGGGCATCCCCGCCGGCCGCACCGCTCGGTCCGTGGTGCTCATCGGCCGCCCGACCTCGATCAAGGATCCGCGGCCGGGCGCCCGCGCCGGCGGACGGAAGCCCCTGTCTGAGATCGTCAGCTACGAGCGCTGGGGTAAGGCGGCGGGCTGAGCGAGTGCGGAGCCGCCGGGTCCTCGGCGGCTCCGCCTTACATCACTCCAGGTAATCCTTCAGCTTCCGCGAACGGCTTGGGTGCCGCAGCTTGCGCAGCGCCTTCGCCTCGATCTGCCGGATGCGCTCGCGGGTGACGTTGAACTCGCGTCCGACCTCTTCGAGCGTTCGGGTGCGGCCATCCTCGAGCCCGAAGCGGAGCTGGAGGACGCGACGCTCGCGGCCAGTGAGGCCTTCGAGCACGCTCTCCACCTGCTCTTTGAGAAGCTTGTGTGACGCCGCGTCGGACGGCGCCAAGGCCTGGTTGTCGGGGATGAAGTCGCCGAGGTGCGAGTCCTCTTCTTCGCCGATCGGGGTCTCGAGCGAGACCGGCTCCTGCGAGACCTTCACGATCTCGCGGACCTTGTCCGCGGTGATGAGCATCCGCTCGGCGATCTCCTCGGCGGTGGGCTCGCGGCCAAGCTCCTGGAGCAGGCCACGCGAGACGCGGATGAGCTTGTTGATCGTCTCGACCATGTGGACCGGGATGCGGATCGTCCGCGCCTGGTCTGCGATCGCGCGGGTGATCGCTTGGCGGATCCACCAGGTCGCGTACGTCGAGAACTTGTAGCCCTTGCGGTAGTCGAACTTCTCGACGGCCCGGATGAGGCCGATGTTCCCCTCCTGGATGAGGTCCAGGAAGCTCATGCCGCGACCGATGTACTTCTTCGCGATCGACACGACGAGCCGGAGGTTCGCTTCGGTGAGGTTGTGCCGCGCATCGTCGCCCTTCTGGATGAGCTCGTCGGCGAGCCGGCGCAGACCGCGCTGCTCGTCGGCATCGTCGCGCACCAGCAGGTCGAGGTGCTTCACCATGACGGTGCGCATCTCCTGGCCGAGCATGACGAGCTCGCCGAGGCGCTCCGCGCCTTCGGCCGGCCCGTGGATCTTCGAGTAGGCCGGAAGGATCCGGATCGTGAGGCGCTCGGGGTCACGCTTCGCGCCGTCGATAATCGCGACGAGCTCGGCGATGAGGATCGCGGCTTCCGCAGAGATCTCTTTGCTGTTCGCCTCGGCCTGCAGCGGCTCGCGGAGCTTGAGCAGCCGGTTCGTGAGCCGCTTCAGCTCCTTGCCGCCCTCGGCCTCCTTGAGGGTGTAGCGCAGCGCCTTGCCGGTGAAGCGCGTGGCCTCGTCGACGAATTCCTTCGGTCGCCCGAGGGCCATGCGCTTCTTGACCTCGACGCCCAGCTCATAGAGGTGGACGACGGAGAGCGCCGGTGACTCGAGGGACATCTCGCCAAGCTCGATGGACTTCGCGAGGTTGACTTCTTCCTCGGCGGTGAGGAGCGGGACCTTCCCGATCTCCTTGAGGTACATGCGGACCGGGTCATCGACGCTGATGAGGTCCGAGGCGAGGACGGCCGAGATGCTGTCCTCGCGCTGCATCTCCTCGGCTTCTTCTTCCTCTTCCTTGACCTGGTGCCACGTCGGCCCGCGGTCGGCTTCGAGGATCTCGACGTTGTTGTCGTCGAGGGTGACGAGGAGCTCTTCGATCTCGCCGGCTTCGGCGTCCGGGATGCCGCGGGCAATGTCCTCCTGGGTGAGGTAGCCCTGCTGCTTCCCGCGCGCGATGAGTTTTTCCGCAGCCTCGCGGTGCTCCGGATGGATCCCGACACGCTCAGGGGTCGCGGGCTTCGCGGATTCCTTGTCTTTGGTCGCTGTCTTGGCCATTCCTACTCCTGCTCACTACTGCGAAGGACGGTCGACCGCTGGAGCGAACGCTGGACCTCTTCCAGATCGTGCGCCAGCCGGCTTACCTCCTCGTCGAGCCCGCCGACGTCACCGTCCGCACGCGCGAGCGCCGCGCGTACCTCGATGAAGCGTCGCCGCAAGTTCTCTTCCCGAAGCCGGAGCGCCACGATCTCGATCTCGTGACCCGGGTCGGCCCCTGATCCTGGCTCCGGCGCAAATGCGCCCAGTGTCGCCGCGGTAGCGGCAAGGTGAGCCGGAAGGTCAGCGGTCGATCGCCCGCCACGAAGCTGTTCGAAGATCGCGCGGTGGTCAGGGTCTGCCAGATCAGCGGGGTCCAGGTCGAGGCGCACGGCTTCTTCGGGGAACTTGGTCAATTGTGCCATTAAGTAACGCTCGAGAGAAGTCGTTTGTTTCCGGTCAGGCGCCCGCGGCACGGCATCCGTACGCGAGGATACGGTCGCCGGGGCCGGTCGGATGGTCCCCAGGTTGGACGGGTCGGCGACCTGCGCCCGAAGGGTCTCCTGATCGAGGCCGGTGAGCCGCGACAGCCGGCCGAGGTAGAGCTCGCGGGTGAGCACGTCGTGCTCGTCGGCGAGGATCGGCAAGGCCTCCGCCAGGAACCGCCGGCGCCCGTCGGGGTTCTCGAGGCGGCCTTCGAAGCGGTTGGCGATCGCGTCGATGACGAACTCCAGGACCGGTTTCGCCGCGCCAATGAGCCCGCGGAGCTGCGCCGGATCGGTGCGGGCGAGGTCATCCGGGTCGGTGTCCGGCGGCAGCACGGTGACATACACGCCGAGACCCGTGCGCGCCGTGACGGTTCCCTTCCGCGCGCGCAGGCTGGCGCGCTGGGCGATCCGCGCGAGCTCCTTCCCCCGGGCCTCCGCCGACCGCTGGCCGGCGGCGTCGCCGTCGAAGGCGACCACGGCCCGCTCGAGGTGCAGGTCGTCGAGCGTGCGGTATTGGTCCTCGGTGAGCGCCGTCCCCATGGACGCCACGACATTCGTCAGCCCGGCCTGATGGCAGGCGATCGCGTCGAAGTAGCCCTCGACGATGACGGCTTCGCTCTGGCGGCGGGCCTCCGCCTTCGCGGCGTCCAGGGCGTAGAGCGTCGCGCTCTTGTTGAACAGCATCGTCTGCGGCGAGTTGATGTACTTGCCGCGCTGGTCGGCGCGCATCGCGCGGCCGCCGAACGCGATGATCCGGCCGCGCGCGTCGCGGATCGGCACGATGAGCCGGTCGCGGAACCGATCGAGGAGGCCGCGCTCCGTCTCCACGACCAGCCCGGTCGAGAGGATCTCCTCGTCCGCGTAGCCCTTCTTCCGGAAGTACGCGAGCAGCCCGTCGGGCAGGTCGGGCGCGTACGCGACGCCGAACTGCTCGACCATCTTCTCGTCGATGCCCCGCGAGGCCACGTATTCCGCGGCCGCCTTTCCCTTCGGCGTGCCGCGGAGGGCCTGACGGAAGTAGAAGTGCGCCGTCTCGTGCGCGGCAAGCAGCCGCGTCTCGCGCTCGCGCTCGGCCGGCGGGCGGCCGCCGGTGAGCGGCACGCCGACCCGCTCGGCGAGGACCTTCAGTGCTTCAGCCTTGTCGATGCCGTCGATCTTCATCAGCCAGTCGAAAACGTCACCCTTCTCCGAACAGCCCCAACAGTGGAACGTGCGGCGGTCCGGGTCGACGCTGAACGACGGCGTCTTCTCGGCGTGGAACGGACAGAGGCCGCTGTACGCGCGCCCGGCCTTACGCAACGCGACGCGCTCGCCAACGAGCTGGACGATGTCCACGCGCTCCTTGACGAGGTCGAAATCACCAGGCACGACTACCAAACTATCGCCGCGGCCTATTTCTCACCGCAGCCTAGGGCCGCGTCCGCTGAAGGCTCCGGGCTCGCCGGGTCAGCTCGACGGGGCCAGCAGCTTCTCCAGCTCGCGCATGTCGACCGGTTTGGTCAGGTGATGATCGAAGCCTGCCTCGCGCGATTTCTGGCGGTGCCGGTGCTCGCCGTATCCGGTCAGCGCGACCAACGTCATTCCGGCCAGCTCGGCGCGAAGCCGGCGCGCGACCTCGTAGCCGTCGGCGTCGGGCATGCTGATGTCCAGCAGGACGATCTCGGGCCGCATCCGCAGCGCCTCGTTGATGCCCGATCCGGCGCCGTGCGCGGTGCGCACGTTGTGACCGTACTCGCGCAGCAGCTCGGCCAGCGCCTCGGCGGCATCGACGTTGTCGTCGACCACGAGGATGCGGCGCTGCTGGCCGGTCGACGCGACCGCACGAGCACCCGGGACCGGCACGTACATCGCCGGCACGTACGGCAGCCGCATCACGAACTCGCTCCCCCTGCCGGGTCCATCGCTGAGCGCCTCGATCGCCCCGCCGTGCAGCTGAACGAGCTGGCGGACGAGGGTGAGCCCGAGTCCGAGGCCACCGCGGGCCATCGAGCGCGTGTCCGGTCCCTGGACGAACAAATCGAAAACGCGATCCCGCAGATCCGGCGTGAGGCCTTCGCCGTTGTCGCGGACCGAGATGACCAGGCCGTCCCCGTCGACCGCCGCGCGGAGCCAGATGCGGCCGCCGACGTCCGTGTACTTCGCGGCGTTCGATAGGAGGTTGGCCAAGACCTGCTCGAGCCGCGAGTGATCCCCGCGGAAGACGACGGGAGGCTCCGGGAGGTCGACACTCAGGCGGTGGCCGCGTTCCTCGATGAGCGGGCGGGCGACCTCCACGGCGCGCTCGACGAGCGCGGCGAGCGCGACGGATTCGTCGCGCAGCTCGATCTGGCCCCGCGTGATTCGCGAGACGTCGAGCAGGTCGTCGACGAGCCGGGTCATCTGGGCGATCTGGCGCTCGACCACCTCGCGCGCCTTCCCGATGCGCTGCGGGTCGTCGGCGCGAAGGCGCATCACCTCGAGCGCCGCGCTCACCGGCGCAAGCGGATTGCGCAGCTCGTGCCCGAGCATCGCGAGGAACTCATCCTTGCGGCGATCGATATCGGCGAGCTGCTCGACCTTCGCGTTGAGCTCCTGCTCGAGCGCGCGGCGGTGCACCACCTCGGTCTCCAGCGCGGCCGCCTTTTGCTGGAGTGCCGCCACGGCCCGAAGGCGGTCATCGCTATCGCTCAGGGCCATGTATGCCTCGGTCGGATGGACCTGGGTGTGGGTCGCCGATATCGCCGCGAATGCCTCGTGATCGTGGTGCGCGCCGAACGCCGACATCGGGTAACCGCAGACGAGCGCGAACGAGTGGTTCCGCGCAAGCTCGTTCCAGAGCTCCTCGAGCCGGAGGGCAGCCTCCCGGCGGCCATCGGCCCAGAGCAGCGCGACCATCTCGCCGAATGCGCGCACCTGCGCGGCCGAGGCGGCGGCGGCGGCGCGCCCGACGGCCCCTCCGACGATCTCGCCGAACCGGACCGGATCCGGCCAGCCGTCCGTAGTGATGCGGGCGAGCGTCTCGGCCGCGTCGAGCGGCACGTAGCGGCCCGCGCGACGGGCTTCGGCCACGTTGACGCGCTGGGCCACAAGACGGCGCTCGACACCATCGCGATGGGTCGGCGTCGCGATGACCACCGCCGGCTCGCCGGTCGCGAGTCCGACGGCCACGAACTGGCTGAGCGCCTCGACGAGCGAGGTGTCACTCTCGTAGTACCGGACGGTGTGCGAGCCGCGGCGCGTCGCGGGCGCAGCGTCAGGGGCCGGTGTGATCGGGAACGCGGTGTGGCTGTCGAGCGACATGCGGCGAGGCGCATGCACGATTTGTGCCTGTGAGGGATTGCTCGGCTGACCGGTAAGGCTAGCGGCGGCTCCAGGCGGCGGGGATGAACAAGCTCTCGTACGCATCGAGGGCGTAGGCGTCGGTCATTCCGGCGACGTAGTCCGCGACCGCGCGCTTGACCCCGTCCTCGTCAGCGATCCGCTGGTACTCGGGAGGCATCCGGTCGGGGTGACTCTCGAAGTACTGGAGCAGGCCGAGGAGGACGCCCTGGGCCTTCTCGTCCTCGGTCTTCGCCGGGCCGGCGAGGTACACGTTCTCGAACATCCAGTCGCGGAACGCGTTGGTCGCCTCCAGCACGTCCGGCGACAGCCCGACCTCCGGCTTGCCGAATGAATGGACGATCACGTCGTACACCATCGTGTCGAGCCGCTCGGCCCGATCGTGCCCGAGCGCGTTGCGGACCTCTTTCGGCAGATCGTCGTCGCCGATGATGCCGGCGCGCATCGCGTCGTCGGTGTCGTGGTGCAGGTACGCGATCTTGTCGGCGTAGCGGACGACCCAACCCTCCGGCGTCTCGGGCTCGCCCCACGCGGCGGTCTCGAGGCCTCCCTCTGTCGGCGCCGAGTGCTTCAGGATCCCGTCGCGGACCTCGTGCGTGAGGTTCAGCCCCTTCCCGTTCTTCTCGATCCGCTCCGCGATGCGGACGCTCTGCTGGTTGTGCCGGAAACCATCGGGCAGGAACCGCGCGAGGAGCTCCTCGCCGACGTGGCCGAACGGCGTGTGGCCGATGTCGTGGCCGAGCGCCATCGCCTCGATCAGGTCCTCGTTCAGCTGCAGCGCGGTCGCGATCGCGCGGCCGATGGAGTTCACCTCGAGGATGTGCGTGAGTCGCGTGCGGTAGTGATCCCCCACCGGCGCGAGGAACACCTGGGTCTTGTGCTTCGTCCGGCGGAACGCCTTCGAGTGCACGATCCGGTCGCGGTCGACCTGGAACGCGGTGCGGGTCGGCGACGGCTCCTCGGGATGGTCCCGCTTCGCGTCCGCGCTCTTCGTCGCGTACGGTGCGAGCGCCGTGCGCTCGGCCTCCTCCTGGCGCTGGCGGATCCGGAGGGCGGCGACGGACTTCGTGCGGGAAAGCCGGGCGGTGAGGTCCGTCACGCTGGCCATGGCGGCTACAGGTTACCGGAGGTCGCCCCGGCTCCTAGCGATCGCGCTCTCCTGAGGCGAGCGCGGCCTGCGCGGCGGCGAGGCGCGCGACCGGCACCCGGTATGTCGACGGCGAGACGTAGGTCAGCCCGATGTCGTGGCAGAACGCGACCGAGCTCGGCTCGCCGGCGTGTTCGCCACAGATGCCGATCTTCAGGTCGGGCTTCGTCTTGCGGCCGCGGTCGACGCCCATCTTCATCATCTCGCCGACGCCACCGCGGTCGATGACCTGGAACGGGTCGTCCGCGATGATCTTCTGCTCCACGTACTTGGTGAGGAAGCTCTTTTGCGCGTCGTCGCGCGAGATGCCGAGGACCGTCTGGGTGAGGTCGTTCGTGCCGAAGGAGAAGAACTCTGTCTTGGTCGCGATCTCGTCGGCGATGATGCAGGCCCGTGGGATCTCGATCATCGTGCCGAACTTGAACGGGATCTTTCGTCCGCGCTCCTTCTCGACCGCGGCCGCGAGGCTCATCACCTGATCGCGCAGCCGATCGAGCTCCCCCATCGTCCCGATCAGCGGCATCATGATCTCCGGCTTCGCGCTCACGCCCTTCTCGGCCGAGTCGGCGGCGGCGCCAAGGATCGCGCGGATCTGCATCTCGAGGATCTCCGGGTACACGAGCAGCAGCCGGCAGCCGCGGAGCCCGAGCATCGGGTTGTCCTCGTGGATCTGCTCGAGGCGGCGCCAGATCTTCCGCTTGTGCTCGATGTCGGGTCCGTCCTTGCCGGTCGCCTCGGCGACGGCGATGTCGATGTCGACGTCGGCGAACTCGCGGAGGAACTCGTGGAGCGGCGGGTCGATCAGGCGGATGACGACCGGCAGGCCGTCCATCGCCTTGTACATCTCGCGGAAGTCGCCCTGCTGGAACGGCAGCAGCTTCGCGAGCGCGGCCTTCCGATCCTCTTCGGTGTCGGCCATGATCATGTCCTGCACATGGGGCAGGCGCTCGGCCTGCCGGAACATGTGCTCGGTGCGCGCGAGCCCGACGCCCTCGGCTCCAAGCTTCCGCGCCTCGATGCACTCACCCGGTGTATCCGCGTTCACCCATACGCCGAGGCGGCGCCGCGTGTCCGCCCACGAGAGGAGCTCGATGAGCTCGGTCTCCTTCTCGTAGTTCGGCGGGTTCGTCGGCAGCTCGCCGGCGAAGACCTCGCCCGTCGTGCCATCGATGGAGATCGGATCGCCTTCCTTGATGACGGCCTTGCCGACGCGCATCTCGCGCTTGTGGAGGTCGATGGAGAGCTCCGCGCAGCCCGCGACGCACGGCAGGCCGAGGCCGCGGGCCACGACGGCCGCGTGTGAGGTGGATCCGCCGCGCGCGGTGAGGATCCCGGTCGCGGCGATCATCCCGTGGAAGTCGTCGGGGGAGGTCTCCGGCCGGACGAGCACGACGAGCTGCTTCTGGCCCTTGAGCGCGACGGCTCGGTCCGCGTCGAACACAGCGCGGCCGGTCGCCGCGCCAGGCGAGGCGTTCAGACCCTTCGCGAGGAAGCGGCCTTCCTTCCGCGCCCGCTCGACCGCGGCCTGATCGAATCCCGGCACGAGGAGCTGCTCGACCTGCAATGGATCGACCCGCTGGATCGCCTCATCCTTGGTGATGAGCTTCTCGCGGACCATGTCCGTCGCCATCTTCACCGCAGCGCGCGCGGTCCGCTTCGCCGAGCGCGTCTGGAGCATGAACAGCTTGCCGCGCTCGATCGTGAACTCGAGGTCCTGCGCGTCGCGGTAGTGCTTCTCGAGCCGCTGCGCGATCTTCTCGAACTGGGTGTACGCCTTCGGCATCTCACGCTTCAGCTGTTCGATCTTCGCGGGCGTGCGGATCCCGGCGACGACGTCCTCGCCCTGCGCGTTCGTGAGGTACTCGCCATACAGCTTCTTCTCGCCGGTGTTCGGATCGCGGGTGAACGCGACGCCGGTACCTGAGTCGTCGCCCATGTTGCCGAAGACCATCGTCACGACGCTGCATGCGGTGCCGAGGTCGTCGGAGATCTTGAACTCCTTGCGATAGTCCTTCGCGCGTTGTCCGAACCACGAGCCGAACACCGCTTCGACGGCGAGGCGGAGCTGTTCGTGCGGCTCGGTCGGGAACGGTTTTCCGGTCGCCCTCTTCACGATGGCTTTGAACTCCTCGACCAGCGCCGCCAGGTCCTTCGCGCCCAGGTCGGTGTCGGACTTGGCGCGCTTCGCGTGCTTGCGCTTCTCGAGCGCCGCGTCGAACTTCTCCGCCGGGATGTCGAGGACGATGCGGCCGAACATCGAGATGAACCGCCGGTATGCGTCCCAGGCGAATCGGTCGTTCTTCGTGAGCGTCGCGAGCCCCTGGCGGCTCTGATCGTTGAGGCCGAGGTTGAGGACGGTGTCCATCATCCCGGGCATCGACATCGCGGCGCCGGACCGGACCGACACGAGCAGCGGGTCCTTCGGGTCGCCGAGCCTCTTCTTCGTCGACCGCTCGACTGTCGCGAGACCGCGCTCGACCTGATTCCAGAGGCCGGGCGGCAGCTTGCCCCCGCCTTTGAAGTACGCGTTGCAGGCTGCGGTCGTGATCGTGAAGCCGGGAGGCACGGGCAGGGCCGCGTTGGTCATCTCGGCGAGGCCCGCACCCTTGCCGCCGAGGAGCGCGCGCATCTTCGCGTTGCCCTGGGCCTTTCCGTCCGCGAACAGATAGACCCACTTCTGGGCCTTCGCCTTCGGAACGGCCCTGGTCGCTTTCTTCGCACGCGTCGACGGCATGCCGCACCTCCCCTGGTGAGGTGCTCATGGTGCCAGAGTCGGCTAACCGTGCTCCGAGGCGACGAATCCGCTGACTTGGACCGGCAGCGTCACGGTGATCGGCTGCCCGCTCCCGTCCTCGCGGATCACAAAGATGCCCTTGCCGCCATCGGACGCGAACACGGTCTTGCCGTCGCCGGAGATCCAGACCTCATTCACCTTCAGCCCCTGACCCAGTTTCGCGATCGGCTTCAGGTCAGGGACACGTAGCACCGTCACGCCATCGTTCGCCTCCGGATACAGCTTCAGCCCGTCGGGCGACACCGGGACGGTCGAGGGGACTCCTCCGGCATAGACGACGGGGAACAACCAGCTGAAGGGACCGGGCTGATCGGTCTTCGTCGGCGTCGGTACCGGACCAAGGAGCGCGTGCGACCGCAGGTCAACGACCTGCATCAAGTCGCCGAACGCGGGGTATTGGTGCAAGTAGAGAAGCTGCCCATCCGGCGTGAAGATCGGCGCCAGCCAGAATGGGTTCTGCTGGGCTGGATGCACGATCGTCGTGGTCGTCAAGGTCGGAAGGTCGATGAACCCCACCGAGCCGTCAACATGGCAGAACAGGACGAGCGTCTGCCCGCCGCCGACGACCTTCGGCGCGAGTCCCGGTCCGCCGCAGCCAGGGAACGTTTTTCCACCCTGTCCATCCACCGCGCGCGCGGTCTGGACCAAGCCGGACGGCGTGACGTCGAACGCGGTGAGGGAGAGCGGGCCCGCCCAGTCGACGATCGTGTAGAGGTGCTTCGAGTCCGGAGAGAACACAAGCGTCGACCAGATCAACCCTGTACTGCCCGGAGCGCGGGTGAGACCGGGGGCCTGCGCGTTCTGATCGTGGCCCAGCGGGGTCGTTTGGGTGGCGCCGGTCCTGAGATCGAGGACCTGCACGTACGCGGATGACCCGATCAGCGCGAGCAAGCGGCCATCCGGACTGAACGCGGCGTCGAGGACCGGATCGCGCGGCTCGCGCGCGTAGGAGCGCTGGACCGTGCCATCGAGGGCCGAGTACGCCGTGATGCTCGCCGCGCCGACCGTCACGACCAGCGCTCCGTCCGCGGAGCGCCACGCCCGGGTTACGCCGGGGTCCTTCGCGCCGTCGATGCGGCCGACGATCTTCCCGGCCGGATCGACGCCGACGAGCACCGTGCGCAGCTCCTGCGCGGGCGTGAGCGCGGACACGAGCTCGGACGTGCTGACCCACGCGACCTGCGCGGCGGGACTGGTCCGCGTGATCGGCTGCGCGATCGGCTGCGGCAGCGTCACGTGGGGACTCGCGGTCGCGCTCGGTCCAGCGATGCCGGCTGTCGCTGCGGGCTGCTGCTGCTGGCGGAAGGTCGAGAGCTCGCGCCCGGCGTACAGCGCGGCGACCGCAACGACGACGGCCACGAGCGTCACCGCGATCGAACGCCGGGGCGAGCCAATAGCCCGACGTCCGGGCAATGCCTCGAACGGAGGGACGGCCACGGACGCAGAGCGTCCGAGGATCCGGCGCACGCGCTCGTCGTCACGCTCTTCGTCGCTCATGAATGGCCTCCCTGCCGGTCATAGGCCGCAAGGAATGCCCGCCGGCCACGGGCGATGCGGGACTTGATGGTCTCTTCGCTACGTCCGGTCAGGTCCGCGATCTCGGCCCGGGTGAAGCCGTGGGCGTAATGCAGGACCAGCGCGGTCGCCTGGTCGGGGGAGATCGCGCGCATCGCTTCGCGGACCGCGAGCCCTTCGACATCCGGGGCGCCCTCGGACGATCGCTCCGTGCCCGTGAACGGCAGGAACGCCATCAGCCGGGCGCGCCGCAGCCGCTTCATCGCGAGCCGGGTCGCGATCCGGTAGAGCCACGCCCGTGCCCTCGCGACGTCGCGCAGCGCTATTTCGTCACGCATTCCCGCCACGAATGTCTCTTGCATCAGGTCGTTCGCGGCCTCCCGGTCTCCGGTCAGCTTCCAGAGATAACCGACCAGCTCTGCGGCGTGCGCGTCGTATAACTCCCGCCACGGCAGCCGGGTCCGACCGGTCGCCGCCGCGGTTTCCTCTCGCACGTCTCTAAGCATGCAGGGGCCTCGAGGGGACTGGAATGGGTGCATGGCAGGCTTCCTGCTCAGGCGAGCAGCCGATGCTAGAGTCGCGGCCCGTGTACGAACGCCCTGGATACAGCACGCTCATCGGGCGGATCCGCAACAACGTGCGGACCTACATCCGCAAGCAGATCGATCTGCCGAAGCAGGAGATCGCCGAGATCCTCAAGGCGAACCTGAAGGCGGCGAAGTGGTTCGGGGTCGCCTTCGCGTTCGGGCTGCTCAGCCTCATCTCGTTCGCGGTGTTCGTCATCGCGGTCATCGCGATCTGGCTGCCGCTCTGGGCATCGGCACTGATCGCGCTCGTGCTCTTCGCGGCCATCACCGCATTCCTCGGGTACGGCGGATACAAGCGCCTCGAGCTTCGGGGACCGACACGGTCGATCCAATCCTTCAAGGAGACGGTGCGATGGGCGAAAGCCCGAGTGCTCGGACGGAACGCGAGCTAGCCGACCTTCGGCAGACGATCGACGACGATGTCGACGCGCTCATCGAGCGCGCCAAGACCGACGTCGACCCGCGCAACCTCGTGCGGCGCCGGCCCGTCGCGGCGTTCGGCACGCTCGGGTCGGTCGCGGCCCTCGCTGGCGTGACGATCGCGAAGAAGGTCCGTGAGGCGCGCCGGAAGACGCCGAACACCGAGATCGAACGCATCGCCGAGCGCCTCGGCGGACGCATCGACCGCCTGAAGGGCCGCGCGCGGAAGCGCTTCCGCGAACAGCTCCGCACCGAGATCTCCGACGTCCAGAGCGAGCAGCGCGGCCCGAAGGACGCGCTCTGGGGCGCGGGCCTGGCCGCGATCACGGCCGCCGCGACGGTGTTCGCGCGGCGGTTCGCCGGTCGCTTCACCGGCGATGATCCGGAGGACGGACAGCACCGCTTCTAGGCTGAGCGGATGGCGGGCCTCGCGACGTTCCTTGCGACATTGACCCCTGTCGCGACCGAGGAGTGGTACTGGCCGACCCTCGGGCAGCGCTTCGACGTCACCGGCTATCTCACCGCGGTGGAGCCGCCGCTCGACCTCGTCGTGTCGGTGCGGGCGATCGCTTGTCGCCGCGGCGAGGTGTTCGTGTTCGAATCGGAGGGCTCGACGCACGCGATCCCTGGCGGGCGGCGCGAGCCGGGTGAGTCGCCCGACGCCGCGCTCGTGCGCGAGATCCGCGAGGAGACCGGCTGCGCGATCGTCGACACGCCCCGGCCGCTCGGCGTCCTGCACCTGCACAACCTGTCGCCGCAACGCCATGACCCGAGATATGAGTACCCATATCCCGACACCTTGCAGTGGGTGTTCGTGGCCGAGGTGACCGGCGACGCGACGCCGTCGGATGATCCGTTCGTCGACAACGGGCGCTTCGTGTCCGTTGAGCAAGCGCGGCGCTCGCTCGCGTCACCGGCCGAGCGGCTGTTCGTGGACGCGGCGCTCGCTAGCCGATGAGCAGGAAGCCCGCGAACATCACCGACAGGCCCATGAGGTTCGCGAGCTCGAGCACACCCGACGCCCCGGTGAATGTCGCGGTCCCGCCGGCGGCAACGATGAGCACGCCAACGGCGATGACGACGTTCGCGAGGGCACGCCGGCCGTTGTGTCGCTTGCGGAGGAAGATCCACGCGGACCAGAGCGCGCCGCCGATGAGCACGATGCTGCCGAGCCCACTGCCGACGCCCGCAAGGATCCGCGCGAGCGAGCCGTTCGGGAAGCCACGGCCGCTGTCCGCGGCGGCACTCAGGTCGACGGGCGCCGACACGACCGCGTACGCCGCCGCCAAAGACAGCAGCGCCACCGCGGCGAGCGAAATGTCCGCCCAGCGCCGCGGTGCGAGCAGGTAGAGCGTCCCGAGCGCGAGCCAGGCGACGTTGAGGATCGCGCCGAACAGGTAAAAGAGCCGGTATTCGGTCTCGGTCGTGCTGCCGCTCCGGGCGAGATAGCCGGCGAACGCGGCGACGGCGAACATCGCGAAGCCCGTCGCCCACATCAGCTGATAGGTCCGCTGATGGCTACCGTACTGCCGGAGCACGACGAGCGCGAAGGCTGCGGCAACGACGGCGGTTAGGGCCGGAAGGATGACCACGCCGCGATGCTCGGCCGCCGTCCGGCCGGACGCAACGCGCTTACCGAGCTTTGCGGCGATTCCGGAGCACGAGGATGGCAGCGACGATCAACAGGACGATGCCGAAGCCCTGCGGCGCGGCTGCTGCGCCGGGGCCGCCGGCGCCAACGGCGATCCCGGTCGCGGCCCCGAAGTCCCGGGACCCGGACCCCGCGAGGGCTGATGCGGACTCGACGCCCATGAACCGCGCCGCGACGGACGCCGTTCCGGCGGTCGCGACGAACAGCACCGCCCCGGCGGCGAACGCGAGCGGGTCGAAGTCCTGGGCGCTGCTCACCACGTTCACGATCGCCAGGACGCCGAACGCGACGTAGCCGGCGATCTCGCCGAGCCTCCGCGCCGCCGCCGGCAGCATCGGAACGGTCGCCACGACCGCGGCGCCGATGACGAACGCAAGGAATCCGTTCTGCAGCTGGACGAAGGCGACGGCGCCACCGAGGGCGTTCAGCGCGAACGCGACGACGATCGTGCCGGCCATGAGCGCGCCCGCCCGGTCGGCTCGGCCACCGATCGATCGCGCGAGCAGCGGCGCGAAGAGCAGCCCGGGCATGACGGCGAGCGCGCGCAGTCCGATCCGTCCGTCGGCGGACAGCAGCGGTCCGAGGAGCGCGTTGATGGCGATCGCCGGCGCGTACGGAATGAGCACCAATGCGAGGGTCCGCGGCCGCCGCAGGGCCATGAGCGCGAGGAGCGGGGTCCGGAGGCCCGCGCTGAAGAACAGCACGGTGAGCGCGGCCGAGCTGATGGCCGCGAGGTCAGGCGAGGCCGAGCTTCTCCCGGAGCGCCGGCACGAGCTCCTCGATCTTCACCCGGACCTGCGTCATGTCGTCGCGGTCGCGGATGGTCACGGCCTGATCGGTCAACGAGTCGAAGTCCACGGTCACGCAGAGCGGCGTGCCGATCTCGTCCTGCCGCCGGTAGCGGCGCCCGATCGCCTGCGTCTCGTCGTACGTCGACTGGAAGTACGGTCTGAGCTTCGCCCACACGCCGCGTGACAGCTCACTCAGCTCGGGCTTCTTCGAGAGCGGCAGGATGGCGACCTTGTACGGCGCGAGATCCCGGTGCAGCCGCAGCACCACGCGCACGCCTTCCTTGTCCGGCTCCTCGTCGTACGCCGCGCAGAGGAACGCGAACGCTGCTCGGTCCGCGCCGACCGCGGTCTCGATCACGTAGGGGACGAAGCGCTCGTTCGTCGCGTCGTCGAAGTACTCGAGCTTCTTCCCCGAGTACTCGCTGTGCCGCTTCAGGTCGAAGTCCGTCCGGTTGTGGATCCCTTCGAGCTCCTTCCAGCCGAACGGGTAGCGGAACTCGACGTCGAAGGCCTGTGCGGCGTAGTGGGCCCGCTCCTCGGGCGCGTGCTCGCGGAACCGGAACAGCTCGTCGTGGTGCGCGAGATCGCGGTACCACTGACGGCGCGTTTCCTTCCACTCGTCGTAGACCCGCGGCGCGTCTTCGGGCCGCACGAAGTACTGCATCTCCATCTGCTCGAACTCGCGCGAGCGGAAGATGAAGTTGCCGGGCGTGATCTCGTTGCGGAACGACTTCCCCACCTGGGCGATGCCGAACGGCAGGCGCCTGCGCATCGACTGCTGCACGTTGTCGAAGTTCACGAAGATCCCCTGTGCCGTCTCCGGTCGGAGCCACGCGATCGATGCCTCGTCCTCCACCGGGCCGACAAACGTCTTGAACATGAGGTTGAACTTCCGCGGCGCGCCGAGCTTGCGCTCGCCGCAGTTCGGGCACGGCCCCTCGACGCCCTGCGGGAGCTCGTCGAGGCGGTAGCGGTGATTGCAGCTCGCGCATTCGACGAGCGGGTCCGTGAAGTTCTCGACGTGGCCCGATGCCTCCCACACCTTCGGGTGCATGAGGATCGCGGCGTCGAGGCCGACGATGTCGTCGCGCAGCTGTACCATCGAGCGCCACCACGCGCGCTTCACGTTGTTCTTCAGCTCGACGCCCAGCGGTCCGAAGTCCCAGGTCGCAGCCGCGCCGCCGTAGATCTCGCTCGACGGGAACACGAAGCCCCGGCGCTTTGCGAGGGAGACGAGCTTGTCGAAGAGCTCCCCCGTCGGGGCCTCCGTCATATGGTCGCGGGGACCGGGCGCGGCATGCGCGCGAGCTCGTCGAGCAGCTGCGCGGATTGGATATCGCGATCCAGGACGTGCTGCAGGAACGAGCGGAGGTGCCGCTCGAGCTCGGCGGCGAGGGGCTCGTCCACGCGCAGCAGCGATGCGCCCTCGAAGTTGCTCACCAGGAGATAGCGCAGCGACTTCAATGCACGCACGGTCAACGCGCGTGGACCGTGCGTATCGCTCGGCGCGCACGTCGCGCACACGAGGCCGCCGGCATCGACGACCCACGCGTTCGTGATCTCCGTCGGCGCCGTCCCGCACTGCACGCACCGGCCGAGCTCCGGGCGGAAGCCGGTGCGATCTAGCAGGTGGAGATCGAACCACCGGCAGACGAGCGCCGGGAGGTAGCCCGCGGACAGATGCCGGAGCGCGCATTCGACGAGGTCGAAGAGGGGCGCGGACGGTGACTTCTCCAGCGCGAACCGGTCCGCGAGCTCGGCGACGTACCACCCGGCCGCGATGCCGTGCAGGTCCTCACGCAGCGCGCGATAGAGGGCCCGCGACTCTGCGCCCGTGAGTACGTCGAGGTTGCGGCCGCGCGCGAGCTGATAGGTGGCGTGCGTGAGCGGCTCGGCATGACCCGCGAGACGGCTCGTCGGCTTGCGAATGCCCTTCGCGACCACGCTCACCTTGCCGAAGTGACGGGTGAGGAGCGTGAGGATCCGGTCCGTCTCGCCGAAGTCAATGGTCTTGAGCACGATCGCCTCGGCACGGTACGTGCGTGATGCCATCGAAGATGAATGGTACCGGGTACCATCGGTCTTCGGTGACGAATTCTGGCAGGTACGGGGCCCGCATCTCGGCGATCGACGAAGAGATCCGCACCGTTCTGGCGCAGGCCGAGCCGGCCCTCCAGCCCTTCTACGGCATGATGCTGTACCACCTCGGCCTCGACATGGATCGTCCGGGCGGCGGCAAGCGGATGCGGCCCCTGCTCTGCGTCCTGGTGTATGAAGCGCTCGCCGGCGACGCGCGGCCGGTGCTCCCCGCGGCAGCCGCGTTGGAGCTGCTGCACAACTTCACGCTCATCCACGACGACATCGAGGATCAGGACCCGACGCGGCACCACCGCCCGACGGTCTGGTCCGTGTGGGGCGTGCCCCAGGCCATCAACACGGGCGACGGCATGTACGCGGCGTCGCGGCTGGCCGTGCAGCGGCTCCGCGAGCGGGGTTTCCCGACCGAGCGGATCCTCGACTTCGCGTGCCTCATCGACCGCGCGTGCGTGCGCGTCTGCGAGGGCCAGTTCCTCGACATCAGCTTCGAGGCGCGGACCGACATCACCGTCGAGCGCCACCGGGCCATGGCGGCGAAGAAGACCGGGGCGCTCATCGCGGCGTGCGCCGAGGGTGCCGGCGTGCTGGCGACCGACGATCCGCAGGTCCGGGAGGCCCTCGCCCGCTTCGGTGACGACTTCGGCCAGGCCTTCCAGGCATACGACGACCTGCTCGGGATCTGGGCGACCACCGAGCGCACCGGCAAGCTCGAGATGAACGATCTCGTAAAGCGCAAGAAGACGCTTCCGGTGGTGATCGCGTTCGAGAAGGCGTCGCCGCGTGCGCGCGCGGAGCTCGCTGCGTTCTTCGAGCCGCCCGCGCCTCTCGCGGCCGAGAGCGTCGAGCGCATCCGCGAGATCCTCGACGAGCTGCGGACCCGCGAGCAGCTGGAGAGCGAGATCGCGTCGCATCGGATGCGCGCGCTGCACGCGCTGCGTGGCATCGCCGCGCTCTCCGGGGCGAACGAGCCGCTCGCGCTCCTCGAGCAGCTCGTCGCGTCGGCGACCGGAGCGGAAGAGCCCGTCGGGAGTGGCAGCCGCTAGCATCCCGGCGATGGCTGAGCCCGCGAGCCCTCCGAATGAAGGCGCAGCCGCTGCCCCCGGCGGCATCATTTACGAGCCCGGCGAGCGCGTGCTCGCGGTCGGTCGGCCATTCGCATGGTGGGTGCTGCTCGTCGCGCTGCTGGTGGTCGTCACGGTCGTTGCCCCGATCGCGGCCGCGCAGGGTCAGCAGGCACTGTCGTACGCCGCGCTGGCTGCGGGCCTCGTGGTGTTGGTGTTCCTCATCGCGCGGTACCTCGAGTGGACGAGCCGGGTCTGGGTCCTCACCGACCGGCGGGTGATCGCCCGAAGCGGGATCTTGAACCGGACGCAGGCGGCGGTGCTGTTGGAGCGGGTCCAGGACGCGAGCCTCACCCGGCCGTTCCTCTCGTCGATGATCGCCGACTACGGAATCCTCCACCTCGAGACCGCGGGGATCCACTCCGAGGAGCGGGTGACCGAAGGGCTCCACGAGGTCGCGATCACCGGCGCGAGTCGCTTCTACGCGCAGCTCACCAACGCACTCACGCCGGGGCGGTGACCAAAGAGCTCGCGCGGCTTAGCGCGGCAGGCGGTCCGCGAGGAACGGGTCCGGCAGGAGCTCGCGCAGCGTGGTCGCGCCGCGCTGGCCGCTCGTCGTCGCGAGCACGACCCGCAGATCCGGGGAGAACTCGGCGAGCACCTGACGGCACGCCCCGCAGGGCGACGGCAGCTTGTCGTCGTCGATGACGATCGCGATCGCATCCCAGTCCGTGGTCTCTCCTGACCCAACGGCGGCGAAGGCCGCGCAGCGCTCGGCGCACACCGTCATGCCGTAGGACACGTTCTCGATGTTCGCGCCGGAGTGGATCTTGTTCCGCTTCGTCCGGATCGCGGCACCGACCTTGTATTTGGAATAGGGCGCGTAGGCACGGGCGCGCGCGAGCGACGCGACGCGGATGAGGTCCTCGTCGCCGGGCGGCAGCGTCACGCGCGCTGCTCGGTCCGCGCGGGCTCGCGGATCACCCGGACCCGCCCGACGCGACGGCCGTCCACGCTCTCCACGACGAACTTCACACCGTCCCGCTGGACCGTCTCCCCGACCTTCGGGAGCCGTCCGAGCTCGTGCGTCACGAAGCCACCGAGCGTGTCGAACTCATCGGCACCGTCCGACGGCTCGATCCCGAAGGTCTCCTGTACCTCCGAGAATGGGACCCGCGCGTCCATGACGGCCTCGTGATCGGAGACGGGCAAGATGAGCTCCCGCTCGACGTCGTACTCGTCCCGGATCTCGCCGACGATCTCCTCCACGAGGTCCTCGATGGTCACCAGTCCGGCCGTCCCGCCGTACTCGTCGACGACGATCGCGATGTGGACTTTGTCCTTCTGCATCTCGCGCAGGAGCTCGTCCACCTTCTTCGTCTCGGGGACGAACTGCGCGGGCCGCAGGAATGGGCGGACCGTGATGTCCGTCTCGCCGCGCGCGAGCCGGCGGAAGAGGTCCTTGACGTACAGGACGCCGATGATCTGGTCCGAGGACCCCTCGTACACCGGGATCCGCGAATGACCGGCGCTCACGACGTGATCGAGGACCTGCTGCGGCGGGGTGTTGACGTCGATCGCCACGATGTCTGGCCGCGGGATCATCACCTCGTGGACCTGCTTCTCACCGAGGGCGAAGACCGAGTGGATCATGTCCCGCTCGCCGACGTCGAGCACGCCCTGCTCCTCACCGGTCTCGATGAGCGCCTTGATGTCCTCCTCGCTGATGAGCGTGCCCTGGTGCGGATCCGCGCCGAATGGCGCGGTCACGATCCGGGTAAGGAAGAAGAGCACGGCGACCAGGGGCCGCGTGATCCAGGTGATGAGCTCGAGCGGGAACACCATGATCAGGAGCACCTGCTTCGCGTGTTTCACCCCGATCGAGCGTGGCACGAAGAGCCCGAAGAGCACCGCGACCAACGACAGCGCCGCGACCGTGACGACGACCGCGCTGAGGTCGCTGAAGACCGCGGCGATCCCGACGAGTTTCAGCAGCCCGGATAGGCGCGGCGCGATGAACGCCGCCGCGATCCCCGAGAACGCGAAGATGACGAAGAACTCGACGACCTGGATCGCCGCCAGGTATCGGACGCGCCGCTCCCCCATCCGCCCGGCCCGCAACCCGCGTCGGCCGCGCACGACGAGCTCCTCGATGAGGGCCGGCCGCCGGACGGCGTGGAGCGCGGCCTCGCTCATCGAGAGGATCGCAAGCACGAGCACGAGCACGAGCTCGACGCCGAGGAGCTCCCAGCTGCCCATTAGGCCTTCGTGTTCTTGACTGGCCTTACGGCCGTCTTGATCGAGCGGGCCGGTACGCCAACGGCCAACATCCCCGGGGCGACGTCCTTCGTGACGACCGCGCCGGCGCCGGTCACGGCGCCCTCGCCGATCGTGACCGGCGCGCGCAGCAGCGTGTCCGAGCCGATGAAGGCGTCGTTGCCGATGGTCGTGCGGTGCTTGTTCGCGCCGTCGTAGTTCATGGTGATCGTGCCGGCGCCGATGTTCACGCGCTCGCCCACGTCGGCGTCGCCGATATAGCTGAAGTGATGCATCTTCGTGCCCTTGCGGAGGCGCGCGGCCTTCACCTCGCCGAAGTTGCCCATGCCGACGCCCTGCTCGAGGTAGGCGCCCGGCCGAAGGTGCGAGAACGGGCCGATCCGTACGTCGTCCTCGACCGTCGCGCCCTCCAGGACGGACGTTTCGACGGTGCAGCGCGCGCCGACGGTGGTATCCCGCAGCATCGAGTACGGGCCGATGCGGGTGTCCGGACCGATGACCGTGGTCCCCTCGAGGACGCAGCCTCGCTCGATGACGACGTCAGCGGCGACGCGCACGGTGTCGTCGACCTGCGTGGACTCCGGGTCGTGGAACGTCACGCCCTCGAGCATCAGCTGCTCGCGGATCCGCCGGCGCAGGACGGCCTCGGCGGCCGCGAGCTCGACCCGGGTGTTCACGCCCATGCCCTCGTCCGGATCCGGAGTGCACAACGCGGCGACCCGCTTCCCGGCGGCGATCGCCACGCCGACGATGTCGGTGAAGAACACCTCGCCGGTGTCATTGGCGCGCAGCTTCCCGATCGCGTCGCGAAGCCAGGCGACGTCGATCGCGTACGCACCGAGGTTCGACTCCGGAAGCTGACGCTCCTCCGCCGTCCCGACGCGCGCTTCGACGATGCGCTCCACGTCACCCGCGGCATTGCGGACGATGCGGCCGTAGCCGTTGTCGGTCCCGACCTTCGCGGTGAGGAGCGCGACGGCGGCACCGCGCTCGGCGCGGAGGACGCGCAGCCGTTCGAGCGTGGACGGGCTGAGGGTCGGCGTAT
>DASYVN010000192.1:0-6151 GCA_035937095.1 Candidatus Limnocylindria bacterium
CGCCGTTCGCGCGGAGCGCGACGAGGCAGTCGTCGCGGAGGCAGTACTCGAGGGGCGTATTCGCGGTGAACCCGTGCTCGGAGTGGGCGATGACGAACTTCGCGTCCTCGGTCGGCTGGGCGAGCTCGACGATTTTGCTGAACGCGACGCCCTCCCACTGCTGGTCGAGTCGGGACCAGGTCGTCACGCAGTGCATGTCGGCGGTGACGACCGTGTTGACCTCCCTGTCGAGGGCCTGGAATTCATCCCAGGTCCAGCGGAGCTCGTGCTTCACCTTGCCGAAGACGCGGAGGTCCCAGGTCTTCGGGTTGAACGTCGGCACCGGCCCGTAATGCAGGACTGGCCATTTCCCGGTGAGGTACTGCCCCGGTGGCACGCGCTCGGCCTTGTCGGCCGGTAGGTCCGCTTTCTTGGTGAAGAATTTCATTCGAGTCCCGCGGCGCGGCGCAGCATCTTGAACGTGTAGATGCCGGTGTCGTGGCCGTCGCCCCACTCGGGGCTCAGCCCGTACCGCCCGACCGCGTACACCTCCTTCAGCTCGGTCTGCTTCTCCGTGAACACCGTGTCGGCGCTCACATTCCCTTTATACGCGCCCTCACCCGCGCAGTAGGCGCACGGGCACGCGTGGCGGAACGGCTCCCAGGCGTACTCGGCCACCTGGCCGTCGTCCCAGGTGATCTCGAAGACGTGTCGTTCGGGAAGGATCCGCCAGCCGGTCGGCCGGTGGAAGACGTCGGCCACCAGTCCGATGATACGGAGCAATGGCGACGATGGATGACTTCGAGCGGATCGAGATGCGCGTCGGCCGGATCGTCGAGGTCGAGGATTTCCCGGCGGCGCGCAACCCGTCGTACAAGCTGACCATCGACTTCGGCCCGCACGGTGTGCGCCGAGCGTCCGCCGGGGTGCGCCCGTGGTACTCGAACGAGCAGCTTCAGGGGCGACCGGTGGTGTGCGTGACGAACGTCTCGCCCCGCCGGATCGCCACGTTCGATTCAGAGGTGCTCACGCTCGGTGCGATCGATGAGGCGACGCGGGTGACGCTGCTCCAGCCGGACGCAGCGTGCGAGCGTGGGAGCCGGATCGGCTAAACGGCCGCGCGGGTCGCGGAATAGCGTCGCGACCGGCGCGTATGCTCCAGCGGTCGCAGCGTGCGAGGGAGGGTGTTCGATGGGTGGCGGATCTCGGGCTCTGCGGCGCGGCCTTTTTGCGGCGGTCTTCGTCTCGATGCTGGTCGTCTCGGCCTGCACGTCGTCGCAGCCGGCCGGCCCGGCGGCGCAGGCACCCGGCGCGCCGGTCTCGGGCGGCACGGTGACGATCCCGATCGTCGCGGACCCGACCCTCAACCCCTGGAGTCCCAACGCGTTCGTCGAGTCGCTCTTCATCAACCGCGTGCTCTTCGACGGGCTCACCAAGCCCGGCAAGGACCTGGCCCCGGCGCCCGATCTCGCCGCCAGCTGGACGACCTCCGTTGACGGCCTTTCCTGGACGTTCAAGCTGCGCGAAGGCGTGAAGTGGAGCGACGGCAAGCCGTTCAGCGCCGACGATGTCGCGTTCACGTTCAACGACATCGTGTTGAAGCCCGATCTCGGAGCGCAGAACCGCGGCTACTTCTCAGCGGTAAAGAGCGTGACCGCTGTTGACGCGACGACGGTGCGCTTCGACCTCAGCCGCAAGTTCAGCGCGCTCACCTCGTATCTCGCCTACAACTCGGGGATCGTCCCGAAGCACGTGCTCTCAGCCGATCCGCTGAAGACGAACTCGTTCAACAAGGGCGTGCCGGTGAGCACCGGCCCGTTCAAGGTCGAGAAGTACACGTCCGGTCAGAGCGTGTCGCTCGTGCGCAACGAGACATACTTCGGCGCGAAGCCGTATCTCGACAAGGTCGTCTTCACGGTCGTGCCGGACGCGAACACGCAGATCGCGCAGGCGCTCTCCGGCGACATCAGCATCATGATCCTCGATGACAAGGCCGCGGTGGCCCGGCTGAAGAGCGCGAGCAACCTCGCCGTCGTGTCCCGGCCGCTGGTCCAGTACTACTGGCTGGCCCTGAACCAGACCGATCCCCGCTTCACGGACGTGCGGGTCCGGCAGGCGTTCGTTCAGGCGATCGACCGGCAGGCGATTATCAAGTCGGTCGAGCTCGGCTACGGATCCATCGCGAACTCGGCGATCACACCCGCCTTGAAGGCGTACTTCGATCCCTCGCTCAGCTCGCGGTATCCCTATGACCCGCAGAAAGCGAAGGACCTCCTTGCTGCCGCAGGCTGGACTCCAGGCGCCGGCGGCGTGCTCACGAAGGACGGCAAGCCCTTCCAGTTCACCATGGACGTGGGACAGAAAGGCGTCCTCGAGCCGGTGAACGCGCTCATCCAGCAGGACCTCAAGAAAGTCGGCGTCGTGGCCGACCTGAACACGATGGAGTGGAACTCCTACATCCAAAAGGTCGTCGTGCGGCGTGAGTACACCGCCAGCGTGAACTGGTGGACCTACCCGAGCGACCCCGACGTCTTCCCGTATTACGCCTCGAGCGCGGCAGGGAAAGGCTTCAACATCCCCGGCTACCAGGATCCGAAGCTCGACGACCTTCTCATCCAGGGCCAGGCCACGAGCGATTTCGAGGCGCGAAAGGCCGTGTACAAGCAGCTTCAGAGCTACATGGCCGACACGCTGCCGTACCTCTTCCTCTGGTATCCGGACGAGGTGGACGTGCTGAGCTCGTCGCTGCAGGGCGTACCGGAGCTCGGCCTCCGTGACGCGATGCATTACGTCGGCGAATGGTGGTTGGCGAAGAAGTAGGCCGCTTTCTCGCGCAACGCGTCGCAGCGGGGGCGCTCGTCGTCCTATTCGTGAGCGCCCTCACCTTCTTCTTCGTCAACCTCGCACCAGGCGGGCCATCCTCGGTCATGCGCTTCGACGTGACCGCCGAGCAGCGGGCGACGCTCATCCGCAACATGGGGCTCGACCGTCCCGTGGCGGAGCGCTACGTCACCTGGCTCCGCGGCGCAGCGCGCGGGGACCTCGGGACCTCGCTGCTCACCGACGAGCCGGTCGCCGCGCGCATCGGCGATCGCCTGCCGAACACCCTGCTCCTCGTCGGCACGGCGCTCGGGCTCTCCCTGCTCCTCGGCATCCCGATCGGCGTCGTCCAGGCGCTCCGGCGGAACTCCTGGATCGACCACGCGCTCACGTTCGTGACTGCGCTCGGCCTGTCGGTGCCGGTGTTCTGGCTTGGCATCGTCCTCATCCTCGTGTTCGCCGTGAACCTGCACCTCCTCCCGTCCGCCGGGGTCGTCTCAGTCGGGCGTGAGTCGATCGGCGACCGGCTCGCGCATCTTGTCCTCCCGTGCGTCGTCCTCGCCTCGACGATCTTGCCGACGATCGTCCGGTACACCCGGTCGGCGATGATCGAGGTCCTCACCCAGGACTTCATCCGGACCGCTACCGCCAAGGGCCTCGCCCCCGGGATCGTCGTGTATGTCCACGCGCTCCGGAACGCCTTTATCCCGGTGACCAGCGCCATCGGCGCGCTCGTCCCGCGGCTCCTCGGCGGCACTGTCGTGACCGAGGCCGTGTTCGGCTGGCCCGGGATGGGCCGGCTGGCCCTCGACGCCGCGAACGGCCGCGACTACCCGCTCATCGTCGGTATCGCCGTCGTGGTCGCGGCGATCGCGGTGCTCAGCAGCCTTGTCGTCGATGTCCTCTACGCCCGTCTCGATCCGCGCGTGCGGCTCACATGACGCGCGTCGGGATGCTCGCGCTCGGGACCCTCGTCGCGATCGCCGCGGTCGCCGTGCTCGGTCCGCTCCTCTGGACGATCGACGCGAGCGCGACTGATCCGGCACATGGGCTCGCCGGACCCTCCGGCGAACATCCGTTCGGCACCGACGAGCTCGGGCGCGACGTCCTGAGCCGCCTCATGCACGGCGCGCAGGTCACGCTCCTGATCGGGGTGGCCTCGATGCTCGCGGCGCTCCTCCTTGGGGCGCTCGTCGGCGCGCTCGCCGGGTTCTACGGCGGTTGGCTCGACGCGCTCCTCATGCGGCTCACCGACGCGATGCTCGCCGTGCCGGCGTTCTTCCTCATCCTCGTCGTCGTGACGGTCGTCGGCAGCAACGTCACGACGCTCGTGCTCGCGATCGGCGGGCTCTCGTGGATGCCTGTCGCGCGCGTCGTGTACGGGGAGACCCTGCGCTGGAAGACCGCCGAGTTCGTGCAGGCGGCCGAGTCGCTCGGGGCGGCGCCCGCGCGGATCCTCGCCCGGCACGTGCTCCCGCAGACGGTGCCGTCCCTCGTTGTGGCGGCGACACTCGGCGTCGCGTACGCGATCCTCACGGAGTCGGCCATCAGCTATCTCGGTCTCGGCATCCAGCCGCCGACGCCCTCGTGGGGCAACATGCTGCAGCGCGCGCAGCAGTACGTGTTCACCGCGCCGTCGCTCGCGCTCTACCCGGGTGCCGCGATCACCATCGTCGTACTCGCGTTCAATTTCCTGGGAGACGGCCTGCGCGACGCCCTCGACCCGCGAGCGAAGCGGCGCCGATAGCATCCGTCGAAGCAGCGTGGGGAGAACGGCCATGAAGCGCACCGCGTACAAGGGCTACCAGTCATTCGCGTACCTCGAGCCAGGGGCGGACTACCGCGCCTTCGAGCTCGCGGCCGAGATCGATCGCGTGAAGTCAACGCCCGTCGAGGTGAGCAAGGAACAGGAAGATCGCGTGCAGCGGCTTCTCACTGAGCACCTCGCCATCTCGCTGCACGACCACTGCTTCATCGTGCCGAAGGACTTCGGCGATCTCGCCGAGTACCGCCGCCAGGGGCGCGACTGGACAGGCTACGCGGGGATGGCCCGCTCGGGCCTCGACGCCGTCTTCGACTGCCTTATGGACGGGACCGCGACGATCACCTCGAAGGCCGGCTGGAAGTGGGACGACATCATCTACGACCTCGGGATGCGGCTCTCCGACATCGCGCATCAGGACTTCATTGTCCGCGGCGAGACCGTCGCGGACATCAAGCGCGCGAAGGCGAACGGCCAGATCGCGTTCATCGCGTCGCTCGAGGCCGCGACGGCCATCGAGAACGAGGTCGACCGCCTCGACATCCTCTACGGCCTCGGGATCCGGTCGTCGGGCATCGCCTACAGCGAGGCGAACACGCTCGGCTCCGGGCTCCGCGAAACGCGCGACGGCGGGCTCACGGAGTTCGGGCGGCAGGCGGTACGGCGGATGAACAAGCTCGGTATCGCGATCGACATCTCGCACTCCGGTGATCAGACGTCGATGGACACGATCGAAGCGAGCGACAAGCCGATCTTCATCACGCACGCGGGCGCGCGTGCCCTCTGGAACACGAAGCGAATGAAGCCGGACGAGGTCATCAAGGCCTGCGCCGCGAAGGGCGGGGTCATCGCGATCGAGGCCGCGCCGCACACGACGCTCACGAAAAAGCACCCGAAGCACAACATCGAGGGGTTCATGGAGCACTTCGAGTACTGCGCCCAGCTCGTTGGGATCGACCACGTCGCGTTCGGTCCGGACACGCTGTTCGGCGACCACGTGGGCCTGCATCACTACTTCGCGAAGCAGCTGTCCATCAAGGCCGCTCACGGGCAGCAGATCTTCGAGGAGGTCGAGTTCGTCGACGGGATCGAGAATCCGGCCGAGGCGTTCCCGAACATCGTCCGCTGGATGGTGAAGCACGGCTACTCCGACGGCGACATCGCGAAAGCCATCGGCGGCAACATCATGCGCGTCCTCGATCAGGTCTGGTGGCACTAGGCCGAATGTTGTCGGCTGCTCAGGTCGCGGCTAGCGAGTAACGATCTGTCAGGGAATCAGAGCGAGATCACCACTCGAAGAAGCGGAGTCGATCGAACGGCCAGAACCGCAGGATGACCTTGCCGATGATGTTGCCGAGTGGCTGCGGGCCGAACGAGCGAGAGTCGCTCGAGGCCTGGCGGTTGTCGCCGAGGGCAAAGAAGTTGTCGGCGGGGACCTTCAACGGATACGTGACCGCGGGCGATTGCGCGGCGGTCACGCCGTGCGCTCCCGGGTAGTCGGTCTGCTTGCCGTTCACGTAGAGGACGCCGTCACGTAGGTCGACGGTGTCGCCCGCCACGGCCGCGACGCGTTTCACGTAGGGGATCGAG
>DASYVN010000193.1:0-1878 GCA_035937095.1 Candidatus Limnocylindria bacterium
CGACATGCCTTCCGCGAGGCGCAGCCGTTGCAGGAGCTCCACGATCCGGTCGACCGCCGGCTCCGGGACGGTCGCGATCAGCCGCCCTCCCTCGCCGAGCAGCCGCGCCGCCGCGCTACCCACGGACGCGTAGGAGGAGGCGGGCAGATGCTCGATGACCGCGAGCATCGTGATCGCGTCGAAGCGCTCGTCGGGCGTATCAGCCGGGAACAGGCCGCGCACGAGCCGCACGCCCTCCCGCGTGCGCGTCGCGCTCGTCTCGCTCGTCTGGGGCGCGTCGGGATCGATGCCGACGCCACCGGCGACACGATCGCGCAGGAGATCGAACAACGCGCCGTCGGCGCACCCGACATCGAGCACGCGCGCGCCCGATGGGATCCACGGTGCGGCCACCGCGATGCGCCACCGCTGGAGGAGGCGATCCAGTGCCTTCACTCGTCGATATGATGAGGCCGACGTGCGCCGAGCCGGCATCCTCGGTGTGATCGCGATCGCGGCGTCGGTCGCGTTGGTCGTATTGGGCGCGATCGGCGTGCCGGCGACCGCGTATCGCGACGGCGACTTCCTCCAGTTCTGGATCCAGCCGCAGGCCCTGTTCGAGGGCGCGAGCCCGTACGACCCGGCGTGGTGGGCCGCGATCCACGGGCGCGTGGGCGGCCGGGCGCTCTTCGCCGAAGCGGTCTACCCGCCCTACGACGCGTTCGCCTTCCTGCCGCTCGCACTCGTCCCGCTCTCGTACGCCGCGGCGCTCTGGCTCGTCGCGCAGCTCGTTGCGGTCGCCGCCGTCGCCGTCGGCCTCGCGCGTCGCATCTCCGATCGCGCGGGACAGGGCGTCTTTCTCGCGGTCGTCGTGAGCTTCCAGCCGCTCTGGCTGCTCGTCGTCGGCGGCAACGTCACCGGCTTCCTGTTCGCCGCGCTCGGCGGCGCGTATCTCGCGGCGCTCGATCGCCGGTTTTTCCGCTGCGGCGCGCTTCTTGGGCTCCTCGTGGTGAAGCCACATCCGTTCGTGTTCCTCGCGGTCGCGGTGCTCGTGTGCGCCGAGCGAGCGGAGCGGCGCGCGCTCGGCCTCGGCGCGCTCGCCACGGCCGGACCCCTCGTCGGGGTCACGCTCCTGTTGCGGCCGTCGTGGTACGCCGAGTGGCTGCCGGCGGCGCTGGGCCTGCAGGCGGCGCCGGGCAGCAACGCGACGGTGTGGACGATCGGACGGCTCATCGGGATCGAGGCGCCGCTGCTCCCGCTGATCGGGGGCGTCGTCGCGCTCGCGCTCATCGTCGCATTCGGCGTCTGGTCACGCCGGACCCGGCGGTCCCTCGCGCTCGCCATCGCGGTCGCGATCCCGGTCTCGCTCGCGGTTCCGCCGCATGGTTGGAGCTACGACCAGCTCCAGCTGCTCATTCCACTGGCTGTGCTGGTCGATCGGATCGGCGGGGGATCCCCGACGCGTCGGGCAGCCCGCGCCGCGCTCGTGCTCGGTGCGTCCGCGCTACCGTGGCTCCTCTACCTGGTCGCGTTCCGGCGAGGCGGAGAGGAGCTGAGCGTGATCACCTCGCTCGCCGTCTTCGCCCTGCTGCTCTTCGTCCTGGATCGGTTTCGGTCGGAGGCTCTCGCGTGATGCAGCGAGTCGCGGCGCTCGTCGCGCGAGCCGCGACGGCACGCGCCGCGTTGTGGGTCCTCATCGCGAGCACGATCGCGAACGTCTTCGGCTATGGCTACCAGGTCGTCATGGCGCGGCTCCTACGACCGGAGGACTACGCGATCCTCACCGCGCTCTTCGGCATCCTGATCCTCGAGTCGCTCGCCGCGCAGGTGATCCAATCCGCGACCGCGCGCCTCGCGGCGCAGTACAAGGCCCGCGACGAAGAAGCGGCGCTCCACGTG
>DASYVN010000194.1:0-3751 GCA_035937095.1 Candidatus Limnocylindria bacterium
GCTCGAACTCCATCTCGGCGGCGAGCCGCCCGAGCACGGCGAGCTCGACGCTCTTCTGCTGCCCCGAGAGGTGGCGGCGCGACTGGGTCAGCGCGCCGATCGCCCATTTCAGATTGCCCACGATCTCCCAGTAGGCGAGCGCTTGCGGCGAGATGTCCCGTCCGGTGAGGGCATTGTAGCGCTCGAGGTACGGTTCGACCGCACCGATCCCGCCCAGCCGCAGCTGATCGACGCCGAAGCGCCAGGCCCGCACGAGCGGCCAGGCCACGTCTTCGGCGGGGTCACCAAGGTGGGCGAACTCCCAGTCGAGGACGGAGGCGAGCCCGGCGATGGTGACCACGAGATTGCCGACGCGGAAGTCGCCGTGGGCCACGACCGTCCCCTGATGCTCCGGCGCGTTGTGCCTCGCCCAGGCGAGCCCCAGCTCGATCGCCGGATGAGGCTCGTCAAGGGCGTCGAGCTCGCCCTCGAGCCGTACCAGGACATCGCGGGCGCCGCCGCCGCTGAGGAAGGGCAGGCGCTCGGCCGGGATCGCATGGATCTTCGCGAGCTCTTCGGCCATCTGCACCGGCAGCCCGGCACGGGCACCGGCGAGCTCGGGGCGCTGCACGACGCGTCGCCCAATGGTCTCCCCCGACACCCGCTCCGTCACGAAGGCGGGCCGGCCGGCGACCTCCCCGAGATAGCCATACGGCTTCGGGACGCGCACCCCCGCCGCGGATGCGATCGCCACGACGCGGTGCTCATCCTCGAGCGCCAGGGTCTGCGAATGGATGACGCCGCCGCCGGCCCGCCGCACCAGGAGCTCGAGCGTCCCCCGCGGCGTGGCGAGGTCGAGCGCCCAGGCCTCCTTCGAGGCCCCACCCGCCAGGAGCGCGAGGCGCTCGATCGCGATGGTGGTCCCGAAGAGCGAGGCGAGCCGCTCGCGAAGTGCCGCCGCGAACGCCGGGTCGGCGCCCGTCGCGCCGTTCTGGGCACGTCGGCCGGCGCCGTTGGCACCGCTGTCCGGCGTCAATCGACGAGGGCCTGGTAGACGAGCTGGCGAAGCTCTGAGCGGAGCATCGGGTGGGTGGTCGACGGGAACAGCTGGGTGAGGAACAGCACGATGAGCTGTTCGGCCGGGTCGATCCAGAAAGCGGTGCTCGCCGCGCCGCCCCAGGAGAGCTCGCCGATGGAGGACAGGACCTTGTTGCTGACCGGATCCTCGACGACCGCGAAGCCGAGGCCGAAGCCAACGCCGGCGCGGGAGGTCTCGCTGAACCCCGGCCGGCCGAAGGTTTCGAGATCGGCCCGGCCGGGGAGATGGTTCCGCCCCATGTACTGGACCGTGCGGCCGCTGAGCAGGCGAATGCCGTCGAGCTGCCCGGCGCCCAGCAGCATCCTGGTGAAACGGTGGTAATCGCCGGCCGAGGTGATCAGGCCGCCGCCGCCGGACAGAAAGATCGGTCTTGGGCGGGCCCCGCCGCCGATCGGGTCTCTGCGGACCGCATGTCCGGCCGGGTCGGCGGCGTAGAGCGCAGCGAGGCGGCTGGCGTCGGCCGGTTCGACAGCGAAGCCCGTATCGCTCATCCCAAGCGGAGCGAGGATCCGCTCGGCGAAGAAGTCATCCAGCGACCGGCCCGACGCGATCTCGACGATCCGTCCGAGCACGTCAGAGGCGACGGAGTAGTTCCACGCGGTGCCCGGCTCAAACAGCAGGGGCAGCGACGCCCACCGCTCGCAGCAGGTCGCAAGGTCCAGCTCCGGCGGCGGGCCCCAGTCGAAGCCCGCGGCCCGGTACATCTCGTCCACCACGTGCTGGTGGAGGAACCCGTACGTGAGGCCGGCCGTGTGGGTCAGCAGGTGCCAGATCCGGATCGGCTCGGTCGCAGGGACCGTCACTGGACGGAGGGCCGTGCCCTGCCGGAAGACCCGGACGCCGGCGAACGCGGGGATGAATCGGCTGACCGGGTCGCGAAGGTCGAACGCGCCGTCCTCGTACAACATCATCGCCGCCACCGAGGTGACCGGCTTCGTCATCGAGTGGATCCGGAAGAGGGTGTCGGTCTCCACGGGCGATCCCGCCTCGACGTCGCGGTGACCACGGGTGGAGAGATGCACGACCTTGCCGCCGCGACTGATGAGCAGCAGCCAGCCCGGCAAACGCCCATCGGCGACGTACCGCTCGAAGTGCCGGTCGATCCGGGTCAACCGCGCCTGGTCGAACCCGACCGCTCCGGCCTCGACCTCGACCCTCAGCGGCACCCGCGATGGCGGATCAACGCTCACGACGCCATCTGGCCCCCATCCACCGCGAGGATCTGGCCGGTGACGTAGTCCGACGCGCGGGACGCGAGGTAGACGACCGCCCCCTTGAGGTCTTCGTCGCCGCCGATCCGGCCGAGCGGGATCGCCCGCGCGAGGCGATCGCCCCAGTGCTCGACGATCGCGCTCGACATTTGACTGGGGAACCACCCCGGCGCGATCGCGTTCACGTTGATCTTGTGGCGGGCCCACTTGACGGCCAGGTCGCGGGTGAAGTTGATGAGACCCCCCTTGCTCGCGTTGTACGCGATCGAATCGAGCACCTCTGGCATCGCGCCGCCCAAGCCGGCGACGGACGCGATGTTGATGATCTTTCCGCCACCTTGGGCGATCATCACGTTGCCCGCCGCTTGCGCGCAAAGGAACGCGCCAGTGAGGTTCACCTCGATCACCCGCCGCCAGTCCTCCACGGCCATGCTCGCGGCGGGCGCGACCCAGGCGCGGCCGGCGTTGTTCACGAGGATGTCGATCTTGCCGAACTCGGCCTTCGCGCGCTCGACCATCGCCCGCACCTCGTCCGCGGCGGTGACGTCACAGCGGAGACCGAGCGCCCGGACGCCGAGCGCCGACAGCTCCGCGGCCGCCTCCTCGCACCGCTCGGCCTTGCGGGCGCAAAGGACGACGTTCGCCCCCATCTCGGCGAGCGCCCTCGCCATCTGCCGCCCCAGCCCGCTCCCCCCGCCGGTGACGATCGCGACGTTCCCCGTCAGGTCGAACAGCTCTCGCGTGTGCATCCGCTTCCCTCTCTGCGCGCGGCTGTACAGTTCCGCGCGTGCCGGCCTTCGCGCCGTCCCCCGAGGTGCACGCCCTCCGCGAGCGGGTCCGGGCCTTCATGGACGCCCATGTCTACTCCAACGAGCGTGCGCTCGCCCGCGAGGACGACGCGGCGGAGGGGCTCATGCGCGAGCTCCAGGGCCGGGCGAAGGCTGCCGGTCTCTGGGCAATGTTCATCGGCCCGGATGCGGGCGGGACCGGGACCGGCTTCCTCCCCTACGTGTACCTCAACGAGGTCATCGGCCGAAGCTTGTTCGCGCCGCGAGTCTTCGGCTGCCAGGCGCCGGACACCGGCAACGCCGAGATCCTGCACGAGTTCGGCACGCCCGAGCAGCAGGCGCGCTGGCTGGGTCCGCTCGTCGCGGGCGAGATCCGCTCGTTCTTCGCGATGACCGAGCCGGAGGTGTCCGGCTCCGATCCGCGCGGCTTTCGGGCCCGGGCGGAGCGCGACGGTGACTCGTGGGTCATCACGGCCCACAAGTGGTTCAGCTCGGGGGCCGAGGGTGCGGCGTTCGCGATCGTCATGGCGGTCACCGACCCAGACGCGCCGCAGCACGACCGGATGAGCCAGATCATCGTGCCGACGGACACCCCGGGACTCGAGATCGTGCGTGCGATCCCGACGCTCGGCCACCGCGGTCGCGGCTGGAACACCCACTGCGAGGTGCGGTTC
>DASYVN010000195.1:0-23661 GCA_035937095.1 Candidatus Limnocylindria bacterium
CGTGCGGATACGCCTTGAGGACGCGGTCGGGATCGAGGTGGACGAGATCGAGCAGCTCTTGGGCCAGGGCGTGGATCTTCGCGCTGTCGTTCATGCCGTGGGCCCGCGCGGTGTCGGCGAACTGCTCCCAGATGTTGATGACCGGATTGAAAGAGTTGAGCGCGGCCTGGAAGACCATCGCGCATTCGCTCCACCGGTACTGGCGTAGCTCGTCCTCGGGCAAGGTCTGGATGTCGACGGTCTCGCGATCGTTCGTGTACAGGATCTGACCCTTCGTGACGCGCGCCGAACGCGGCGAGAGGCGGATGAAGCTGACCGCCAGGGTCGTCTTACCGGAGCCGCTCTCGCCGATGATCGCGACGGTCTCGCCCTTCTCGATGTCGAACGACACATCCCGTACCGCGTGCACAGCTCCGCGCCGGGTGCGGTAGTCGATCGACAGGTCGCGAACGGAGAGGATCGGCGTCATGACGAGCGGAGGCGCGGGTTGAAGATGTCCTCCATGGCGTTGACGAACAGGACGAGGGACAGCTGCAGCAGGATGATGGCGAAGATCGGACTGAACACGAACCAGAACGCGTCGCGGAAGTAGAAGGCCCCCTGGGTCTGCGCGAAATAGAGCATGAGGGCCCAGTTCTTTCCGGAGAACGGCACGAGCCCAAGGATGATGAGCGCGACCTGCGCGTAGATCGCCCCGGTCATCGCGAGCACGAAGTGGATGACGATGTAGCTGCGCATGTTGGGCAGGATCTCGCGGAACACGATGTGCGTGAGGCCGAGATCCAACGATCGTGCGGCCTCGACGTAATCGCGCTCCTTCAGGGTGAGGACCTGCGCCCGGACCTGGCGCATGAGTCCAGCCCAGCCGAGGAGTGAAAGCACGAGCGCGAGTGCCAGGAAGTTCGTCGGCCGCGCGAGCGCGGAGATGACGATGAGCACGATGAGCGGCGGCACCGTGAGCACGATGTCCGCGAGGCCGACGAGCGCGGCATCGAAGCGCCCGCCCACGAGCGCCGAGACCGATCCGAGCACCGTCGCGACGAGCGTCGTGAGGAACGCGGTGATGACTGCGACGCCGATGATCTCCTTGCCACCCTGGACGATCTGGTTCAGCACATCCCGGCCGGTGTTGTCCGTGCCGAGGAAATGCTGGGCGGACGGCGTCTGATAGATCGCATTCACGTCGCCGCTCTCCTGATTCGGGACGAAGATGGGCGCGACGAACGCGAGCACGAGGAAGAACACGATGCCGGCGAAGCCGATGAGCCCGCTGGGCCGCTGCGAGAGCAGCCGCAGGAACTCGAGCGCACCCTCGATCGGGCCAGGAAGGGTCCGCTCATTGCGGCGCGGGATCGCGGCGGCGGTCATGTGCCCGTCGCCCCGCCCGCACGGCCGATCCGTGGGTCGAGCCGGCTGTAGAGAAGATCGGCGGCGAGGTTCATGATGACCACCGAGAGCGTCACCATCAGCAGGATCCCCTGCATCACCGGGTAGTCGCGTTGCCCGACCGCAGCCTGGAGCCTGAGGCCGACGCCCTGGTAGACGAAGTAGCTCTCGATGAGGATCGAGCCGCCGATGGCGAGTCCGGCGGTGATCGCGAGCTGGGTCACCAGGGGAAGCACGGCGTTGCGGCCGACATACGCGGTCATGATCCGGCCGTCCGAGAGACCGCGAGCCCGCGCTGCGCTCACGTAGTCCTCTTCGAGCGCGTTGATCGTCGCGCTCTTCATCCCGAGGATCCAGTGGCCGATGGTCGCAAGGAAGTACACCGAGATCGGCAGCACCGCGTGGAACAGCACGTCGCCGATGAACGAGAAGGTGAACCCGGGCTGGATGCCGGAGCTCGTCGCGCCGCGCATCTGGGTGATCGGGATCCACCGCAGCTCTACACCGAGCACGATCACGATCAGCAACGCGATGAAGTAGTTCGGGACCGCGCTGATGATCGAGCCGCCGAGGGAGAGGATGTGGTCGATCGGCTTGTTGCGGTTGTAGGCCGCGAACAGCCCGAGGAACACCCCGACGCTGAAGCTGAGGAGCAGGCCTGTGCCGACGGAAAAGAGCGTCCATGGCAGCACCGCGAGCACGATCGCGGTGACCGGCGTTCCCTGCGACACGAAGGAATAGCCGAGGTTCCCCTGGGCGAGATTCGCGATGAACGAGACGTACTGCTCGAGGACGGGCTTGTCGAGATCGATGCTGAAGAGGCTCGCCGCTTGCGCGCGAGCCTCCTGATACGTCATGAGGCCGTCCTTGGTGAGCTCGTCGATCTTGATGTCGATCGGATTGCCTGGCATGAGCCGGATGAGGAAGAACGTGATGGTCGTCGTGACGAACACGGTGAGGAATGCTTTCAGCACGGCTTGCGCGACCGGATGGCGCCAATACCCGAGCATGTGGCGGGCGCGGCTCGCGCGCGGTGTGGTCGGGAATTGCTGCGCGACCATCCTCGTGTCGGCGGGCGTCGTCGTCACGCTGGCATCCTAGGACGCGTCGAGCAGCGTTCGGAGCGACACCGTCGCAAGTGACTCGAAGTGGTGGTCGGCGCCGGTGAGGTCCGTCGCCGCGGTGAGCTCGTTCGGCACCACGACGCACCGCATCCCCGCCGCCTGCGCCGCGCGCACGCCGTTCCGGGAGTCCTCGAAGGCGATGGCCTCTTCCGGCCGCACGCCGAGGCCCGCGCACGCTGCGAGGTACAGGTCGGGCGCCGGCTTCGCGCGCAGCTCCGGACGGTCGCGGCATTGGATGTGATCGAAGAAGGCGCGTAGGTCCAGCCGCTCGAGATGGCCAAGGACCCACTTCGGCGTCGAGCTCGAGCACACGGCGAGCCGGAGACGGCGGGTCTTCGCGTCGGTGAGCAGCGCGCGCAGGCCGCCGGTCTCGGCGACCGCCATCACGAGCTCCGTCTTGCGCGCGTCGCGGCGCACCTGGATCGCGTCGCGGTCGTCGCGCGGGCCGACCAGCCCTTCCAGATACGCCAGCGCGTCGAACCAGCTGGCCTCCCGCCCGATGTACTCGAGCCACAGCTCCTTCGGGAGCTCGTGTCCGAACTCGCGGTAGATCTCGACCCAGGCTCGGTACGCAGGGGTCTCTGTTTCCAAGATCAGGCCGTCGAAGTCGAAGACGAGCGCGCGGATCACCACCATCGCTCCGACGCTGTGAGCCCCAGTGCCGTGCGTGCGTCGGCGGCCAGGGCGAGCGATCCGGCGACGCAGACGAGGCCATCCGGCCCCGCCGCCCGGCGGGCGGCGGCGAGCGCGGCCGGAACATCCGCCGCGGTCGTGACCGGGACGCGCAGCCCGCGCGCCGCGACGCGCGCGACGTCCGCTGGGTCCACCGCGCGCGGGCTCGACGAACGCGTGGCGACCACCGCCGAGGCCATCTTGGCCAGCGGCCTGATCACGGCGCGGGCGTCCTTGTCCCGGTTGATGCCGACGACGAGGATCAGGCGTCTGCCATCGCGCTCCTGCCGCAGGGTCCGGGCGAGGGCCTCCGCGGACGCGCCGTTGTGTGCTCCATCGAGCACGATCGGCGGACGGCCGCGCACGCGTTCGAATCGCGCGGGCCATGTCGCCGTGCGTAACCCATTTGCGATCGCGTCCTCGTCGGCGCCGAGCGCGCGCGCGGCCGCGATGGCGAGCGCTGCGTTCTGTCGCTGGTGATCGCCCGTCAGCGCGAGATCGGCATGCACGCCGAGCGGCCGCACTACCCGACGGTCCGCGCCCGTCGCACGGCAGATCCGCTCGATGGCGCGCGCGGCCGCCGGTCGCTGCACGGCGACGGGCGCGGGCCTGCCACGGCGGACGATGCCCGCCTTCTCGCTCGCGATCGCCCCAAGTGTTCGTCCGAGGATGGCGGTGTGGTCGTAGCTGATCGAGGTGATAACGGAGACCGCAGGATCGAGCGCGTTCGTCGCGTCCAGCCGGCCGCCCAGGCCCACTTCGATGATGGCGATCGCGCAGCCGCGGTCGGCGAAAGCGCGGATTGCGAGTAAGAGGGTCAACTCGAATGTCGTGGGCTCGCCCGCGGCGGGATCCTCGCGGCGCAGCCGCGCGACGAGCGGGCGGAGGCGATCGATCGCACGCGCGAAGTCCGAGTCGCCGAGCATCGCGCCGTCGATGCGGACGCGCTCGCGATACGTTTGGAGGTGCGGCGAGGTGAAGAGCCCCGCCTGCAGGCCGGCGGTGTGGAGGATCGACGCGAGGAACGCCGCGGTCGAGCCCTTGCCCTTCGTTCCAGCGATGAGCACGACCCGCATCTGCCGGTCCGGATCGCCCGCCAATCGCAGCAGCGCGCGCATCCGGCCGAGCCGCCACCGCGCCGTGCGGCTGGCGCGTGGGTTCCACCCGATCCCGAGCTCCGGATCGGAGAAGCCGAGCAGCCAGTCGAGCGCGGACCTCTGCATGGACGCGCGGATTGTGCCGCGCCATACCATCGTTCGTGGAGCAGGAGTGAATTGATCGAAGACCTTGACGGTGTCATCGAGCCGCGTGCCTCGTGGCGCGCCCGATGGCTGTTGCCGATCGCGGGCGGGGCCCTGCTGAGCGTCGTGCTCGCGGCGAGCTTCCTGCGCTTCACGCCGGCGCCCGTCAGCGTGCTGCATGACGTCGGTCCAGCCAACGGGATCAAGTCGCTCGAGCTCCCGCGCGCGATCGCGACAGCCGAGAGCCGCTTGCAATTCTCGGGAGTGACGGGCCTGACGAGCATGAGGCAGAGCGATGGCTTCCGGGATCTCTACCGCTTCGCCGACGGGCGGGTCCTGCTCGTCATCGAGTACCCCGATCCGGCGAACGGCACGCTCATCGCGCCGGCCAGTGGGCCGGCGAGTTCGGTCAGCGTCCGGGGCGTCAAGGGCGAGGTCTATCCGTCGATCTCGACGAGCATGCCGCTCATCGTCGGCTGGATCGCTGACGGGATGCAGTACCACTTGGGCGGCGCGGGCTTCACGACCGACGATCTGCTGCGGCTCGCGGAAGCCCTCCGTTAGCCTGCGCGAACCGACAGTGAAAGGGATTACCCGATGACGAAGGTGAAGGCCGCGCTGGTGCAGACCGCCTGGACCGGCGACAAGGCCTCGATGGTCGAGCGGCATCTCAAGCACATCGACGACGCGGCCAAGCGGGGCGCCCAGGTGATCTGCCTCCAGGAGCTCTTCTACGGTCCGTACTTCTGCCAGGTCGAGGACAAGAAGGGCTATGCCTACACCGAGCGCATCCCCGACGGCCCCACCACCAGGCTTCTCCAGGAGCGGGCGAAGAAGCATTCGTTGGTGATCATCGCCCCGATGTACGAGGAAGATCAGCCCGGGATCTACTACAACACCGCCGCGGTCATCGACGCGGACGGGAAGTACCTCGGCAAGTACCGCAAGACGCACATCCCGCACCTGCCCGGCTTCTGGGAGAAGTTCTACTTCCGTCCCGGCAACATGGGCTACCCGGTGTTCGACACCGCCGTGGGCAAGGTCGGCGTGTACATCTGCTACGACCGCCACTTCCCCGAGGGCGCGCGGATGCTCGGGCTGCATGGCGCGGAGCTCGTCTTCATCCCGTCCGCGACATCCCGCGGCCTGTCGATGCACCTCTGGTTCATCGAGCAGACGGCGCACGCGATCGCGAACGGCTACTGGGTCGGCACGATCAACCGGATTGGCGTCGAGGCTGAGTACGGGAAGAACGAGTACTACGGCTCCTCCTATTTCGCCGACCCGCGCGGCAAGATCATCGCGCAGGCGTCGGACAAGGACGAGCAGCTGCTCGTCGCGGACCTCGACATGGACCTCGTGCGGGAGGTGCGCGACACCTGGCAGTTCTACCGCGACCGCCGCCCCGACATGTACGCGGATATAGCGGCCCCGTGAGAGAGCGGGTGGCGCGAACGAACAGGGAACTTCACCTGGTGGTGCTGTAGTGGGCGTACGCCCCGCGCTGAATCACATCGGCGGGGCCTGGGTCGAGTCGTCGTCGCACCTGACGGTCGAGGACCGCAATCCCGCGCATACGGAGGAGGTGCTCGCGAACGCGGCAGCGTCGACCGCGGCCGACGTCCGCTACGCGATCGACGCCGCGGAGAAGGCGTTCCCCGAGTGGCGGGCCACACCCGCGCCGCAGCGCGGCGATATCGTGCGCAAGGCCGCCGACCTCATGGAACGCCGGCGCGACCAGCTGGCGCGGCTGCTGACCGAGGAGGAGGGCAAGGTCCTCGCCGAGTCGTTCACGGAGGTCGATCGGGCGATCGCGAACGTGCGCTTCTCCGGCGCCCAGGGGACGCGCCTGGTCGGCGAGACGATCCCGTCCGCGCAGCGCGGCACTCTCATCTACACCATCCGTGAGCCGCTCGGCGTCGTCGCCTGCATCACGCCGTGGAACTTCCCGATCGCCATCCCCGCGTGGAAGATCGCGCCGGCCCTGGTCGCCGGGAACACCGTCGTGTTCAAGCCGGCGTCGCTCACGCCGCTGTGTGCGACCGAGGTCGTGCAGTGCTTCCTCGACGCGGGCCTGCCCGACGGCGTCCTCAATCTCGTTCTGGGCTCCGGCGAGGCGCTCGCGAGCGCGCTCGTCGACGACGAGCGCATCAAGGCGATCTCGTTCACCGGCTCATCGGCCGTCGGCCGCGCCCTGTACGCGCGCGCGGCGCAGCGCCTGTGCAAGGTGCAGCTCGAGATGGGTGGCAAGAACGCGGTGATTGTCCTCGCGGACGCGGATCTCGAGAAGGCCGCCGAGAGCGTCGCCGCCGGCGCGTTCGGCGGCACGGGTCAGCGGTGCACCGCCACGAGCCGCGCGGTCGTCGCGAAACCGCTGCTCGCGGACTTCGTGCGGCTGCTCGGGTCCAAGGCGGAGTCGTGGAAGCCGGGCGACGGTCTGGGCGAGGGCGTGAAGATGGGACCCCTCGTCGACGCGTCGCAGCTCACGAAGGTCCGAGCGAAGATCGCCGACGGGAAGCGCGAGGGCGCGAAGCTCGTGCTGGACGGGACCGATGCGGGTGTCGAGGGTGGCTACTTCGTCGCCCCGACCATCTTCACCGACGTTGATCCGCGGATGAGTGTCGCGCAGGACGAGATCTTCGGTCCGGTCGTGAGCGTGATCCCGGCAGACGACCTCGAGTCCGCGCTCGCGAAGGCGAACGCCGTCGGCTACGGGCTGTCGTCATCGATCTACACCCGCGATCTCCATGCCGCGTTCCGCTACGCGGATGCGTCGGAGGCCGGGATGCTCCACATCAATCTCCCGACGCTCGGTGGCGAGGCGCACGTGCCGTTCGGCGGGGTGAAGGATTCCGGGTTCGGCGATCGCGAGTGCGGTACCGCCGCGTTCGATTTCTTCAGCGAGCTCAAGGTCATCTACGTCGGGTATTGATCGCTGTCCCGAATGCGGCGCGCCCGGCGCCGCGACGAGCGAGGCGTGCGAGCTGCGGTTCCAGGGGTTGGGGGTGGAGCGGTTCGACGACTCGGAACTCGCGTCGGATTGGCGGCTCGTCGTCGATTGCTACTCGATGCAGCACGACACCTACATCCTCTCGGGCCGATCGCTCGCGGCACATCTGACCGGCGTTTGCATCGCGCTCGAGCACGGCGGCGATCCGGCGCTGCTCCGCGCGGTACAGCAGTGGCTCGGTCGGACGCGTGCGCTACCGAAGCCCGCTGCGCCGGAGCGTCGCGGTGCTGTGACGATCGACGACGTGATCACGGCAGCGCCCGAGGACCGGCACGCGGTCGTGCGGCGCTGGGCCGCGTCGACCTGGGATGCCTGGGCTGAGCAGCAAGCGCTCGCGCGCAGCTGGATCGTCGCGGCGCGCCCTGGCTAGGAGGCTTTCACTCCGGCGACCAGCTTCGCGACCGCGTCCTTCGCGTCCCCGAACAGCATCTGGGTCTTCGGGTCGAGGTAGAGGTCGTTGTCGATCCCGGCGAAGCCGGGCTTCATGCTTCGTTTGATTACGATGATCTGCTGGGCCTTGTCCACGTCGAGGATCGGCATCCCGTAGATCGGGCTGCCCTTCGTACTGCGCGCGGCAGGGTTGGTGACGTCGTTCGCGCCGATGACCAGCGCGACGTCGGCGCGCGGGAACTCAGGGTTCACCGCGTCCATGTCCATGAGCTTCTCGTACGGGACGTTCGCCTCCGCGAGCAGCACGTTCATGTGCCCGGGCATGCGGCCGGCGACCGGGTGGATCGCGTACACGACGTTCACGCCGCGCGACTCGAGCAGATCGGCGAGCTCGCGCACGTTGTGCTGGGCCTGCGCGACCGCGAGCCCGTAGCCCGGGACCACGATGACGTTGCGCGCGAAGGCGAGGAGCGTCGCGGCGTCCTCGGCCGTGGTCTCGCGGACGGTGCGTCCGTCGTCGGCCCGCATCGCGCCCCCGGTCTCGCTGCCGGCGGCCGGCGCCGCGCCGAACGCGCCGAACAGGACGTTCGCGATGGACCGGTTCATCGCCTTGGACATGAGACGGGTGAGGATCGTGCCGGACGCACCGACGAGCGTCCCGGCGACGATGAGGAGCTGGTTGCCGAGCACGAAACCCGCGGCGGCGACCGCGAGGCCGGTGAACGCGTTCAGGAGCGAGATGACCACCGGCATGTCCGCGCCGCCGATCGGCATCACGAGCGCGACGCCGAATAGCAGCGCGAGGGCAGCGACGCCGGCCATGACCGCGAGCTGCGGAACGACGACGAGCCCGGCGACCGACGCGGTCAACAGGAGCGAGAGCACGATCATCCCGCCGAACAGGACGCTCGTGACGATCTGCTGGCCGCGGTACTTGAACGCCCGCGGCGTGATGAGTCCCTGCAGCTTGCCGAACGCGACCGCGCTGCCGGAGAACGACACGGCGCCGATCATCAGGCCGAGCATCGAGCTGATCGTCTCGCCCGGGGTCACACCCGCGCCGCCGAGGCCGCGCATCAGCTCGAGGATCGAGACGAGCGCGGCGGCGCCCCCGCCTGCGCCGTTGAACAGCGCGACCATCTGCGGCATCGCGGTCATCTTCACCAGGCGCGCGCCGACGAAGCCCGCGGCGCCGCCGACAATGAGGCCGGCGACGGTGACGAGGAGGCCGGTCGTGCCGTAGCTCTGGAACTCAATGTCGAAGAACGTCGCAGCGACCGCGAGGAGCATGCCCGCCGCGGCGATCCGGTTGCCGTTCACCGCGGTCTTGGGACCGGATAGGCCTTTCAGCCCGAGGACGAACGTCACTGCGGCGATGAGGTAGGTGAGCGGGATGAGGGAGCGGAGGTCCATTACTTCCGTTGGCCGGGCTTCTGCTTGAACATCGCGAGCATCCGGTCGGTGACGACGAAGCCACCGACGACGTTGGCGGTCCCGAGGACGACGGCGAAGAACCCAAGTGCGAGACCGATCGGTCCGCCGACCGCGGCGGACACGACCATCGCGCCGATGACGATGATCCCGTGGATCGCGTTCGCGCCCGACATGAGCGGGGTGTGCAGCGTCGACGGGACCTTGGAGATGACCTCGAAGCCGACGAAGATGGCAAGGATGAACACGTACAGGCCGACGATCGCTTCGGTGCTCATGCCTTCTCCAGCGCGGCCTTGGTGGCCGCGTGCACGACCTCGCCCTGATGCGTGATGAGCGCGCCCTTGATGATCTCGTCCTCGAGGTCGAGCGCCAGCGCGCCGTCCTTCACGAGGAGGCCGAGGAGCGCGCCGACGTTGCGCGCGTACAGCTGGCTCGCGTGGACCGCGACGGTGCTCGGCCAGTTCACCTCGCCGTGGATCGTCACGCCCTCGCGGACGACGGTCTCGCCCGGTGCGGTGAGCTCGCAGTTGCCGCCCATCTCGGCGGCGAGATCGACGATTACCGATCCGGGCCGCATCGCGCGGACCATGTCCGCGGTCACGAGGATCGGCGCCCGGCGGCCGGGCACGAGCGCGGTCGTGATGACCACGTCGGCGTCCTTCACGTGCGTGCCCACGAGCTCCTGTTCCTTGCGGTGCGCCTCCGCGGAGAGCTCCTTCGCGTAGCCACCGGCGCCCTCGCCCTGCTCGCCGAGCTCGATCTCGAGGAACTTGGCGCCGAGGCTTTGGACCTGCTCCTTCACGACCGGGCGCGTGTCGAACGCCTCGACGACCGCACCGAGGCGGCGCGCCGTCGCGATCGCCTGGAGCCCCGCCACGCCCGCGCCGAGCACCAGCACGCGCGCCGGCGTTACGGTGCCGGCGGCGGTGGTCAGCATCGGGAAGAACTTCGGGAGCGAGTTCGCGGCGACGACCACGGCCTTGTAGCCGGCGATGTTGCTCTGCGACGAGAGGGAATCCATCGACTGGGCCCGCGTCACCCGCGGGATCGCATCCATGCTGAACGCGGTCGTGCGTTTGCCCGCGAGCGCGCGCACGGCTTCCGTGTTGGTGAGCGGCTGGATCGTGGCGATGAGCGCCGCGCCATCGCGAAGCAGCGCGATCTCGTCGGCCGACGGCTTCTGCACCTTCACCACGAGATCCGCACCGAAGGCGGCATTGCGGTCGGCGACCGTCGCGCCGGCCGTGCGGTACGCCTCGTCGTCGTGCCCGCTGCCGGTGCCGGCCCCGGACTCGACGACGACCTCGGTCCCCGCCTTCGTGAGCTTGCTGACCGCATCAGGGACGAGCGCGACCCGCCGTTCGCCGGGCACGGTCTCTCGCGGCACTCCGACCTTCATCTGATGGCGAAAAGTTAGCAGGTCAACGCGGCGGTCGTGCCCCGGCGCAGTCGGGCTAGCGCGCGGCGGCGGTCGCCTCCGTGAGCCCGACGGCCTTGCGTGCGTCGGCGATCGGCAGCTGCCACAGCGTCGACTGCCAGGCCATCCTGAAGCCGAGCTGGGTGTTGATGCGGAGCATCTGAGAATTCGTGTTGGCGTTGCCGGTGCGGATGTACTTGGCCTCCGGCAGCTCGCGCAGGATCCGGTCGAGCATCACGGCCTTCATCCAGAGACCGAGCCGGTGGCCGCGGTGACCGCGCGTCACCGCGGTGCCCTGCTGCCAGATGACCCAGGGCTGCTTGGGGTCGTACGTGATGTCGGTGAAGCCGGCGCCCTCGCCGGTCGCCTCGTGGATCGCGACGAGCAACCACCACTGGATCCCGGTCTGTTTGAACCACGACTCGCGGTCCCGGATCTGCTCATCGGTGAGCTTCCAGTCGCCCATCTTGAGATCGCCCTTCGGCATGTCGTTGATGCCGTCGGACGCCTGGATGTACGGCGTCACGAGATTCGCGGGGACCACGTCGTCGACGCGCTCGAGGCGGTAGCCGGCCGGGTCCAGCGTCGCCCAGTCGGCGACCTGGGCGCGGTCGACGTCCGCGAGCGCGAGCTGGTTCGTCTTCATCGGCAGCCCGGGCTGCGCGCCCATGGCCCTGAGGAAGGGCTCGCCGCTCGCCACCCGGTCGTTCGTCACGCCCATGAAGAGCAGTTCGGGGTGCTGGCCGTCCGCCTGAGCGACGAGGTCGGCGAGGAGCGCCCGGCCGAGACCCTTGCGGCGGTGGTCCGGGTGGACCGAGAGCTCCGTCCACGCGACGTGCGCGTTCTCAGGATCGTTCAGGCTGCGATTCGTGCCGCCGAAGCCGACCACGCTCCCCTTCGCGTCGCGTGCGCGGACCCGTCCGTGCCACTCGTTCGGCACGGTCGCGCGTAGCCGGAGCAGGATCGCCTCGAGCGGACGCTCCGGGTCCTCCGGCAGGATCTCCTTCGACATCCGCTGGAAGAGCCGTGCGAGCGCGATCTGCTCGTCCTCGGGAAGGTCGCGTGGCACCACGCGATCGATGGTGTAGCCCTGGGCTCCGGTCATCCCCGTCAGCGTAGGCATCGGGTCGAACGGCGCCATGTCAGGCGATATGTTCAGGCGGCTACCAAACGTTCGTTTGGGACCGTACGATGGCCGCGATGGAGCGGGCGGTCGTCGTGGGCGGCTGGCGGACACCGTTCGTCCGCGCGGGCGGCGATCTCGCCGAGCTTGACGTGCTCGACCTCGCGACGGCTGCGACGGCCGAGACGATCGCGCGCGGCGAGCTCCCCGCCGACGGCATCGACGAGGTCATCTATGGGAACGTCTCGCGGCCGGTCGCGTACCACAACCTCGCCCGCGAGCTCGTCCTCGCGCTCGATCTTCCGGCCCGCATCCCCGCCGCGAGCGTTGGGATGGCGTGCGCGTCCGCGTGCGTCGCAGTGACGACGGCCGCGGATCATATCGCCGTCGGCACGACGACGAGCGCGCTCGCAGGCGGCGCCGAGAGCCTCTCGAACGTCCCGATCACCTACGCCCCGAGGCTTGCGCGGGCGCTCGTGCGCGCGTCGCAGGCGAAGGCGCTTCGGCGCAAGGCCTCGAGCTTCGCCGACATTCGCCTCGCCGATCTTGCCCCGGTGGCCCCGGGGATGACCGAGACCTCGACCGGGCTGACGATGGGTCAGTCCGCGGAGCGGATGGCGGCGATCAACGCGATCCCGCGCGCGGATCAGGATCGATGGGCGCTGCGCAGCCATGAGCGTGCCGCGCGCGGGTGGGACGATGGGCGACTCGCGGCGGAGGTCGTGCCGCTCTATCGCGACGGGCACGCGATCCGCACCGACGGCCACATCCGCCGCGACTCGACGCTCGAGAAGCTCGCGACGCTTCGCCCGGTCTTCGATCGCGCCCATGGGACGATCACCGCGGGGAACGCGAGCCCACTCACCGATGGCGCGGCGACCGTCCTGCTGATGGCGGAAGGACGCGCGCGCGCCGAAGGGCGCACCGGCCTCGTCGCGATCCGCTCCTACGCGTACGCCGCCGTCGATCCTGGCGATCAGCTGCTCATCGCGCCCGCCTACGCGATCCCCACCGCGCTCCGGCGCGCAGGCATCGCGCTCCCCGATGTCGGCCTCGTCGAGATGCACGAAGCGTTCGCGGCCCAGGTCCTCTCCACGTTCCGCGTGCTCGAGCAGAACGGGGTCGGCACGATCGACGAGGACATCGTCAACGTCATGGGTGGCTCGATCGCCCTCGGCCACCCGTTCGGCGCGACCGGCGCCCGCGTGGTCGTCACGCTCGCGAACGAGATGCGCCGCCGCGGCGTGCAGTTCGGCCTCGCGAGCGTCTGCGCGGCCGGCGGCAACGGCGCCGCGATCGTGCTGGAGAACCTCGGGTGACGACGACGACCGCGACGGTCGACATCGCGTCCATCGCGCCCGCCGGCGCGCGCTTCGAGCGGCCGGGCGCCGACGGGGTCGCGCGGATCGTCATCGACCGGCCCACGGACACCGTCAACGCCATCGATCCGCCGCTCATCGTCGCGCTCTCCGAGGCCGTCGCCGCGGCCCGCGCGGCGAGGCCACACGGCCTCGTCATCGCGAGCGCGAAGGTCGATCAGTTCGTCGGCGGCGCCGATCTCGCGATGCTCTCGGCCTGGCCGTCGGCCACGGAGATCAGCGAAGCCAGCCGCGCGATGCAGCGACTGCTGGACGAGCTCGCGGCGCTCCCGTGCACGACGGTCGCGGCGATCAACGGCAGCGCGCTCGGGGGTGGCTGCGAGCTCGCCCTCGCCTGCGACTACCGCATCGCGGGCGACGCGCCGAGCGTCCGTATCGGACTCCCGGAGGTGCAGCTCGGGCTCCTGCCCGCGGGCGGCGGGACGCAACGCCTGCCGCGGCTGCTCGGCCTCCCGGCCGCGCTCGATCTCATCCTCAACGCGCGGCGTCTCACCGCACGGCACGCCCTGCGCGTCGGCCTCGTTGACGAGGTCGTCCACCCGGCCGCGCTCGCGAGGGCCGCCACCGATCGCGCGGCGACCGCTTCGAAGCGGCGCCCTGCCGGCGGGCGCGCGGCGCTGGAGCGCGCCGCGACGTGGCTGCCACCGGTGCGCGCGATCGTCCTTCGGCAGGCGCGGTCGCGCGTGCGCAGGGAGACGCACGGCCGCTACCCGGCGCCGTTCCGGGCGATCGACGCGATCGCGACCGGCCTCGCCCGGGGCATGGAACACGGGCTCGCGGCCGAGGCTGCGTCCTTCGGCGAGCTCGCGACGAGTGCCGTAGCGCGCAACCTCATCGCCCTCTTCCTGCTCGGGCTGCACCAGCGGCGCGCGGCGTCGGCCGGCCTGCCGCGCGAGGCGGCCGCGCGGGAGCTCGCCGTCGTGGGCGCCGGTCTCATGGGCTCGGGGATCGCGCAGGCCGGCGCGATGGGCGGGATGCGCGTCCGGATCCGCGACGTCGACGACGCCGCGGTCGCGCGCGGTCTCGCCGCGGTGCGGACGCTCACCCAGGACGCCGGACGCAAGGGCATCATCGACCGGCGCGACAGCCGCCGGGTGATCGCCCGGGTGACCGGGACCACCGACCTCTCCGGCTTCCATCGCGCGGACCTCGTCGTCGAAGCCGTCTTCGAGGACCTCGCCCTGAAGCGGCGGGTGCTCGCCGAGCTCGAGGCCGTCGTCCGCGACGACGCGGTGATCGCGTCGAACACTTCGGCCCTGCCGATCGCCGAGATCGCGCGCGACGCGCGGCGGCCCGAGCGGGTGGTCGGGATCCATTTCTTCTCGCCCGTGCACCGCATGCGGCTCGTCGAGGTCGTCCGTCCCGCGCGCGCGGACGACGCGGCCGTCGCGCGCGTCGTCGCGACCGGTCAGGCGATGGGCAAGACGGTCATCGTCGTGCGCGACGGCCCCGGCTTCTACACGACCCGCACGCTCGGGGTCATGCTCGGCGAGGCGACCCTGCTCCTCGAGGAGGGCGCACGCATCGAGGACGTCGACCGCGCCATGGTCGCGTTCGGCTGGCCGATCGGGCCGCTCGCGCTCATCGACGAGGTCGGGCTTGCCGTGGCCGACCACGCCGGGCGGACCGTCGCCGCCGCGCGCGAGCTGACCGTCGCGCCCCGCGCGGTCCGGCTGCTCGCCGAGGCGGGGCTGCAGGGTAAGCGCGGCGGCGCGGGCTTCTACCGCTACGAGGGCAAGACGCGCACGCCGAATCCACGGTTGTACGAGCTGCTCGGGAGTCCCACCGCGACGCGCGGACCCGCGGCCGAGGACATCGGCGACCGCCTCACCCTGCTCTTCCTGAACGAGGCCGCGCGCTGCCTCGACGAGGGCGTCCTCCGATCCGCGGCGGAGGGCGATCTCGGCGCGGTGCTCGGACTCGGCTTCCCGCCGTTCCTCGGCGGCCCGTTCCGCTGGGCCGATGCGCGCGCAAAGGAGCTGCCCGACGCGCTGCGGGCCCTCGCGGCGCGCCATGGCGACCGGTACGAGCCCGCCGCTTCGCTGCTGACGGGCCGGCCGTACCACCGATGAACTTCTTCCTCGACGACGCCGCGCTCGTCGCGACCTTCGATCGCGGCATCCCGTGGGAGCGCGTCGTCCGGCTGACCGAGGGACCCGCTGCCGATGTCGCCGAAACGGTCGCGGCCTGGCGCGAGGTCCTCAGCGTCGCCGGTCGCTTCATCGGCACGGAGATCGCGGCGTGTGCGCGGGAAGTCGACGCGCTCGGCGTGGTGCAGGAGGACGGACAGGTCGGGATGAACGCCCCACTCAAGCGGAACCTGCGCGGCCTCGCCGATCTCGGGCTCATGGGGCTCTCGCTGCCGCGGGAGCACGGCGGGAGCGGCCTCCCGTTCACAGTCACCGTGTTCGTCATCGCGATGCTCGCGCGCGCGTGTCCGAGCACGATGGTGCAGTACGCCTTCTACACCGCGCCCGCCGCGATGATCTTCCGGTCCGGGACCGACGAGCAGAGGCGGCGCTACCTCCCGCGTCTCGCGCGCGGCGAGATCATGGGTGCGGTCGCGATGACCGAGCCGCAGGCCGGCTCCGACATCGGTGCGATCGCGACGACCGCGACCGAGCGCGACGGCGGCTGGGTCGTCGAGGGCCGCAAGCAGTTCATCAGCGCGGGCAACGGCGACTTCGTCATCCTGCTCGCGCGCTGCATCCCGGGGTCGCACGGGCTCGACGGCCTGGGGCTCTTCCTCGCGGACCGCGCCGCCGACAATTACGTCGTCGAGCGCGCGGAGCACAAGTTCACGATCCGTGGCTCACCGACCTGCGCCCTGCGATTCGAGGGCACCCGAGCCGAGCTGCTCGGCACCGTCGGCGAGGGCTGGCACGAGATCCTCTCGTTCATGAACGAATCGCGCGTCGGCGTCGGGATCCAGGGGCTGGGCATCGGCACCGCCGCGTTCGCGGCCGCGGCCGCGTACGCGAAGCAGCGCATCCAGATGGGCCGGCCCATCCGCGAGCATCCGCTCGTCGCCGAGATGCTCGTCGACATGGAGACGAGCCTCGCCGGGGTGCGCGCCCTGATCACCGAGGCAGCCGTCCTCCAGGATGAGGTCCTCTTCGCCCGCGACGAGGGTTCGGCGCGGCGGCTGCGCGAGCTCACCCCGCTCGTCAAGTGGTACGGCGCCGAGGAGATGATCCGCGTCTGCCGCCAGGCGTTGCAGATCCATGGCGGCTACGGCGTCGTCACCGAGTACGAGGTCGAGCGGCACATGCGGGACAGCCTCATTCTCCCGATCTACGAGGGCACGTCGCAGATCCAGTCCCTCATGGCGGTGCGCGATCTCATGCGCGCCCTCCTCCGCGATCCGGCGAGCCTCCTCCGGGGTGGGCCGAGCCCGACGCTCGCGCGCGCTCGCTTCGCGGGGCCGACCGGCCGCAGCTTCGCCGCCGCGCGCGGCGCGCTCGTCGCCACGCTGCGCGGCCTCACGGCCGGGCTCGTCCGCCGCAGGGGCCTCGCACTCGTGCGCGGCCGCCGCGCGCCGACCGACGACGAGATCGGCCCGTTCCTGTTGCACGCCGAGCGGATCACCGAGACGCTCGCGCACCTCCACGCCGCGCGAGCACTCGCCGAGCAGGCCCGTCGGATCCCCGAGCACGCGGCGCTCGCCTCTCGCGCCGCGGCACGGGCGCGGTCCGTGGCCGAGCGCAACGCTCGCGCCGTCCGGGCCGGAGACGGAGGCGTCTTCGCGCGGATCCGGGCCTGGGAGCAGGAGCGATGAGCTCGCCCGCGAACCGTCAGGAGGAGATCCTCGCCGCTGCGGGGCGGATCTTCCAGCGCAAGGGGTACCACGGGACGAGCGTGCGCGACATCGCGGACGCCGTCGGGCTGCTCAAGGGCAGCCTCTACCACTACATCCGCTCGAAGGAGGAGCTCCTCGCCCGGCTGTTCGAGGGGCTGCTCGAGGACACCGTCGGCGAGCTCGAGGCGATCGCGCGGCGTGACGCCGGCGCGGCCGACCGGCTCCGCGACATGGTCCGGGCGTACGCACGCGCGATCATCGCGAACCAGGGCGCGGTCGGGCTGTACCTCCGCGACTGGCGATCGCTGCCGGTGCGCGAGCTCGCGGGCCTCGCCGCGCGGCGGCGGCGTATGCGCACGCTCTTCAGCGGCGTCATCGCCGATGGCGCGCGCGCCGGCGAGCTCGCGCCCGGCGATCCGAACGTCGCCACGCTCGCGATCCTCGGGATGTGCAACTGGATGTACGAGTGGTACCGGCCGGACGGCCGCCTGACGCGCGACGCGGTGATCGACGAGCTCGCGGAGCGGGCCGTGCGCAGCGTGCGGCCGTGACCCCCGAGCGTCCGTGGACGCGTCACTACGACGAGGGCGTACCGGCGACGATCACGTACCCGGACGCCCGCTCCAGACGTTCCTCGACGAGACGGCGCGGCGGATGCCCGACGCCGTCGGCACGATCTTCTTCGACGCGACGCTGACCTGGCGCGAGGTCTTGGAGCTCGCCGACCGGTTCGCCGCGGGCCTGCAGGCGATGGGCGTTCGGAAGGGCGATCGCGTCGCGCTCATCCTCCCGAACTGCCCGCAGTACGTCATCGCGTTCTACGGCGCGCTCCGCGCGGGCGCGATCGTCGTGCCGTGCAACCCGCTCTACACGGAACGCGCCGGCCGAGACGGCCCTCGTCCTTCGCGACGGATGGCTCCGCACGGGCGACGTCGCGCGTATGGACGAGGACGAATACTTCACGATCGTCGACCGGAAGAAGGAGCTCATCATCGTCTCCGGCTACAACGTCTACCCGCGCGAGGTCGAAGAGGTGCTCTACGCCCACCCCGCCGTCCTCGAGGCCGGGGTGATCGGCGTGCCGGATGCCGAGCGGGGCGAGATCGTGAAGGCGTTCGTCGCGCTCCGTCCGGGAGCGGCCGCGAGCGAGGCCGAGCTCATCGCCCACTGCGCGCGGTCGCTGGCGCGCTTCAAGGTCCCTGCGAGCGTGGTGTTCCGGCGGGAGCTGCCCAAGACGCTCATCGGCAAGGTGCTCCGCCGCGCGCTCGCGGAGTCCGACGCCTCAGTGGTGAGCCCGCGCGCATAATCCCCGGTCGACAGGGGAGATCGCGGATGAAGACGCTCATCACCGGCGGGACCGTCGTGACCGCGGCCGACGTGTACAAGGCCGACGTGCTCATCGACGGGGAGAAGATCGCCGCCATCGGTACCGCCCTCAAGGCGGCCGGCGCGAAACGGATCGACGCGAGCCGCAGGTACGTCATCCCCGGTGGCATCGACGTCCACACGCACATGGAGCTGCCGTTCGGCGGCACGATGGCCTCCGACGACTTCGAGACCGGCACGACCGCGGCGGCGTTCGGGGGCACGACGACGATCGTCGACTTCGCGGTCCAAGGCTTCGGCGAGCCGCTGGAAAAGGCCCGCGATCTCTGGATGAAGAAGGCCCGCGGCAAGGCGGTGGTCGACTACGGGCTGCACATGATCGTGCGCGACGTCTCGGACAAGGTCCTCCGGGAGATGGAGACCATGGTCCGCGACGGTATCTCGAGCTTCAAGCTGTTCATGGCCTACCCCGGCGTGTTCATGGTCGACGACGCCGCGATCTTCAAGGCTCTCGTGCGCAGCGCCGAGGTCGGCGGCCTCATCTGCATGCACGCCGAGAACGGCGGCGTCATCGACGTGCTGGTGAAGAAGGCGCTCGCCGCGAAGCACACCGCGCCCAAATGGCACGCGCTCACCCGGCCGCCCGAGGCCGAAGGCGAGGCGACCGGACGTGCCTTGGCCCTCGCGGAGATGGCCGGCGGCGTGCCCCTCTACATCGTCCATCTCTCGGCCGCGCAGGCGCTCGCGCAGGTGCGCCTGTTCCGCGATCGCGGGCTCCCCGCGTACGCGGAGACCTGCCCGCAGTACCTGTTCTTGAGCTACGACAACTACGAGGAGCCCGGGTTCGATGGCGCGAAGTACGTGATGTCGCCGCCGCTCCGCCCCAAGTGGCACCAGGACGAGCTTTGGAAAGGGCTCCAGCGCAACGACCTGCAGGTCGTCTCCACGGACCACTGTCCGTTCTGCATGAAGGAAGGCTTCAACGGCCTGCCGAAGCAGAAGGAGCTCGGCAAGGGCGACTTCTCCAAGATCCCGAACGGCGCCCCCGGGGTCGAGACACGCATGGCCCTCATCTTCGACGGCGGCGTGGCCCAGGGCCGGATCACCGCGAGCCGCTGGGTCGAGCTCACCGCGACGACGCCGGCGAAGATCATGGGTCTGTTCCCTCGGAAGGGGACCATCGCCGTGGGCAGCGACGCGGACATCGTGCTGTGGGATCCGAAGGCGACGCAGACGCTGTCCGCGAAGACGCATCACATGCGCGTGGACTACAACCCGTACGAGGGGCGCACGGTGAAGGGGAAGGCGACAACGGTCCTGTCGCGCGGCGAGGTCATCGTGGCGGACGGGAAGTTCCTCGGGAAGAAGGGCCGCGGTCGGTTCCTGAAGCGCGGCAGCCCGCTCTTCCAGACGTAGTGGCCTACCCCCTGGATCACGTCCTTCGTCACAACACCTGGGCGAATGTGACGCTCCTCGAATTCTGCAGCGCGCTCGATCCCGCGCTGCTCGAGGCGAAGGCCATCGGCACGTACGGCACGCTGTACGGGACCCTCCAGCACCTCGTCGGTGGCGAGCAGTGGTACGTGCAGCTCCTCACCGGCGAGGTGCTCGGCCGCGCGCGCGTCCGCCGCGACGAACGGCATTCCCTTGACGATCTGCTCGCGGTCGCGACGGCCATCGGCGCGCGCGAGCTCGAGGTCGCGGCCACCGACGACGGCACCAGGCGCATCGAGATGGGTGAGGGCGAGTGGTCGACCGTCGGCGTGATCCTCGCGCAGCTGATCCATCACGGGAACGAGCACCGCGCGCAGGCGACCACCATCCTTGGCGCGAACGGCATCGAGCCCCCTTCGGTGAGCGCGTGGGGCTACGGCCGCGCAGCCCGCATTTCGGAGGCATCGGAATGAGCGACCTAGCCGTGCCGATCGAGTACGACAACTGGGCGACCGAAAAGCTCGCGCGGTTCTGCGCCGCGCTGCCGCCCGAGCAACGCGCGCTGACCACACCCGGGACGATGGGCACGATCGAGGCGACGCTCATCCACCTCGTCGGCGCGACGGAGCGCTATGCATCGGCGCTCCAGGCGAAGGCGCCGCCGGACGACGCCGTCCGCGAGACGACGACTAAGGATCTCGGCCAGGTCGTCGCCCGGACGAAGAAGCTCAGCGAGTGGTTCGCCGGATTCGCGACGGGCGACCTCGATCTCGATCGGATCATCGAGCGCCGCGGCGCCGACGGCAGCACGCAGCGCCTGCCGATGGGCATCCTCATCGCGCAGTTCCTGCACCACGGGAACGAGCACCGGGCCCAGCTCGGCTCGATCTTCGGCGCGAACGGCATCGAGCCACCCCACTACTCCGCGTTCGACTGGGGCCACGAGCTGGGGAAGGTCAGCTAGGCCGGCGCCCCCTTCGCCGCGGTCACCGCGAACGCGGGCACCGGCTGATGGAATCCCTTCAGCTCGATCTCGCCGACCGACGTCGCGTCGACGGCACCCTCGATGGCCGCGTGCACGCGGCTGCTGACGAGGATCTCGCCGGCCTTCGCTGCTGACGACAGCCGCGACGCCTGGATGACCACCATCCCGACCGCGCCGTAATCGAACCGGCCCTCGAAGCCGATGCGGCCGAGCGTCGCGTAGCCGACCGCGATCCCGATGCCGAGCCCGAGGTCGTACCCGCGCTTCTTCCATCCTGCCTGCAGTTCGGCGAAGCGCGTCTGCATCGCGAGCGCCATGCGGGTCGCCTGGAGATGCGGCTCGGGGATCGGCATCGGATCGTTGAAGAACACCATGATCCCGTCGCCGGCGAAGTGCTCGACCGTGCCCTCGTGATGGAAGATGAGCTCGCCCATCGCCGCGTGATACGCGCGCAGCACCCCGAGCGCCTCCTCCGGCTCCGCGGTCTCCGAGAACGACGTAAAGCCGCGCAGGTCCGCGAAGACCACCGTGATCTCGCGGCGGTGGCCCGCCAGGAAGTCGTCGGCCCCCTGCGACACGACGACGTCGGCGATCTGCGGGGAGAGGAAGCGGCGCAGTCGGCCGAGCCGCCCGAGCTCGTCCACCTGCTCCTGCACGCGATCCTCGAGCGTTCGGTTCCAGTCCGCGAGCTCGGTCTTCTGCCGCTCGATCTCGTCGTGATACGTCTTCACGCGCAGCAGCGACCGGACGCGGGCGAGCAGCTCGGGCTGGTCGAAGGGCTTCGCGATGAAATCGTCGGCGCCCGCTTCGATGGCCTTCACTTTCTCGGGGAGCCCGCTGGCCGTGACCATCACGACCGGCAGGAAGCTCGTCTTCGGATCCGCGCGTAGCCGGCGGCAGACCTCGTAGCCATCGATCCCCGGCAGCATGATGTCGAGCAAGACGAGGTCCGGCTTCTCTTTGAGGACCTGGAGTAGCGCGTCCTCGCCGGTCAACGCGGTGACGACCTCGAAGCCGTTGGGCGCGAGGACCGCCTCCATCAGTCGCAGGTTCTGCGGGATGTCGTCGACCGCGAGGATCTTGGTCATCGCGTCGCGTCGAGGTACGCGCGCACCTGGCCGGGGAAGTTCTTCACTTCGATCGGCTTCGCGATGAAGCCGTCGAAGCCGGCCTCATCGAACCGCTCGCGGTCGCCCGACATGACCGAGGCGGTCAGCGCGACGGTCGGGATGTGCTTGGTCCGCTCGTCGGCGCGGATCCGCGTCATCGCGACGATGCCGTCGATGCCCGGCAGCTGGATGTCCATGAGGATCAGCGCGGGCAGGTGTTCGACGCTCATCGTGATCGCGGACTCGCCGTCGACCGCTTCGACCGTACGGAAGCCGTGGAACCGCAGCACGTCTCGCGCGAGCTTCAGGTTCTTCTCGTTGTCCTCGACGATGAGGATCAGCTCGTTCGCCATCACGACTCCTTCAATAGCGGCAGCGCGACCGTGAAGGTACTGCCTTTGCCCGGTGCGCTGTCGACGCTGATCGTTCCGCCGTGAAGCTCGACCATCCGTTTGGAGAGGCTCAGCCCAAGCCCGGTGCCTTCGCGCGACTTCTCGGTCTGGTGCGTCGCCTGCTGGAATTCCTCGAAGATCCGCTGCTGATCCTCCGGTGCGATCCCGATGCCGGTGTCGTGCACGGCCAGGCGCACCTCGCCGTTCTCGCGCGCCGCGCGCAGGCTGACGGTGCCGCCGTCCGGCGTGAACTTCACGGCGTTCGCGAGGAGGTTCACGACGACCTGCTTCAGCTTGCGCTCGTCCGCCACCATCGTGTCGAGCTCCGGCGCGACCTCGAGCTCGAGGCGGATGCCGTGGCTCATCGCGCGCTCCCGCACGAGCGTCACGGCGTTGTTGAGCGCGGCGATGAGCGAGAACGGCGCAGCCTCGAGCTCCATCCGGCCGGCTTCGATCTTGGATAGGTCGAGGATGTCGTTGATGAGCGTGAGCAGGTGCTGGCCCGAACTCTTGATGTCCTCGAGATAGTCGGCTTGCTGGTCGTTCAGTTCACCGAACATCCGCTGCTGGAGGACCTCGGAGAAGCCGATGATCGCGTTCAGTGGCGTGCGCAGCTCGTGCGACATGTTCGCGAGGAACTCGGTCTTGTGGCGATTGGCGACCTCGAGCTGGGCCGACTTCTGCTGGATCTCCTTGAACAAGCGGACGTTCGCGATCGCGATCGCCGCCTGATCAGCGAAGGTCTCGACGAGCTCGACCTGCCGCTCGCTGAACGGACGCGCATCGCGCCTGCGCAGCACGATCACGCCGAGCGGCTTGCCGTCACGAATGAGCGGGGCCGCCAAGACGGCTCGATGGTCGCCCCTGATCGCGGCCGCTTGGCTGTGCGGATATTCATCTCCGGCGGCGGTCGCGTCCTCGAGCTGCAGGGTGCGTCGCTCGAGGATCGCGCGCCCGGCGACCCATCCGCGCTCGAGCGTCACGGACGGTGGCATGAGCAGCGGTCCAAAATGCGCGGAAATCACGGCATGCTCGCCTTGCACCAGCAGCACCGAGGCGTCCTCGGCCATCGCGAAGCGCGCGGCGCTCGAAGCGATCGCATCCAAGACCGGCTGAATGTCGGTGACCGAACCTGAAATGACCCGCAGGATGTCGCCGATCGCAGTCTGCCGGTCGAGGGCTTCCTTCGTCTCGTTGAACAGCCGGACGTTCTCCAGCGCGATCACGGCCTGTGCCGCGAAAGCGCGGAGCAGCTCCTCATCGCGTTCGGAGAACGGGCCGGGGGTTGACCGCCGGAGCGCGATACCGCCGATGGCGTTCCCCTCGCGCACGAGCGGCGTCGCAAGGACCGCACGGAAGCCGAATCGCTTCGCGGTCTCATGCGACCCGGGGAAGACTGGATCGGCGCGGGTGTCGGCGGACTGTTGGGTCTGCCGATCG